>SMYC01000234.1 GCA_004356105.1 Acidobacteriota bacterium | reverse complement strand
TCCAAAGCTCATACAGAATCGGTGGTAGAGCCAGACCGCGTGGCTGATGATTTCGGGCGGAAATCGATATCCGTGGTAGCTCGGCGACTTGCTGTTCATGAGCCAAGTCTGCCAGGTAGCGCCTCAATTTGACAGTACCCACGACGGGCGCGGCTCGTCACCGCAAGCGTGATCCCGCCGGATAGTCTGCCTCTTGTACGGCTCAGGGGTTGAGGGGTCCTGCGGAGACGAGGTCGAGCCGCGGCTCGCCCACCGCCGCGGCGATAATCTCCGCCGTTTCTTCCTTGCTCTGGACGATGCCTTCGAAAGACGAGTCGGCGATCGTCCGCGGCTCGCCAATCACGACCGCGACACGGCCTGGCCGCGGCATCCACGTGCCGTCACGCAGCCAACGACGGGTGCCGACAAGGGCGATGGGGACAAGCGGGCGGCCGCTCTCGGCCGCCAGCTTGAACGCGCCGAGCTTGAAGGGACGGAGGCCCGTCGCGTAACTGAACGTTCCTTCGGGGAAGAGCACGACCGAGCGGCCTTGGTCGAGAAGCTCTCGCATCTCATCGGTGCTCTTGGCGCTTTCATCCGCGAGCGAGCGCTTCACGGGAAGATGGCCAAGCTTTCCGATGAACCTTCCGAAAAACGGCCAAGACGCGGCCTCGCTCTTGACGACGAAAGCGTAGTCGTTCGGCAAGCTCGCCATCACCGGTATGGGATCGAGATAGCTCGCATGGTTCGCCACGAAGACGAACGGCCCTTCCGCCTCGCTCAAGTGCTCCGATCCTTCGACTTCGAGGCGGATGCCGGAGAGCAACAAGTAGACGCGAGCCGCATAACGAACGAATCGAGCGAAGAAACGTCGCGTGGGGACGAGCCACGTCAGACCCCAGCCGAATAGCACGAAAAACGCGGACAAAACCCACACATAGCATCCGAACAGCACACGCCCGAACCGCGTGAGCTCTCTTTTTACCCGAGCCTTGCCAGAAAACCAAAGAGCCCTCGCCCAGAACGTCCACGAGCTGTTGCTGTCAGAGGCCAACTCGCCGCGAAGATATTGCTCGCGACACGCGGAGCGCCGGAGCTTCCCGCTCGACGTTTTTGGGATGCTTCGTGGCGGCACGAGCCGGACATCGTCGGCCGGGACCCCTGTGCGCTCGAGGAGTCTCGATTCGATGGCTCTTCCGATGCGCGCCCGAGCCTCGGGGTCGTCCTCGCGGCTTTCTGCGACGACGACCAATTTTTCCGTTCCGGTCGCTGCATCCGAGACCCCGAAGGCGACAATGCAACCGCGCCGCACCCCGTCGACTTCGGCGATTTCCTTTTCGATCTCTTGCGGCATCAAGTTGCGGCCGGCGCGGATGATGATGTCTTTGGAGCGGCCGGTGATGAAAAGCTCGCCGTCGAGCTCGAACGCGCGATCGCCCGAATCGAGATAGCCGCCGCCGCGGCGGATGGCGGCCGTGGCCTCCTCCTTCTTGTAATACCCTTTCATCACGGACGGTCCGCGAAAGATGAGAGAGCCCTCGCGGCCCTCCGGAACATCGCGTCCACCCTCATCGACGATGCGAATCTCGTGCCCTGGGACCACGCTGCCAACGCTCACGAGACGGAGGCCCGACGGGTCGTCCGCGGGCGCGGGCGATGCCGTCCCTTCTTTCTCGAGCCGCTCCCGCGCGAAAGACCCGATGCGCGGGGCGGTCCCTTGCTTTGACGATGCAAGCAATAGTGAAGACTCGGCGAGTCCATAGACCGGCAGGAAACTCTCCTCGCGAAAACCGTAGGGTGCGAGCTTTCGTTGAAAGGCCGCGAGCGTTTCGGGGGCTATCGGCTCCGCGCCGTTCAAAGCCACGCGCCACGAGCTCAAGTCAAGTCCTTCGAGATCCTCCTCCGCGATCTTCCGTACGCATCGCTCGTAGGCGAAGTTTGGCGCGGGCGAGATCGTGGCGCGGCGCGCGTGGATGGTCCAGAGCCACCGCTCCGGGCGGGCGAGAAAGGCGAGCGGGGAGAAAATGGAGACCGGCATCCCGAAATAAAGCGGAGCGAGCCACGCGCCAATCAGCCCCATGTCGTGGTACAACGGAAGCCAGCTCACTCCTACGTCGCTCGGCTGGATATCGAGTGTCGTGCCGATGACTCGAATGTTGGCGAGCAAGTTCGCATGGGTGAGCTCGACGCCTTTCGGATCGCCGGTGCTGCCTGACGTGTATTGAATGAGCGCGGTCGCGTCGGCGTCGACGTTCACAGGCGCCAGGGGCTGGGACCGCGCTACGAGCTCCGACGTGGTCACGACGTCCCGAAGCGAGCGCGCATGCGTCTTGAGCACGTCGCCTACGGCGAGGCCGCGCTCGAGCGTGATGAACAAAACCACCTCCGCGTTCGCGATAATCCCAGCTTGTCGCCGAGCATATTCTTGAAGCCCCGCCGTGCTGAAAGGCGGATAGAGGGGCACGGGCACCGCGCCCGCAAGGAGGACGCCCATGAAGCTCGTCAAGAAATCCCGGCTCGTCGGGAGCATGAGAGCGACTTTGTCGTCCCGCTCGATCCCGAAAGCAGAGAGCCCGCCGGCAATGGTGAGCGCCTCGCTATAGAGCTCGCCGAGCGTCAGCGTCGATTCCGGTTTACCGTCTTCCTTCATGAACACGTGCGCCGCATCGGGCTCGGCCCGCGCTCGCGCCATGAGGACTTCACCGAGTGTTTGCGCTTGCTCGGGAGGTGCGTGTCGGCTCGGTCGATAGGTCACCGCTTCGCGCTCGAAGCTCGGCTCGACCTCGCCATGGACGAAGGCTTCCGCCACCCCTCGCGGCGTAAGGGCCTCACTGAGAGCGCTCTCGGAGACCTTGACGCGGAAACGTTTTTCGAGACGCGACAAAAGCTCGACACGCTCGAGACTTCCTAGTCCCAGCTCTTTCTCGAGCAGAGACTCGGGCGTCACGCGAAGCGTGGCTCGTGCACCTTTGAGCTCTCGCAGGAGGAGGTCGACTTCCCGCAAAACGCCCGCCTCGAGCTTGGAGACATCGGTTGTCGGCTTCGCGATCGTCATGAATCAAGAATCAAGAATCAGTAATCAGCAATCATCTGCCGCTATCGTAACACTGCATTGACAGCTCCTCCCTCGAACGGTAACCTGAGGTTCTCCCTCTGAACAAGGCCGTGAAAACGACACCTCCACCCACGCTGCGCATTCCTTTCGTGCGTCGCTGCACGGTCCGGGGCGCGCTCGAAGGCCGTGCCATGCTCCTGGATCTGTCTTTGCAAGGCGTCTACGTCGCGACTAAAGAGCTACCTAGCGTTGGCGAAAAGCTCGAGATCGAATTTCGGGTCCCCGGAAACGATCGTCAGCTTGCGATCCAAAGCGTGGTCGCCTGGGTGCAAGTGGTTCAGACCCATCCCGTCCACGGGCTCCCTCCGGGCTTCGGAGCGACGTTCGAGAAGCTCGAGATCGAAGACACGCGGGTCATCGCGAGAACGATCCAAATCTACTGCCAATCCAACCCTCTCTACCGTCAATATTTGTGACCTAGCGCGATCCGCACTGCTTCTTCCGGGTTCGCGGCCTCGAGCACACCTTCGATCTCCCAACTACCCAGTCCCACGACCCGTTTGCCTAAAGTCAATGCCATCGCGATCTCCGAAAGCGTGCCGTAGCGGCCAGGCATGGCCACCACCGCGTCGGCCGTGGCCACAACGAGATAGTTTCGGAAATTACCGAGTCCGGTGGCTACGGCGCAATCGATGTAAGGGTTGGCATCGCGCCGCGAGTTTCCCGGCAGAATGCCCAGAGTGTGCCCGCCTTTTTTGCGCGCCCCTTTCGCCGCTGCCTCCATGATCCCGAAAAGCCCTCCACATACGAGGGTCGCTCCTGCTTCCGCGATAGCCGCGCCCACCGCCTCGGCTTCGTTCGCCGCGTCCTGGCTCGGCTGCGATCCCCCAACAACAGCTATTTGAAGGCGCATGTTTCTCCTTTGCTCCAAGCGTTTGACAACCAACATCCTTTGGCGGAACATATACCAAAATCTGACTTTACGGGTTCATTCCCTAACGTTCGCGGAGGTTATCCCAGGCAGTCAAGCTAGTCTCGGTCGCGTCGGACCCCAACGGGGACAACTCGAGGCCTCTCCGGCACGGTGCACGCGCAGGCTTCTTGTGCCCAGAGCACACGGATGCGCATGTTAATGCGTAGCTTGCTGCTCAACGCCAGTTACGAGCCGCTGAGAGTCATCACCTGGCAAAAAGCGATCGTTCTGCTGGTCAAGGGCAAGGTCGAGGTGATCGCCTCATACGACCGACGGATTCGCGGAGTTCGCATCTCGCTCGTGCTACCGTCCGTCTTGAGGCTACTTCGCCGCGTGAGAGTGGCTCGCCGTTTTCATCAGGTGCCATTTTCGCGTTCCAATATCTACCTTCGGGACAGGTATCGATGCCAGTATTGCTCCAAGCCATTCAGAGCCTCGGAGTTGACCTTCGATCACGTCGTACCCGTGTCGCGGGGCGGCCGCAAAGTTTGGGAGAACATCGTCACCTGCTGTATCGGGTGCAATCGGACGAAAGGTGGCCGGACGCCTCGAGAGGCGCGGCTCACCCTCGTGCGCCAGCCAAGAAGGCCCTCTTACCTTCCCGCTCACGCCATAACCTACGGTATGAACGACGTCCCCAACAGTTGGCGGGACTACCTGTCCTGGTCCGGGTGAGCCGAACTCGTCCGGAGATCTCAATTTCGGGGCGCACTCAGGGTCGCGCCACTCGATGAGCCTTACAGGATCTCTCGCCACCATGCTGCTCGGAGATCTGCTGCAATGGTGCGGAAACAACCTCAAGACCGGCACGATTACATTGAGGCGCGGGCCGATCGAGAAAAAGCTGTTCTTGAAGAAAGGGCGTCTTTTCTCCTCGACCTCGAGCAGCCCTCGAGAAACTCTCGGTCAGTTCTTGATCCGCTCGGGACATCTCACCGAGGAAGAGCTCTTCAAGGCGCTCATCGAACAGGATTCCAGCAACCGTCAGCTTGGGCAGATTTTATTGGGCACAAAAGCGATCACCGAGCAGGTGCTCGAGGAGCTGCTTCAGATCAAGACCGAAGAAGCCATCTACGATTGCTTTTTATGGGAGGACGGCGAGTTCACATTCGAGGACGACGTGCTGCCGGAGAGCATCCCGGTATTCCTTCCTCTAGACCTCACCGGAGTCATCCTCGAAGGCGCTCGCCGGAGCGACGAGTGGCGTCGGATTCACGAAGTGTTCCCGTCCCGGCTTTCCACCTTCGAGGCCGACAAAGACGCGATCACCAAGGCGACGGATCTCTCAGAAGAAGATCAGCACGTTCTCGAGCTCGTCGTTCGCGGCATGAACATGGCGGAGATCTCACTCGAGCTTCACGCCGTGGAGTTCTACGCTGCTTCGCGACTCCTCGAGCTTCACAGCCGCAAACTAGTGGCGGTCAAAGATTCGCCCGCGGAGATCGATTTCGACGCCCAAGTCAAGGAGCTTCGAGAGAAGCTCGAGACGGGGGCGAGCCTTTACGGTGCAGGCGATTATCAGAAAGCGCTCGAGAAGTTTCAGGCCGCCCTAGAGGTCGATCCGCAGAACAAACATGCAACGCTTTTCAAGATAAAGATTGAAGCCATCCTCGACGACTTGGGTGAAGTCTCGGAGATCCCTACCGACGCGGTGCCACGCCTCAAGGTAACGCTCAGCGAGCTCTCCGAGCTCGACCTCGACCCGCAAGAAGGCTTCGTCCTTTCGCGCGTCAACGGAGAATGGGACGTAGATTCCATCATGAAGATCTGCCCGATGATCGAGCAAGATGTTCTGCTAATTTTCAAGAGGCTTCTCGACAACGAGCTCATCGAGCTCTCGAATGAGTAGATTTCGTAGCGTGTTATGATGCTGCGAAGGACGAAATCGGAACTGAAGTGAGCGCTCCCCCTCCGAATATATCCGCGATCGATCCACCTCACGCTATGCCTGGGGGGCTCATTGCGATAAGAGGCAGGTTCGATTCCGGACGAGCCCATGCCCACCGGGTTTTCTTCGGGGACCAACGTGGTCAGGTGATGCGCGTTTCGGCCGGTACGATCTCGACCGTGGTTCCCGCGGAGGCGATGCCGGAAGTTCGCGTGGAGCAGGACGGGGTCTCGAGCGAGGCGCATGCGATTTCGCTCGCGGATACGATCGCCGATGAGCTTCAGCCTGTCGCCAATCCGGTCTTCGATCGTGAAGGCAACTTATACGTGACCTTCAGCGGCAGCCGAGGTGAAAAAGTTCCCGTGTCGGTCTACTGCATTGATCGCGACGATACGGTCGAGCCTTTCGTCAGCAACATCCTGAACCCGACGGGCCTTGCCTGGGGACCGGATGACTGTCTCTATGTTTCTAGCCGTGAAGAGGGGGCCGTCTACCGGGTCTCTTCGGATCGCAACGTCGATCTCGTCGCCGACGAGCTCGGCACCGCGACCGGTCTCGCCTTCGATTCCCAAGGCATTCTCTATGTTGGCGATCGACGGGGAACGATTTTTCGGATCGAGCCCAACGGCGAGCCGCGCTCCTTCGTCCATCTCGAGCCTTCCGTTGCGGCCTATCACATGGTGTTCGACAGCGAGGACAATCTCTTCGTCGCGGCGCCGAGCCTGGCCTCGGTCGATCCGATTTACCGTATCGACGTCGATGCCCAAGTTACAAAGGTCTACGAATGTTTCGGAAGACCTCAAGGCATGGCCTTCGACGACGAAGGCGCGCTTTACGTCACCGAAGGGCTCATCGGGGGCAGTGGCGTCTACCGCCTCCAGCAAGACGAAAGCCCGGAGCGCGTCGTCGCTTCACCGCCTCTCGTCGGACTCGCCTTCGATGACAATGGCGGTCTGGTTCTCGCGAGCTCGAGCTCGGTCTACCGGCTCGCACTCTAGTCTAGTCGGGCTGGCGCAGCGGGGCGGCACGCTCGCGAATCTCTTCGGCTCTCGTGCCTTCTGGCTCGTCCCCCAGGAAAATGTCGACGTCGCGAAGTGCAACCTCGCGGCCAGCGTCGCTCGGATCGGTCTCGTAGCGGCCGAGGACGCAGCGCGCGAGCTCGTAGCGCACGTCGCTCGCTCGCAAACTGACAGAATAGCGCTCGAGAAAGGCTCGCCATGTCTCACAATCCTCGCCGGCGATGGTGGAGTCGCGGCGCCCAGCGAGGCCCGGGCGTGCTTCACCGCGTAGCGCTTGGTACTCGAGCTCGGCGGGATCGGTGGCTCGAGACTCGCGCAAGGTAAGTGAGCGCATGGGTTCGACTATGACGGTCTCCGTGACTAGGAAGCTCGCCCCGCTCTCTATGCCCAATGTCTCGGGGGTTGCCTTTGGCTCTGTCGGCGGGCTCGACTCCAGGGCGTCGGCAGCTTCGCTCTTGGCGCGAGGACGCGAGGCCCGGGCGATCGTTTGGCTGAGCTTCTCAGAATCACTCTCGTTACTCCGGACTTCCTCGGGCGCCAGCAGGCGGGGCGCTTCGTCACGTGCGGTCGCGGGCGCTGCAGCCGGGGTCGGGGCCCTCGGCTCCGCCGGGGGCTCGAGGACAGCAACTCCGTCGTCAGGTGCTTCGAGCTCTTCGACAATGTCGGCCTGGTTTCTCTGACGGAGCTCTTGCCGCGCGGGAGCCTCGACCGCGAGATCTCCCTCCCGCAAGACGTTCATACCGACGGCGACGACTACCGTGACCGTCGCGGCCAGCGCTCCCCATCGGAGCACGGATGGCGTGAATAGCCACTGCCAAAACCCCGGGTGCTCGTCCTCGTGCAGACGCGCGATGATCCTGGAAGGCAAATGGTCCCAATAGGCTTGTGGTGGCGCCGGCGCGAGCTCGATCTTCTCGGAAGCGCTCGCGAGCGCTTTGACAAACGCGTAGTGAGAGCGGCAGTCCTCGCAGGCAGCGACGTGCTGCTCCACGAGCGCCTTTTCGCTGGCGCTGGCCTCGCCGTCCACTAGCTTTTCAACGAGAAGAATGGCGTTCTCGCATTTCATGTCAAAGATAGTCCTCGAGTAGGTTCTTGAGTTTGCCGCGCGCCCGAAAGAGCCGGGACATGACGGTGCCCCGGGAGATCCCGAGCGTGGTCGCGATCTCCGCGTAGGGCATCCCTTCGTCGACTTTTAGCGTGAAGACAGCACGATGTTCGGGCGAAAGTTTCTCGAGTGCTTTTCCGAGCGCCCTAGCGAACTCAGCCGACATCAAGCTTCGTACCGGATTCGATTCGATCGCCTCGCGACTCGCGTCTTCATGGACTTGCGGCTCCCACGGTCCATCGGGACGGTCTTCCGTGTACATCGACTGCTCGCGCTTCGTTGGTCCGTTGAGATAGTTGATCGAGAGGTTCACGGCTATTCTCATGAGCCACGGCGCGAGGGGGCGTCCCAGCTCGAAGCGGTCGAGGCTCCGATGGGCGCGAATGAACGTATCTTGCACGATGTCATCAGCAACCTCGTGGCGACGCGTCATCCGAAAGGCTACACCATAGACGCGGCGCTGGTAGGTACGCACAATCTTCCCGAAAGCATCATCGTCTCCGTCGCGAGCGCGCACGACTAGGTCGCGATCGTCCTCGCTGGTGCTCGATGGATTCTGCACTTGGGCTGCGCTGCCCAAAGTAGCTCCTCTCAGTTGGTCCCACTGAGGAATACAGGGGATGGCTCGGTTTATTCCCTCTGCTTATTGTAACGGCCGAGCGGGACGCTCCAAAAAGTAAAACCCGGCAGGACCCCGCGCGCCGGAAAAGGGGCCTGCCGGGCTCCCAGCTCGTCGCCGAGCTTGGAGTCGATAACCTGTTCGCTATTCCAAAACCTTCACCACGACCCGCCGATTGCGAGCCCGGCCCTCGCGTGACCCGTTATCCGCGACCGGTTGCTCTTCGCCGAAACTGTAAACGGCGATGTGGTGAAGGGGTATGCCGTGCGCCTGATAGAAGTAATCTCGAACCGCTTCGGCCCGTTTGAGACCGAGCCCTTTGTTGTAATGGGCTTCGCCCGTCCCGTCCGTATGGCCCTCGATCTCGATCCACAGTCCGCGGTTGTCGGCCTTCACCCGATCGGCGAGCTCGTCGACGAGCATCTGCGCGTCCGGCGAAAGCTCGGAGGCGTTGAAGGCGAAGTTGACTTTGTCGTTCGAAAGAGTGATCTCGTAGATGAGCTTACCCTTCATCGCTTTGTGCGCTATGTTGAAGGCGCGCTTCGCTTCATCATGCGCCGAAGCAGCAAGGTGGCCGGCCTCGTCGGCCTTCGCGTCCACTCTCTGGATCTCGCCGCCGTGCCGGGAAATCTCGTCCGCATTGCGGCCGATACGTTCTTGATTCCGTTCGACCGACTCGCTTAATGTCTCGACTTTTTGATTGACGGCGCCGACTTCCTTGCTGACATATCTCTTGGTGGAACATCCGGAAGCGACCAGCACAGCCGCTATTGTGATGACCATCCAATTACGTTTGTTAGACATAGCGGACCTCCTATTAGCTCGAGCTATCGTTAGCGGCCGAGCGAGTCTTGCCGAGGACCGAACCCTGTTTCTTGGGGTAGTACCCCTTTCGGGTTCGAACCTTGATCCCCCGCCGGCGCGTTTGGACATGAATACGGCGGAACTCGCCGTCCTCACTGTTGTTGTTGGGGACATAACCGATTCGATATTGGGTTTTGAGCTCTTCGCGAATGCGAGCGGAAGCCACGACGAGCTGGCCCCATTGACTCCCTGCATAGAGCGCTCCGCCGGTCTCGGCGGTGAAACGGCGGAGGGCGTCTTCACCCCGGAAGCTGGCGCCATGAACACCTAGAAACAAATCGCTCTCGGGATCGTCTACGGGCGAAAGCACCCGGATCGCATAGACCGGGAGATCTACCCCTTTGGCTTTCTCGACGGCTTGTTCGATCGTGGCCTCGCTCGACGTGTCGATGCCGTCGGTGAGGACCACGATGGCGCGGCGGCCGAAACCTTCGTGGATCACGTAGTCGGACAACGTCACGACGGCGTCATAGAGCGCGGTCGAGCCGAAAGGCGAAAGCCGCGTCAAAGCGTCGATCGCGTCTTCCTTGGTCTTGGTGAAATCGGTCAGGCGGTAGAGATCTTTGTCGAAAGCATAGACGGCGACACGGTCCTCGGGACCGAGGCCGTGGATGAGCTGAATCGCCGCGTTGCGTGCATTCGCCGTCTTTTCAGCGACATCCATGCTGCCGCTCGCATCGACGAGGAGCACGACGTCGACGGGCGCATCGCCGCGAGAAAAATAGGTGATCCTCTGGAGAACGTCGTCTTCGAGCACCCAGAAGTCCGTTTGCTCGAGGTCGGTGACGGGCTTGCCTTTTCTGTTCACTACGGAGACGTTCAAATGGACGGCGTTCGCGGATGCGGTGAACGAAAACCGCGTCGGATTGTCAGGGGTTTCTTCGGTCTGACAGAACGTGGGGCCCACCGCCCAGATGTGAACAGCAACCCATACCCAAACGAGTCGTCTCATAGAAAATGGGTATAGCAAGAGTGCTGCCATCTCGGCGATTCCAGCGAAAACCGCCGGCGGTCAGTGACATAGCTGACCTGTGCGCACCGAGGACCGCGTGCCGATGCGAGCAGAAATTACGTGGCTATGTAAGTTCTACTTGGCGAGGTGGTGCTTTAGCCGATAGCGCCATCGGGAGTAGAAGCGGAACTGGGCCTCGTTGTCGCGCAAGATACCGGACGCCCTCGTTTCGGTGCTGTTCAGCATCGAAGCGACATCAGCGCTCGGCTCGGCGCGCGTCAGCACGACCGGCTCGCGATCGAATCCACGATCGAGTTTGGCCGATGGCGCTTTTTCGGCGAGCTCGTCGAGTAGCCACTCGAGATTCAGAAAAGCGGAGTCAGAACGCTCGGGCCCTAGAGCAGACCAATCGAAGGTCTCTAGATCAATCTCGAGGGCGGCGCTGGCCTCTCGTCGATATAGATGGAGCTGCATTCCCGGAGAGAGCTCGTGACTCAAGCTGTGAGACGAGCCGAACCTCTTCTCGTCGTAGCGATCGCGGACGATCTCCCCGCGCACGAGCAGCAACAGTTCGTTGTAGGGAATCGATAGCTTGCTACCGTTGATGTCGGCCTCGAGGTGGCGGTCATGGAGCGTGGCGCCGCGGATGCGCGAGACGGGAAGCTCTAGCACGGACTCTTCAGAGACGATGTAGTGTGGGATGCGGGCCGCCGTCAGTTTCTTGGAGAGCTCGTGTCCGACGGACTTTTCGACCCGACGAAAGAGGCGCGGTCTCGTGGCCGCTAGGCTCAACCGCGCATCATAAAGCGGAAGACCCGCAATCTCCGAGAAGCTCTCGGCCACGCTTTCACTAGGCGCACCGCACGGGATGAGAATCACGAGGTAGCGCCTCTCGGCAACGGGCTCGGAGCTAGCAGGAGGCGTGTCTTGCTCGGATATTGCGGGGAGGGGCGCGGAGCAATAAAGACATATCTGCGCCTTGTCGCCGTTGGCCCGAGCGCAGGCGGGACACGATCTGGCCATCGAAACAGGATAACAACTTTGCGGTATAGGGTGGAATTGCCGCTCTTCCATTCTATTGAGAGCCTTGCTGCTGTTTCAGAGGATGTGATCCTCTTGAGCCATTGCGGGGGCGCATGTTAGACTATTCCTTCACAGCTCAACTGACGTGTTTTTCTGCCTTCCGGGAGCGTTCTTTCGAGGGATTCAATGGCGAACCAGCCGAAAAAACTAGGCAAATACAACATCGTCGGAAAGCTCGGAAAAGGCGCGATGGGGGAGGTCTATAAAGGGCACGATCCCGTTCTCAACCGATTTGTCGCGATCAAAGTCATCGCGGAAAGCCTCGATGCCGACCCCGAGCTCGTCGAGAGGTTTCGGCGCGAAGCGAAGGCGGCGGCGCAGCTGAACCACCCGAACATCATCACCATCTACGACTTCGTCGAGGAGGAGGGCAGTCTTTACATCGTCATGGAGCTTCTCGACGGGAAGGATCTCAAGGAGCTCATCAAGGGCGACACAGCACTGACGATGGAGCAAATCCTCGGGATCATGGAGCAGATCGCCGACGGGCTTGGTTTCGCGCACGAGAACAAGATGGTCCACCGGGATTTGAAGCCGGCGAACATCCACGTTACTAAAAAAGGGCAGATCAAGATTCTCGACTTCGGCCTCGTTCACAACGAGTCGTCCGATATGACCAAAACGGGCCATGTCATGGGGACGCCCAACTACATGTCCCCCGAACAAGTTCAAGGCCTCAAGATCGACCCGCGCTCGGACATTTTTTCGCTCGGGGCGGTCTTCTACGAGCTGCTCACACGAAAGAAGCCCTTCAGCGGCAACTCGATCCACGCGACGATGTTCAAAGTGGTTCAAGGGGATCGCGAGCCCCTCGCGCAGTACACGCATCTGCCAACAGCGCTCATCCAGATGGTGGACCGGGCCTTGGATCCGAATGTGGACGGCCGCTTCGCCGACGGCAACGCGCTCAGAGAACATATCCGCAGCATTCGCGCTGAAGCGCTCGCGAGGGGCAACGTGGATTTGACCGTCACCCGCTATACCGATCCGACGATGACGACCTCGGGATCCGCGCCGGGCTCGCATCCCTCCGGCTCGTCCCCGTCGCGCTCTTTGCCCCTTTCGCAAAGTAGCGCTCCGAGCCAATCGCCGAGCGCGTTATCGGCCTCGGGTAGCCGCGGCACCATGCGGCAACGTGAGATGACCGGAATGTCGATGGGGGTGGCAGCGTCCACATCGAAACCCATCGGCCTCTACGTCGCCGGCGCGGCCGTCGTGCTCGCGATCGCCGCCGGCGCGTTTTACTTCACGCGAAGCGAAGCGGGCTCGGGGCCAAGCGTAGAGGAACTGAGCCTAGCGCTCATTGCGAGCCAGCAGGAGCTCATGGTGCGAAGCCTCGAGCAACGCGACTACGGGACGGCGCTCGCGCAAGCGCAAGAGCTTCTCGCCAACGACGCTCAAAATGCAGAAGCGGTTCGGGTACGTGATGCCGCGGAGAACGCGCTCGCACAGGTCGAGGTTGCGGTGGGTGAAGCGCGGGCGGCTCTCGCACGTGGCGCATCCGAGGAAGCGGCCGAGGCGCTCGGGCGCGTGCTCGCGCTCGACCCGAACCACCCGCTCGGTGCCGAGCTCAACGAAGAGCTCAATCAGCATTTTCAAAGCCAGGCCGAGAGCGCCCAAGCGGACATGACCCAGGCGCGAAGCGCCGCGTCCTCGGCGGGCGCTACGTCTCGCGCGGAATTTCAGCGAGCGGAATCCCTGCGACAGCAGGCGAGCGACGATTTCAACGGGGGCGAGTACACGGTCGCGGCGCAAAGATTTCTCGCGGCGCGGGACGGCTACCAACAGGCAACTTCAGCCCATCAGCAAGCCGAAAGCGCCCGGAGCGCGCAGGCTCAACAGGCCCAACAGACGGCGCAAGCCCAAGCCGAGGCGCAGGCTGTAGCACGTGCTGAGCTCGATGGTGCGCAGAATGCATGGACGCGGCTGCGCAGTCAGCCAGACCAGGCCGGCGTCAGAGAGCAACCGTCTTATCAACGCGCGATGTCGGAAGAGACCAACGCGAAACGGCTTGCAAGCTCCGGCGATTTGTCAGGAGCCGCGCGCGGCTACCAGACCGCGGCCTCCTATCTCGAAGGGGCTCGACGCGAATATCGAGAAGCCGAGAGCCGCCGCGCGCAGCAAGAGGCGCGTGCGGCCCCACCTCCACCGGCGCCGCCACCCTCACGGCCGGCGCCCGCCACGCCCAGAGCGCCGAGCGTCGGTCAAGAAGAGGCGGCGATCCGGCAAGCGCTCGCCACCTATGAGCGTGCCATCGAAGGCGAGAACCTCGATCTCTTTCGCCAGATCAAGCCCAACTTGTCGGCGGCCGACGCGAAGCGTTTACAAAGTTCGTTCGACGCGATAGATTCCCAGGAAGTCGAGCTCGATATCCAGAGCATCCTCATCGAAGGCGACCGCGCGACGGTGAAGCTGACGCGTCGCGACGTCATCGTGATCCGTGGCCGCTCGCAAAACGGGAGTAGCCGCGCTCAAACTTTTGTACTTGCCAAAACTGCAGGGAGCTGGGTTATCACTCAGATCGGTCAGTAGCCCTTCACAAACCGCGCAAACTATCGAGGATCTATTGATGCTAAAACGAATGCTCTTCGCCGCAATGGCGATTCTAATGGCCCATGGCCCCGCCATGGCTCAAGACGACGCCTTCAACGTAGCCGTCCCCGTCGATCAACTGTCGACGATCTTCACCCAGCTCTATGGAGATGACGGCCTCATCGTGGACAGTCTTACGGTGCTCCCGAGCGGTGCCACGCATTCGGCCCATTACAATAGCGACTTCCAGTCTCAGTTCACACAGTTCGGCGTCGCCCTCACGAGTCAACTGGCGGCCGTGCCGCTCCCGTCTCCGGCATCGGGTTTCACCTATGAGTTCGATGCCGACCTCGGTGTCTTCCAACGCTCGAGCCAAAGCTTCGGCCCGGTCCTCGCCGAGCGCGCCGAGACGATTGGTGGCGGCCGTTTCTCCTTCGGGTTCACGTTTCAGAATTTTTCCTTCGACACGATCGAAGGGCTCGATCTCGACAACGTGCCTGCTGTGTTCGAGCACGACAGTGCTTTTCTGGGCGGCGGGAGAATCGATGTCGTCACGACGAACAACTCGATCCAGGCACGGGTGAATCAGTTCACGACCTTCATCAGCTATGGTCTCACCGATCGGCTCGATCTGTCTCTCGCGATTCCGATCGTGAGCACGGATCTGACCGTCATCTCGTCGGCAACCGTCCAGCGACTTGGCACGGCAGGAAACGACAAGGTCCATTTCTTCCGGCAGCAAGGAGACGAGATCGGCAACCAGCGTACCTACACCGCATTCGGTTCGGCGAGCGGACTCGGTGACCTGACTCTACGCCTCAAGAGCCGCTTCGGTTCGAGCGCCGCACTGGCGGTGGATATTCGTATCCCGACGGGAGACGAAAAGAACCTGCTCGGCGTGGGCGCGCCGGGCATCCGTCCTTTCTTGATCCTTTCGCGCTCCTCGCGCGCGTTCTCGCCTCATCTCAATGTCGGCTACCTCTGGAACGGCTCGAGCGTGCTCGCCGGCAATCCCGCCACGGGCGAGTCGGCCGACCTGCCGGATCAGGCGACCTATGTGATTGGCGCGGATTTTGGTGTCAGCGAACGATTCACCTTCGTCATCGACATTCTCGGAAACTACCTCATCGATGCGCCGAGACTCGTCAAGTCGACCTTTCTAGCGCGTGACGGCTCGACCACCTATCCCACCGTCAGCTTCGAGAAGCAGAGCTACAACTTATTGAGTGGTTCCGTGGGGTTCAAGCTGAACGTGGTTGAGAGTCTGCTCATCGACGTGAACTTGCTCTTCAACCTCGACAATAACGGCTTGAGAGACAAGATCACGCCGCTCGTTGGGTTCGAATACGCGTTTTGAGCTCGAGCGATCGCTATGGGGCTCGCTCGTAAACGATGCGACCTTTCTTGACAACGGCTCGCACCGCGTTTCTGCCCACTTGATAGAGCCACTGATCGACATTCGGGGTTTCGAGAACAACGAGGTCGGCTTGCAGCTCACGTGCGATACGCCCGATCCGATCTCCGCGAAGCAAAGCATCCGCGGCGTTCGCCGTCGCTCCGGTGAGGGCTTCCTCCGGCGTCATTTTCGCCTGCGTGCACGCGATCGAGAGCGTCAGGGGCAGCGATTCCACGACGGAGGAGCCTGGGTTGTAATCCGTCGCGACCGTGAGGCGAACGCCCGCTTCGAGCAGGCGCCGCGCCGGGGCCTGCGCTACCCCAAGGTAAAAAGAACAACCGGGAAGAAGGCCACCGATGACCGAGGCTTTGGCGAGCGCTTCGATCCCGCCTTCGTCGATGTGCTCGAGATGCTCGGCCGTGATGGCGCCCACCTCCGCGGCTAGACGGGATGCTCCCATTTGGGTGATTTGATCGGCGTGGATCTTCGGAGTGAGCCCATGCTCTTTGCCTTTTTCGAGCACACGGCGGGACTCCTCGAGAGTGAACGCAGAGTCTTCGCAAAAGACGTCGCAAAACTCCGCGAGCCCCTCCTCCGCGACGCGCGCCATGAGCTCGTCGCTCACCACGAGGTCGATATAGGCCTTGCGGCGATCGCGATATTCGGGCGCCAGCGTATGCGCGGCCAAGTAAGTCCCGACGAGCTCGATCGGTTGAAGCTCGCCCAACCGCCGCACCGCTTCGAGCATCTTGATCTCGTCGCGCAGCGTGAGGCCATAACCGCTCTTGACCTCGATCGTGGTGACGCCGTAAGAGAGCATGCGGGCGAGACGCGGGAGCGCGAGCTCGACGAGCTCGTCGAGGCTCGCATCGCGCACGGCCTGAACGGTTCTTTGAATTCCGCCACCCGCCTTGGCGATCTCGAGATAGCTCTTCCCCGCGCATCGATGGACGAACTCGTCTTCCCGTGTTCCGGCAAAGACTAGATGCGTATGCGCGTCGATGAGCCCGGGAATGACAGCACCTCCGCCCGCGTCGAGAGTATCGCCGTTATGCTTCGGCGCCGGACCCTCCCCGAAGGAAACGATATGGTCGCCTTCGATCGATAGGTAAGCGTCGAGAAGCCGTGCCTCAGGCAGAAAAAGCTCGCCGATGTTCTCGATAACTAGCATCCTACGAGACCGCTAGGGAATTTGAACGCCGCGTTCCTTCCCGATCTCGGCGGCGCGCTCATAGCCGGCATCCACGTGGCGGAAGATGCCCATTGCGGGATCCGCGGTGAGCACGCGCTCGAGCCGCTTCGCGGCCTCGGGAGTTCCATCGGCGACGATCACTTGACCCGCGTGGATCGCGTAGCCGATGCCGACGCCACCGCCATCATGCACGCTGACCCACGTCGCGCCGCACGCCGTGTTGAGCAGCGCGTTCAAGATCGGCCAGTCGGCAATCGCATCGGAGCCGTCTTTCATCCCCTCGGTCTCGCGGTAGGGTGACGCCACCGAGCCGCAATCGAGATGGTCGCGTCCGATAACGAGGGGGGCTTGGACCTCGCCCTTCGCCACGAGATCGTTGAACACGAGCCCCATTTTCGCCCGCTCGCCATAGGAGAGCCAGCAAATCCTCGCCGGCAGGCCTTGAAACTGCACTTTCTCTTGCGCGAGCCGGATCCAACGCGCCAGGTGCTCGTTGTCAGGAAAAGTCTCGAGAACAGCCTCATCGGTGCGGGCGATATCCGCGGGGTCACCGGAAAGTGCCACCCAGCGAAACGGTCCCGAGCCTTCGCAAAAAAGCGGCCGGATATAGGCCGGAACGAAGCCGATGATGTCGAGCGCGTTGTCGACACCGGCGGCGATGGCCTGGCCTCTAATATTGTTGCCGTAGTCGAACGTCACCGCTCCCCGCTCTTGGAGCGTCAACATCGAGCGCACATGATCCGCCATCGTCCGCATCGACTCCCGTGAATAGCGTTTCGGATCATCCACACGTAGCGCGAGCGCCTCTTCGTAGCTCATGCCGTTGGGCACATAGCCGTTCAGCTCGTCATGCGCCGAGGTTTGATCCGTCAACACATCCGGCGCTCGATCGCGAGCGATGAGCTCGGCGAGGAGGTCGGCCGCGTTGGCGATATACCCGACCGAGAGTGCCTCTTTTTTCCGTACCGCCTCGTCGCACCACCGGAGGGCTTCATCAAGATCCGCGCTCGCGCGGTCCAGATAGGCCGTCTCGAGCCTTCTCTCGACCCTAACCGGGTCTATTTCCGCAGCGAGACAGACGCCGCCGTTCATCGTGACGGCAAGAGGCTGGGCGCCACCCATACCACCGAGCCCGCCCGTCACCAGCAGCCGCCCCGCGAGGCTCCCACCGAAATGCTTCCGCGCGCAAGCCCCAAAGGTCTCGTAGGTCCCCTGCAGAATGCCTTGCGTTCCGATGTAAATCCAGCTCCCAGCGGTCATCTGCCCGAACATCGTGAGACCCGCCGCCTCGAGTCTTCGAAACTCGTCCCACGTCGCCCAATGGGGCACGAGCATCGAGTTGACAATCAAGACGCGGGGCGCGTCCGGATGCGTTCGTGCGATGCCGACAGCACGGCCCGACTGCACGAGCAGGGTCTCATCGGCTTCGAGCCCCTGAAGCGCTGTCAGGATTCGGTCGAAATCGGTCCATGTCCTCGCGGCTTTCCCCGTACCTCCATAGACGACGAGGTCCTCCGGCCGCTCCGCCACGTCGGGGTCGAGGTTGTTCTGGATCATCCGATAGGCCGCTTCCTGCGGCCAACCTTTGCAGGTGAGTTTCGTGCCGCGAGGCGCGCGGACTACTCGGGCCGTGCTCGTTTTCGTAGTCATGACGATGCTCCTTCGTCGTCGAGCGTGTTCGTGACGACGTCGAGGAGAGCCCCCGATTCCAGAAGCTCTCGCGCCGCGATGATGTCTTGATAATGTGTCCGGTCCTGTTCATAGGGAGGGACGCGCTCGCGCAACAACGCATGCGCGGCCTCGAGAGGCGCCGATGTGAGGAGCGGTCTTCGAAACTCGAGTGCCTGAGCCGCGCCGAGCCATTCGATCGCGAGAATGTCAGCGAGGTTGCGCGCGACCTCTTGGGTCTTCTGCGCCGCCGTGACCCCCATGCTGACGTGATCTTCTTGATTTGCGGAGGTTGGGATGCTGTCGACGCTCGCGGGGTGTGAAAAGGTCTTGTTCTCGGAGGCGAGAGCCGCGGCCGTGACTTGAAGGATCATGAAACCCGAGTTCAAACCGCCTTCCTTGACGAGAAAAGCGGGAAGCCCGGAAAGGTCGGGGTTGACGAGACGCTCCATGCGACGCTCGCTGATGGCGCCGAGCTGAGTGAGCGCTATTGTCAGGAAGTCGGCCGCGAGCGCAACGGGTTGGCCGTGAAAATTCCCGCCCGAGATCACGTCGCCGCCGTCGATGAAGATCATCGGGTTGTCGGTCGCGCTATTGATCTCGATCTCGACGATGCCCGTGACATAGCTGAGGGCGTCGCGCACCGCCCCGTGGACTTGCGGCATGCAGCGTAGCGAGTAGCTGTCTTGCACGCGGTCGCAATCTTCATGGGACTTTCTCAGCTCGCTTCCAAAAAGGAGCCGCCTCAACCCGCGCGCGGTCTCGATTTGTCCAACATGCGGGCGCGCGTCATGGATCCGCGCGTCGAAAGCGACATCCGTTCCGAGAAGCGTATCGAGCGTCAAAGCACCGATGATGTCGGCGCAGCGCACGAGCCGTTGAGCCTGGATCACCGCGTGCGACAGAAGCGCCGTGATGACTTGCGTTCCATTGATGAGCGCCAGGCCGTCTTTCGGGTGCAAGCAAATCTTCTCGAGCCCGGCGCGCGCGAGCGCTTCCTCGCCGGAAAGCCGCTCGCCGCGATAAAACGCTTCGCCCTCGCCGATCAAGACGAGCGAGACATGGGCGAGAGGAGCAAGGTCCCCGCTCGCGCCCACCGACCCTTTTTTGGGCACGACAGGGTGCACCCCTTTGTTGAGCATCGCCAGGAGAGCGTCGAGGGTCGACGGATCGACCCCCGAGAATCCAGAGGCGAGGGCGTTTACCCTAAGGAGCAATATTGCGCGCACGATTTCTTCGGGAAACGGGTCGCCTACGCCAGCCGCATGACTACGGATCAGGTTCACTTGCAGGGTCTCGAGATCGTGTCGCGGGATCACCACGTTGCGGAAATTGCCAAAGCCGGTATTGATCCCGTAGACAACGCGCTCCGAGGCAAGAATGTCTTCGACGACTTGGCGCGACTGCTTCACGCGGCGCTTGGCCTCGTCCGCGAGGGTCACCGTCTCCCCGCGCATGGAGATCGCTTCGATGTCCCCGAGGGTGAGCGAAGTTCCTGTCAGCTGCACGGCGCCATCTTAACTCACGTGCTCGCGGCAAGCCGCTTCAGGCCAGTGGATGATGACGTTCACAATCGTGGGCGCCTTTTCGCGCTCGGCTCTTGCGTAGACCAGCGTGCCGTTGTCCGAGACGTCATACCAAGCTCCGACACCGCTGAAGCCGAGAAAAGGCGCGCCGCGGGTATCGCGGGCCGAGTGCATGTCATATCTACATCGCGGCGAGGGCTTCTCACCACGCGTCTTCCATTCCGAGCCCGGATAGGCGCGCAGAAGTTTCGCCGAGTCTGACACTTCGGGTCTAGCCAGGTCATGGCAGCGATATTGCTTTATCTCCCCATGAGTCGAGGGGGTAATCGATGGGGAGCCGCCAATGGATTTGCGGGATTGCGCTCGTCTGCCTTCTGCCGCGTGCGGCGGCAGCGCAGTGGGCGGATCCCAAGCTCATCGCGGGACAAGTGGGCTTCAACGTTGCTGTCAGCTTCTTCGGAAAGCTCATTCTTCAGCGCGAATCACCGGGTCAGGCCTTCAAAAAAGCCCTGGCCGAGGGGAGCGCCGCCGGCCTCATGGCCCATGCCGGCTACACAATCGCTGGCCAACATCCCAATTGGGCGCTCGCGGGCAAAACACTCGCGCAAAAATCGACCTTGACCACGCGGCGTTCGATGCGCGGGCTGCCCGTCTTCGACAAGACGTTCTATCAGCATTGGGAGCTCACGCACTCGTTCATTCACTTCAAGTTCGACGGCGCGCCGCGTGTCGAGCTCGACGTCATCAACGCTGCCTTTTCCACCTATTACGTGCTCGCGGGCGAACCCTACTCTTTCGACGCGAAGCGAACGCTTCTGACGGGAAGCCTCGTTTTTTTGAATCACGATCCACCGCCTGGCCTGCGGGGCTACTACGTTCCAGGAGCCATTTGGATCGACGCGACCAAGAGTGAGGACGATAGGCGCGACGTGCTCGCTCACGAACTCATCCATAGCTTGCAGGCCGAGCGCGGTGCGGCCATCCGTGAATGGCACCACGAGCGGCTCCGCTTCAACTGGCTCGTCTTCGCATCGGGTGTGCCCGCGTTTTTGGCCGGCTGGCCCGATCACGACGCCCGCTGGCACGAACGGGAAGCCAACGCTTATCCCGGATTACCCTGAGCCTGGCCCGGTATAAGCGTTTGAACCGGTAGGACCCTCTCTAGGGTAGCCACCTCCGAAGGCGTCGCATCCACACGCCGAGCAACACCACGCCGACAACGAAGAGACCGACCAGCATCCCGACCCATAGGCCAGAGACTCCGTAGCCTAACGTGAAGCAAAGCACGTAGCCCGTGGGAAGACCCAGCACCCAATAGCCAATGAGCGCGACCACCATCGGTGTCCGTGTTTCTCCGATGCCGCGGAGTGCACCTGTCGTGACGACTTGCAGCCCGTCGAAGAGCTGAAAAAACGCCGCGACATAGAGGAGCGAAACACCGACCGACAATACAGCCGGGTCGGTCGTGAACAGTCCGATGATCTGTCTCGGAAACAGAAAGAGCGTCAGCATCGCCATGAACATGAAGCCGACGCCGAGTGCTATGGACATCCACCCGCCACGCGCCACGCCGTCTCGATCGCGTGCCCCCACCGCGTGGCCGACAAGCACTGCCGCTGCCGAAGAAACTCCGAGAGGAACCATGAAGGTCGTCGCTGCCACGCTGAGAGCGATCTGATGCGCCGCGAGCGAAGCCGCGTCCAATCGTCCCGCCAGCACGGTCGCGACGCTGAAGAGCCCCATCTCGAGCGTGATTTGACACGCGGCGGGAAGACCGAGGCTGAAGAGGCGACGCATCCGTGTCCACTCGAGTCCGAGCGGTGTTTGGAAGAGGCCCCGGCGCTCGCGCCACTCGTAAAACACGATGGCACCAAGGAGCGTGATGGCCATGAACGTGCGCGATGCGAACGTCGCCCAGCCGGCGCCCACGACGCCGAGCTCCGGAAAACCCCAATGCCCGAAGATCAACCCCCAGTTCGTGACCACGTTCACGAGGTTTGCGGTCACCAAGACGACCATGACCATCGTCACATGGCCGGTGGCCTGAAGGAATCGCCGCGAGGCTGAGTAGAGAAGCAGCGGCAGCAAACTCCACGTCACCGGACGCAAATAGGGGATCGTGAGCTCGAGGACGTCCGGGTTGATCCCGAATCCTGGAAGCCCGCCGATGACGAGCAGAAGGATCCCCGTCAAAGGGACGGCCAACGCGAGCGCGGCGTAGATACCGTGCAAGAGCGAGCGATGGCAGTCTTCGAGCTTTCCCGCGCCGAAGGCTTGCGAGATCAAAGTGTCCAGGCCGAGCAGCAGGCCCATCCCGAACATGGTGACGCCGAGGAAGATTCCGGAGCCGAGGCTCACCGCCCCGATCGCTTCTGGGCTCAATCGCCCCACCATCAACGTATCGACGGTGGCCATCGCGGTCCAGCCGAGCTCTGCCACCACGACGGGAAGCGCGAGACGCAGCATCGGCGCCCAATCTTTTTTCCAGGAACCGAGGCGTTCGTGTGAGCGTGAGGGTGAGGGTGAGGGTGAGCGTGAGGGTGAGGGTGAGGGTGAGGGT
>SMYC01000233.1 GCA_004356105.1 Acidobacteriota bacterium | reverse complement strand
GGCGGTGTCTTGGCTGGCGCCGCAATCCACTCCGAGCGCATCTCTCGAGAATCGATGAGGTAGAAGCCTCTGTAGCGGGCAAGGACGCCCACCTCCGCGCTGTGTTCGAGTCGGACGATCGCGGCATCTGTCTCTGGGCGATCCAGGACAGCGGTTGGCCGGGACAGCGCCATCGAGTCGACCGGCACGTCGATCGGCTCCGTTTGACTCTCGCGCACATAGCCGATGATGCCGTTGGGAAGCGCCACACGGTAACTGCGGTCCGCGCCGCCCCATACTAATAAAGGTGTGTGCGCTTCCATCTGCCAAAAACCTTCGTCGCCCCCGGCCTTGATGGTGAGCGGGACCTCTCCTCGCTTCGTGCGCACCCAATGGCCGAGGTTCTCGAGGTCGACGCGAACGCTCCGTGGCGATTGCCGCGGTTGTTGCAGAAAAGGACGCGGGTCGATCGGACCTTCGCCGCGAATGTAGATCCCGAAATGCAAGTGGGGAGGTGTGGTGCGCGCGTTTCCACTATTGCCGACGGTGCCGATCCGGTCGCCGGGCTCGACCCAGTCGCCTTCCTTTACATCTTGCGTCTGGAGATGCGCAAAGTAGAGCCGCAGGTTGCGCTCGCGATCCTCGAGCCAGATGATGTTGCCTCCGAGCTTCCACTTGTCTACGCGCCGTACCCTGGCTTTGGAGGTTGCGAGTACGTCCGTGCGGCGCGGGGCGAAGATATCGACGCCGTGATGCGCGCGCCGGCCGCCTTCCCGCGCCGCGCCGAAGCCGCTTCCAATCGAGCCCGTGTCGTGCCCCGAGACGGGAAATTCGAGAGACGCGACGTTCCTGATCTCGACGGTGGTGCTGCCGCCGCGCAAGAGCTCGGATTGCAGGCGCAGAAGGTAACGTCCGTCTCGCCGTGGCTCGAACGCCAACCGCAAATCACCCTCGCCGCCGGTCGCGACGTGGACGGGCTCTCCGTCCGCCTCTTCCGGCAATCGGAACAGATCCAAGTAGACTCGCCAATCGGATGTGGGCTGAAGCGTGAGCTGGATCTCGGTGCGCTGCCCGCGGGCGACCGCGAAAGCGTAAGAGGTCGCAAAAGCTCGAGCGGCGTCGATATAATTGGTCTCTTTGAATGGAATGTCGATTTCGGTCGCGCTCCGGAGAGCGGCCGCGGCGGCCACCGACCAGTCTCTACCGAGCGCTGTTTCTGAAAGTCCACTGACTTCGAGCGCATGGCGGTAGGCGTCGTGCGCGTCGGTCGGGACGTACCGTGCCGGGACGATCTCGGGCTGGCACCCGAGGGCGGCGGCTAGGGCACCGGCCAGAAAGGTGACACGCCAAGAATCCAGCACGAGTACAGAATAGCAAGACTGCGACGGGTAGCTTGCTAAAATACGCCCTCATGTCGTCTTTTGTCGTTGGGCAGCGGTTTCTTAGCGAGGCAGAGCCGGAGCTCGGTCTCGGCCAGGTCGAGCGCATCGAGAATCGACGGGTCTTCCTCCGTTTTCCAGCGAGCGACACCACGCGGCAATATGCCGCGCAAAGCGCGCCCATCAAGCGCGTGCTCTTTCGGGTGGGCGACGAAGTTGAGAACGAGGCCGGCTTGCGGTTCTCTGTCGAGGACGTCATCGAAGAGCACGGTCTCATCGTCTATTGCGGCAACGGGCACCGCATCCAGGAGTCCGAGCTCTCCGCGACCTTGCGCTTCAGCAAACCGGAGGAGCGGCTTTTGGCCGGCCACTGGGACGAGAGCCGGAGCTTCGATCTGCGCTACCGGACTCTGGTACGACAATACAAGGCCAAGAAGTCACCCGCGCGGGGTTTCCTCGGCGCGCGCATCGAGCTCATCCCGCACCAGCTCTACATCAGCCAGGAGATTGCGTCTCGGCCAATGCCGCGCGCGCTGCTCGCGGACGAAGTGGGGCTCGGAAAGACTATCGAAGCCGGCCTCGTGCTCCACCGGCTGCTTAGAAGCGGGCAGATCACGCGCGTTCTGATCCTCGTTCCCGAGACTCTTGTGCATCAGTGGTTCGTGGAGATGTTCCGTCGCTTTCATATCTCTTTCGCGCTCGTGAACGAGCCCTATTGCGAAGCGCTGAAAGCTTCCGAGCCGGACGAGAACCCGTTCTTGCAGTCGCAAACCGCCATCGTGAGCCTCGATTGGGTCGCCGACAACCCGCGCCATGTCGAAGAGGTCTGCGAAGCCACGTGGGACATGCTCGTTGTGGACGAGGCGCATCACTTGGAATGGGCGGGCACCCCGAGCCCTCAATATGCGCTTGTCGAAAAACTGTCGCGTGAGACCCGCGGGCTCTTGTTGTTGACTGCGACGCCGGAGCAGCTCGGCGAGGAGAATCACTTCGCTCGACTCCGTTTGCTCGACCCCGATCGATATCCGAGCTTCGAGAGCTATCAGCAGGAGGCGGCCGGCTATCGCCACATTGCCGAAGTCGCGGGGGCGCTGCTCGAAGGCAAGACGCTGACCAAAGAGCAAGGGAAAGACCTCGCCCGATTTCTACCGCAGAGCGCGAAAATGCTTCAAGCGCGGTTGAAAGCCGTTCTCGCCGGCGACGAAGCGGCGCGCGCGCCCTTCATCGAGGACCTCATCGACCAGCACGGGCCGGGTCGTGTGGTGTTCCGCAACGCGAGAAGCGTCCTCGACAGCGTTCCCGAGCGTCGCGCCCGCGGGCGGAAGCTCGATTGGCCGGAGGATCGCGGCGAGCTTTTCGAGAAGCTCGCGCACGAGTTTGTCGCCGACACTCGAGATACGGGCCTGAGCCTCGACTATGACTACCTCGAGGATCCACGAGCGAAGTGGCTGCGGGAGATTCTCGTCGAGCTCGCACCCGAAAAAGTTCTCGTCCTTTGCAGGTTCAAAGAAAAAGCGATCGCGCTAAAAGAGGCGTTGCGGGTTCGAAGCCGTCTCCGGGTTGCGGTCTTCCACGAAGACTTGTCTCTCCTTCAACGCGATCGCAACGCGGCGTGGTTTGCTGATGAAGACGACGACGGCGCGCAGGCGCTTCTTTGCTCCGAGATCGGAAGCGAGGGGAGAAATTTTCAGTTCGCCCATCACCTCGTTTTGTTCGACTTGCCGCTCAATCCCGAGCTTCTCGAACAACGCATCGGACGTCTCTACCGCATCGGCCAAGAGCACAATGTTGAGATCCACGTGCCGTTTCTTCCGGGAAGCCCGCAAGAGATGTTGTATCTCTGGTATCACGAGGGCCTCGGCGCATTCGAGAAAAGTCTCCCGAGCGGCGCCTATTTCGACGAGCTCGCTGAGCTGGTGCGTGAGCTCGCGCTCGAACATGTCGAGGCGTGCGACCCGAAAACCGTGTCCGAGCCTCCGAAGGACATGGCCCGGCTCTTGGAGCGCACGCGCGGCTTTCGTGACGAGGTCATCGCGAAGCTTCGAGTCGGCCGCGACCGTTTGCTCGAGCTCGGCTCGTTCCGCCCCGCGGCGGCGGCGGCGCTCGTGGCGGATATCCGTAAAACGGACGAGGACAAAGCGCTCGACCGCTATATCCACGACGCGCTCGGGCAGCTCGGGGTCGAGCTCGAGGAAGTGTCCGCGCGCACCTTCGTGTTTCGCAAAGGCAATCAGCTCACCGTGGACGATTTGCCTGGGTTGCGCGGCGAGGAGGTAGGCATGACCGCCGACCGTGACAAAGCGACCCACCAAGGCGAGCTCGACTTTCTCACTTGGGATCACCCGATGGTCACGGGCGTCATGGACCTTATCGTGAGCTCCGAGCGCGGCAACAGCGCCGTTGCTTGTTTCGTGGAGCCGGGCGCCGAGTCCCTTTTACTCGAAGCCGTATTCGTTCTCGACGTGGTGGCGCCGCCGGCCCTCTACACGGATCGATTTTTGCCACCCATGCCTCTACGGGTGGTCGTCGATCAGAGCTTGCGGGACCTCACGGACTCTTTGCCACCGGGCAAGTTGAAGAAGAAGATGGTGGACGGGCGTCAGGTGTTACGCTTGACCGATCGAAGCTGGCAGGATGAGCTGTTGCCGAAGATGATAGTGGCCGCGCGCGAGCTTGCCGAGAAAGAGCGGCCGCGCCGAATCGAAGCGAGTCTTTTCGAAATGCAGGATGTGATGGGAAAAGAGCTGCGAAGATTGAAAGCGCTCGCCGAGGTGAACCCTCACGTCCGACCGGACGAAATCGACCGCGTCGAGGCGGAGAGGCAGGAGTTGAAAAAGGTCATCGAGTCCGCTCAGCTGCGACTCGATGCGCTTCGCTTGATTTGGAAGACCCCAACGCCTCCCAGAGCTCCGCGATGACCTCCGCGATGACCCCGTAATGTTTCGTGCCCGCGCGTTCGTCACCATCCTGCTTCTGATTTTTGCCATCTACGCCTTCTCTCCGCCGGAGCGCAAGAAGCGTTGGATCGACAAGCTCCGAGAGCTCAGTAAATCTCTCGTGGTCTCACTCGTGATCTACTGGATATATATGCTCGTCATCTACTTCTTGCGGCAAGGGTGAGAGTTGTCATAATGGAGCTGAGACCACCCAAAACTCGTAACCACCACCGTGAGCAAAAAAGAAAGTTCCACGAAGGGGCTCGGATGCCTCGTTCTGTTCGCCTTTCCTTTTGCGGGGGTCGGTGTCTTCATGTCCTATCTCATCGGCGCTGCCTTTCTGGATTGGTCCGCGATGCGCTCCTGGGAGGAAGTTCCGGCTGAGCTCGTCTCGGTCAATTTGTCGGAGAGCAGGGATTCGGACTCGGACAGCGCGGAGGCTCAGGCGACCTTCCGCTACCAATATTTGGGACGGTCGTTCACGGGAACCAGGGTCTCGCTTCACAAAGGCTCAGATAGCGTTGGAGGCTTTCAAAAGGACACCTATCGCGAGCTCTTGTCACGTCGCGGCTCGACGTTTCGTTGTTCGTGAATCCAGCTAACCCCACGGAAGCGGTGCTCTATCGCGACCTGCGTTGGGAGCTCATCGGCTTCTACTTCATTTTCGTCGTGGTCTTTGGCGGCGCCGGCTTCGGCCTCATGGCCGCGGGGCTATTTGGCGGAAAGAAAGCCAAGCGGGAGGCCGAGCTTCAGGAGCGACACCCGGACGAGCCGTGGAAGCACAAAGAGGCATGGGCCACAGGGAAGATCGTCTCCACGACGAAGCCGGTGCTCGTGATGAGCGCCATATTTGCCGTTGTCTGGAACGCTATCTCGTCGCCTCTTTGGTTCATGGTTCCGGAGATTGTGGAGAACGAGAACAAGCTCGCGCTTCTCGCTTTCATGTTCCCCGTGGTGGGCGTCGGGCTCATCTTTTGGGCGCTACGAAATTTCGTCCGCTACAAGAAGTTCGGCGAATCGGTCTTCGAGATGCGCACCCTTCCTGGTGTCATCGGAGGCCCGCTCGCGGGGACCATCCAAACGACCGTGAACGTGCGCCCCGAGGACGGCTTCGAGCTCACTTTGAGCTCGGTGCGGATCCGCCAAACGGGAAGCGGTAAGAACCGAAGCACCCACGAGACGGTACTTTGGCAGAAATCGCACGTCATCGCGCGCGAGCTACTCGCCTACGATTTGACGCTCCGCGATCCCTGTCTCATTCGCCGTACCCTTCGACGCGAAAGCGTCGGATGAGTCGAACCCGAACGACCGCATTGTGTGGAAGCTCGAAGTCGCGGCGGCCGTGACGGGAGTGGACTATCACGCCACGTTCGAGGTGCCCGTCTTCGAGACCGAGGAAAGTTCCGAGAATTTTCGCGTCACGGAAGAGCCGGGCGTCGAGCGCGTCGTCCTCGAGCTCGACAAAAAGCTGGAGCAGGCCGGCATCCGCGTCGAGCTTCTGCCAGCGGGAAAGCGCCTCGTCTTTCCGAGGGCGCGCGTTCTCGGCCCGGCCATCGGTTTGACGGTCTTTTTCGGCGTTTGGACGGCGATCGTTTACGGGCTGCACGCGTCGGATGCCCCTCGTTTCTTTGCGTGGATGTTCGGATTCTTTGACGTCCTGCTGCTTCTCGGCGTCGTCGATTTATGGCTCTATCACGGGTTCATCGAAGCACGGCCCGGGGAGCTGCGCTTTGCGAGCGGCCTTCTCTTCATGGGAGCACCGCGGAAGCTCATGAGCGGAGAAGTGGAAAAGCTGGAGGCCAAACGCGGGACGCAGTCGGGGAACAAGCTCTATTACCAGCTCGTGGTCCACGAACGTGGCGGCAAACGCCACACGGTGGCGAAGCGGTTGCCCGATCTAGAAACAACGGAGCGCGTCATCGAGAATCTAGAATCGATCTTCCGCGGCTGATTACTCGAGCGGGGACGTTACGCCGTCGACCGGCCAGTCGTTTTCGATCGCGAGCCGCTCCATCGCCTCGATGCGCTCGTCGCTGACGGGGTGAGTGGCCAGGTAGGTGGAAAGCGAACGCTCGATTTTCCCCTCTGGGGCAGGAAGCTTCTCGAAGAAATCGGTCGCGCCGCTCACGTGACCGAACTCCGCGACGACGAGAGACAGACCAAAAGCGTCGGCTTGCGACTCTTGCTCCCGGCTGAAGGCCCGTCCCGTGATCTGGCTCGAGAGCCCGACGAGATCTCCGGCGGCGCCGCTTCGGCCCAACGCCGCCATTATCAGCGCGAGGGTCAAGCCTCGCCCGAGGCTCCGAAGGTGATCCCGGCCCGCGTAGTGCCCAAGCTCGTGTCCGAGGATGAAGGCCAGCTCGTTCTCGCTCTCGACCTCTTTCATGAGCCCGGTGGTGACGAGAATTTGGCCGCCAGGAAAGGCGAGCGCATTCGGGAGCTCGTCGTCGAGAAGCCCGACGCGCAAGCCGTCGGGGCGCTCGGGCCAATGGGCGGAGATACGGGCCATGAGATCCTCGAGACGCCGTTTATAGGTGCGTTCGTCTTCATTCTCCGGTTGATGGACGAGCTCCTCGAAGTTCGGAAACATCCGAGATTCCCAAGATCGAGGGACGTAAGGTACGAGGTGGTCGATGAGAAGCGTCATCGCCCCGAAAATTACGCCCACAATTGCGGCGAGGCCGAGCAGCATCACGAGCCCGTCTTTGAGCGGGCTGCGCGGCGGGGCGTTGACGTCGTCCCGCGGCAAGCGCGGCTCGTGTCTCACGGAGTAGCCGGTGCGCGCCGTCTGAGCTTTAGCCCCGTCCCAAAGGCGAGAATCTCCACGGCGGCGGTGCCTTTATTGTTGCCCGACGAGCTTGCGATGCGCGCCGTCTCTAGCCGCATATTGCTGACTGCGTGATAGCCGCCCGCCCGCGCATCCTCTTTCATTCGCATGATGGCTTCGCGGCGTGCCCGGTCGAGGAGCGGCTCGTAAGACTTGATACGGCCTCCAAACAACATGCGTAGCCCTGCGAGGAAGCGTTTGAAATAGTCGACCGAGATGACCACGCTTCCCGTGACGAGCGTGGAGCCGACGATCTCTTCGTCGCGCGGCTCGTAGGGAAACGTGACGGTGATGAAGCGTCGAGAGGCGTGCTCGCGGACGCGCAGCTCACGGTAGTGCTTCTTTTCGATGGCGTTCCCGATGAAATAGGCGCCGATGAGGAGCGCTAGCGGCATGAGAAGCTGGACGAGCATCGAGGGTGACGCGTCCATCCGTCACTCCACCTTGACGGCGGTGCCGTAAGCGAAAAGCTCGGCCGCGCCCTGGGCTACGGAGCTCGTTGTGAAACGCACGTTGACGACAGCGTTCGCGCCGACGGATTTGGCTTGCGCCTCCATGCGCTCGACCGCCTCTTGGCGCGCTTCGTTGAGCAGCTCGGTATAGCCCTTGAGCTCGCCGCCTACGATGTTCTTGAAGCCCGCCATGATGTCGCGGCCAATGTGCTTGGCGCGCACGGTGCTGCCCGTGACGACACCGTAGAACTCTTGAATCGTCTTTCCTGGAATATTCTCGGTATTGCTCAGAATCAAGTGAACCTCCCTTGTTTTTGGAAATGTATGGAAAAGGTTAATCTTCGTGGTCGACGGGACGTCGTGCCTGTTTCACGCCCGCGCGCCGGCGCTTGGCGTCGACACGGCGCGCTCGCGCTCGCGCCGAGACCTTTCGTTGTTCACGCTTGTTGGGTACTACGGTAGCGCGGCGGATGAGCTCGACAAGGCGCTCGATGGCGTCCTCACGGTTCCTGGACTGTGAGCGAAAGCGGCTCGCTTCGATCGTCACGACACCCTCGGACGTCATCTTGCTGCCGGCGATTTTCCGAAGCCGTGCGCGCACGTCGTCCGGAAGAGAGGGCGAGCTCTCGGCGTCGAAACGCAGCTGCACGGCGGTCGACACTTTGTTGACGTGCTGACCGCCGGGGCCGCCCGCTCGGACGAATTTCAGGTCGATCTCCCAATCATCCAGCTTGATTTCGTCGGTTACAGGAATCATCTATTTAATAAGGATAACGCTACGCGATAGCTTTTGCCCGCTTCCGGTATAATCCGGCCGTTCATGAGTGTATAGGGTAAGACCGGGTGCATGCGCCTGATATGGAGAAGAGTGAATGCGTCGAAATCTAACCGTTGGGGCTCTGTGCCTGGCCGCTGGGTTCTCGCTGTCTTGCACCGAAGAGGAGCCGCGTAACAGTCTCATCTTCGCTTCGAGCGCCGACGCCACGACGCTCGATCCGCACAACACCACAGACTCGCAGTCCGACCAAGTCATCTGGATGTTGTTCAACGCCCTCATCCGCTACGACGAGAACATGCAATTCGTGCCCGATCTCGCCGAGAGCTGGTCGTCGGCCGACGACAACGTGACGTGGACGTTCCATTTGAGATCGGGTGTGAAATTCCAGGACGGCACGCCCTTCGACGCGCAGGCAGTGAAAGCCAACTTCGATCGCGTGCTCGACCCCGACCAAGGCCATAACCGGCGGAGCTTGTTCCTGCCCATAGAGAGCGTCGATGTCGTCGATGAGCACACCGTGAACATCGTCACCGAATACCCTTTCGGCGCGTTCGAGCCGATGATGGCGCATGTCTCCGCCGTCATCGTGAGCCCCGCGGCCGCCGAGAAGTTCGGAAAGGATTTCGGCTACTCCGCCGATACCACGGTAGGAACCGGGCCCTACAAAGTGGTGAGCTGGCGCAAGGACCTCGAGCTCATCCTGGAGCGGAACGACGACTATTGGGGAGAGAAGGGTAAGCTGGAAACGGTCATCTACCGTCCCATCCCCGAGGCGGCGTCGCGCATCATCGCGCTCGAATCGGGTGACGTCGACGTCATCACCCATGTGCCGCCCGCGGACCTGCCTCGCCTCGAAGAAGACCCGAACATCACGATGACAAAGACGCTCAGCATCGGCGCGCAGCAGTTCCGCTTCCACTGCAAGCGCAAGCCTTATGACGACCCGCGCATAAGACAGGCCATTGCCTACGCCATCGACCGGCGCGTCATTCTCGAGAACTTGATGCCGGGAATGGTAGAGCCGTCCACGGGACCATTGACGCCGCGCATTCGGGGGCGCGCGGATTTGGGCGAGTTTCCGTACGACCCCGACAAAGCTCGGGCGCTTCTCGCCGAAGCGGGCTACCCGGATGGATTCGAGACAACGATCTCGACGACGTCTCGCTACAACATGGGCGTTGAGCTAGCGCAAGCCGTCGCCGCGCAACTTGCCGAAGTGGGCATAGACGCGAAGATCGACGTCCTGGAATGGGGCTCGCTCCGACAATATTGGGGCGGGCTGCTGCCCGAGGACTGCCCGCTCGAAATCTTCATCATGGGCGCGGGCGCCTCGTCAGCAGATGCCGATTGGGGGCTCCGTCCCATCTTCACCACCCAGGAGCGCAACGAGAACAACTACGGCTATTACTCGAACGCCGAGTTCGATGACTTGATCCTCAAAGCGATGCGAGAGGTAGACACCGAGAAGAGGAATGCGCTCTACCACCGCGCCCAGGAGATCGTGTACTTCGAGGATCCGGGCGCCATCTGGATGTACGACAACTACCACGTGGTGGGAGCCCGTGCGACCGTTCACGATCTCACGACCTCGCCGCTCGGTTTGGTGACCTTCGAGCGAGCTTTCATCGACCGTCGCTAAACCTTCGTGCTTCACTACGCATCCCGAAGGCTCCTGGAGATGTTCCTGGCGCTACTCGGGACGTCTCTTCTTGTCTTCTTGATGATCCATATGATCCCGGGAGATCCCGCCCTGCTGCTGGCAGGGCTCGAAGCGGGACCGGAGGTCGTCGAACAGATGCGGCGGGACCTCGGCCTCGACCGCCCGCTCTACGAGCAGTATTGGAACTTCCTGAGCGGCGCCCTCCGAGGTGATTTCGGAACGTCCATCCGCATGCGCATCCCGGTTCTCGAAGAGATCATGGCCCGCGTCCCCTATACGCTTACCATCGCGCTGGGAGGCACCATCCTCGCGACGATCTTCGGCGTCGTCACCGGCGTCATCGCCGCGATGTACCACAACCGCTTCTGGGACGGCGTGATGATGGTGATGGCGCTACTAGCGGCGTCGACCCCGTCCTATTGGCTCGGCCTCATGCTGATGCTCGTATTCTCGCTCTCGCTCGGCTGGCTCCCCTCGATCGGAATCCGAACGCCGGTGCACTACGTGCTGCCGATCATAACCCTAGCGGGCCAGTCGGCTGGGATCATCTCGCGCATGACGCGCTCGGCAATGCTCGACGTGCTCGGCCAAGACTACGTACGGGCCGCGCGCGCCCGAGGCATGAAGGAGCGTGTTGTAATCGTGCGCCACGCCCTCCAAAACGCGCTCATCCCCGTGATCAGCATCGTGGGCCTTCGCTTCGGAAACCTGCTCGCCGGAACGGTACTCGTCGAAAGCGTCTTCGCCATCCCGGGCGTCGGCCGCCTGCTCGTCGACGCCGTCCTCTGGCGTGACTATCCGATGATACAAGGCACGATGCTCTTCGTCGCGAGCGTCTTCGTCGTCGTGAACACGGCGACGGACTTGCTCTACGGCGTGGTCGACCCAAGGATCCGAGTCTCACGCTCATGAAGAAAACATCCGAAGGCCTACTCCGATTCCGACGCAACAAGGTCGCCGTCGCGAGCGCCTTCGTCATCCTCGGCTTCATCATCATGGCGACGCTCGCCCCCGTAATCGCACCCTACGGACCGCTCGAGCAAGACCTCGTCAACAACTACCTCGGCCCGAGTCTCGACCATCTTCTCGGAACCGACGAGCTCGGCCGCGACATCGCGAGCCGACTCTGCTACGGCGCCCGCATCTCTTTGGGCATCGCCTTCAGCAGCGTCCTAGTAGGCGTGATGATCGGCGCGGTACTCGGCCTCGTCGCCGCCTACAAGCGCGGGATCGTCGACTCGGTGATCATGCGCTTCATGGACGTGCTGCTCGCGCTTCCGGGCATCCTGCTAGGCATCACCATCGTGGTCGTGCTAGGAAACGGCGTCGTCAATACGGTCATCGCCGTCGCCATCTTCTCGGTCCCGACCTTCGCGCGGCTGGTCCGCGGCTCCGCCCTCCAGGTGCTCGAGCTCGACTACATCGTTGCCTCGCGCGCGGTGGGCGCCTCCGCTTCCCGCATCATCTTCGGACACGTCGTGCCGAACGCGCTCACCCCGCTCGTGGTCCAGAGCACATTACAGCTCGGCGTCGCGATTCTGATCGCCTCCGGGCTGTCGTTTCTCGGCCTCGGCGTCCAGCCCCCAAACCCCGAATGGGGCGCGATGCTCAGCAAGGGACGCGAGCTTGTCCGCTCCACCCCGGTCGCGGCCTTCGCCCCGGGAATGGCGATAACACTCGTCGTCCTGAGCTTCAGCCTGCTCGGCGACGGCTTGCGCGACGCGCTCGACCCAACGATGAAGCGCAGGTAGTCGCGGCGGGTCCGGGAGCTACACCGCAACAAGAGGGGGCGGTTCAACTGTGCCCGGACAACTGCCCGCCATCTCGGTCCCATGCGAAACGCTTCACCGCGGCAGCGATGCCGCGCACGCCAGGCGACGTGTCGGGGTCTTCGACATTCGTTCTCGGATGATTCGTCTTGCCGAAACGCTTGGCTTCGAGCTGCTCGAGCTTTTCGCTAAGCGCGGCGCTAGCCGTGAACTCCACTTCGTAATGGGCCGCTTTTCAGGGATTGCCGAGGCGGCCGGTCGCGGCTCCGACTCCTCGCGCCCGACTACTCTGTCTGGACGGAGTAACTTAAAGTACTGCTTGAGGTCTCGAGAGGGTGGCAGAGAGTGCCAGAGTGCAGCGGACTCGGACCAAAGCGTGGCACCTGTACGGTCCGGCCACAACTACGTGGCATGGTCCGCTTCTCGACATGGGAGGCGAGCTTTACGTACCGCTCGCGGATAAAAAGTATTTCACTTTTTTCTTGACAGTTTTTTCGAGGCGCCTCGACAAAAAGTGCGGCTACGTTCTGTAATGGACCTGTATCCACGGTCGAGACCCTACAGCCGCGCTTGCTTGCGTGGCGAGACTTCGAAAGTGTTTCGATGCCTCTGCGTGCAACCCGCGCGAACACGGAGGCTCGAAAAAGTCCATGTTATAAAAGCGCATGGAGAAAAAATACGCACTGCAAGACCTTCCGGATAGCGACCTTCTTCTCAAACTCGCGGAGGTGTTGAAACAGTCGCGGCGTGTCGAGTCGGTGCTCGTTGCGCACATCGCCGAAGTAGATG
>SMYC01000232.1 GCA_004356105.1 Acidobacteriota bacterium | reverse complement strand
TTCGAGGCGGATATCGGGATCCGAAACGGCCGGATCGTCGCCGTTGGCGATCTCGAAGGTCGCCCCGCCGCGCGCCGGATCGATCTCGAGGGGCTCACCGTAACTCCAGGATTCATCGATCTGCACTCTCATGCGGATGGCTACCGCGGAAACGGGTTGCGATCGGCGGACGCGAAACGGCGCGCCGCGCCCAACTTGGTGAGCCAAGGCGTCACGACGGTGGTTGTCAACCAAGATGGCCGATCTCCGCTCTCTATCGCGGCTCAGAAGCGCGAGCTCGAAGAGAAACAATTCGGACCGAATGCGGTGCTCATGGTAGGGCATAACACCGTCCGCGCGATGGCAATGGCGGAGAATCCGGATGAGCCCTTTGCGGACGAAGAGATCGGCCGTATGCAGCGCCTTGCGACGCCGGCCGAGATCGCGACGATGCGCCGTCTCGTTGTCGAGGGTATGGAGGCCGGCGCTTACGGGATGACCGCGGGCCTCGAATACATCCCCGGACGCTGGAGCGATACGGAGGAAGTCATCGCGGTGGTCAGCGCTCTCGCGCCCTATGACGGTATTTTCGTGGAGCACGAGCGCGCTTCCGGCGCCGACCCCATGTGGTATCTCCCGAGCCACGAGATGCCCGGCCAGCCGACCTTTCTCGATTCGATTGCGGAGACCATAGCCATCGCGGAGCGTACGGGTGTGACGTCGGTCGCGACGCACGCGAAGGCGCGGGGGGCGGATTTTTGGGGCTCTAGCCGGGCCGCGGTGCAGCTCATTACGCGCGCGCGCGCTCGTGGCGTGCCGATTTTCGCGGACCACTATCCCTACAACACGACCGGAAGCGATGGGTCGACGCGATTGATACCCCGATGGGTGCACGGCGACGAACGTGAGAGGCTCACTCACGCGGAAGCGCTCGATGACGTGCTGACACACGAAGCTCAGACGCGCGCGCTCGAAGGCGACATCCTTCACGAGCTGAACCGTCGCGGCGGCGCCGAGAACATCGTCGTGATGAAGTTCCCGATCGAGAGCTATGTCGGAAAGACGCTCGCCGAGCTCATGAAAGAGCTCGAGCTCGATGCGGTCGAGCTCGCGCTTCATCTTCAGAAAGAAGGCTTCGCCGATCAACGCGGGGGCGCGCAGCTTCGCGGTTATTCCTTGTCCGAGATCGATGTTGATATCTACGCCTCCGAGACATGGATGGCGACAGCGTCAGATGCCGGCATCGCACTGCCCGGCGACGGCTTCGTCCATGCGCGTTATTACGGCACCTTTCCTCGCAAAGTGCGCCGCTATGCGATGGAGCGCGGGAGGCTTTCCGTCGAGAGCGCCATTCGATCGGCGACGTCGCTTCCGGCGCAGATCCTCGGCTTTCGTAACCGCGGTCTCGTGCGCGAAGGCTTCTATGCGGATCTCGTCGTTCTGGATCTGGAAGCGTTCCGCGATACGGCGACGTTTTTTGAGCCGCATCAATACGCTGAAGGCGTCGAACACGTGCTCGTCGGCGGGGCGTTCGTGGTGGAGGATGGCGTGCTCACGTGGGCGCTTCCGGGTGTCGTGGTCACACCGCGTGAAGGCCGAGAGCCGCCTACGATGGCACCTTGAACGAGGAGACCATCCGGAAGCTCAACGCGATCAACCGGCGCTTTTATGCGGAGCGCGCGGACGAGTTCAATCAAACGCGGGAGCGCGCGTGGCGAGGGTGGGACGTGCTTTTCGATCGCATCGGGTCTCGGCTGAAAGCTGAGCCCAGGGTCCTCGATCTCGGCTGCGGCAACGGCCGCTTTGCGCGCTTTCTGGCGAAGCGGGGTGTGCGGTTCACCTACGTCGGAGTTGATGCGAGCGTTCTTGCGCTCGAGCATGCGCGTCCTCGGCTTGCGGAGCTCGAGGCCGTCGAGCTTTTCGAGCACGACTTCATCACCGGGCGCGAGCCCCTCCCGGACGCGCTCGCGTCGTCGACGTTTGATCTGGTCGTCTTGTTTGGGGTGTTACACCACGTGCCTGGACGAGCACTGCGTTCGAGACTGCTCACCGAGGTTTCGGGACGCGTGACTTCCGGAGGTGTGTTGGCGTATACGACGTGGCGGTTCGACCAGTTCCCGCGCTTCGTCAAAAAGCTGGTGCCTTGGGAGGATTATCTCGGGCTGTCGTCGGAGGCGCTCGATGTCCGCGCGCTCGAGCTCAGTGATCACATCATGACGTGGGGCGTGCCTGCCGCGTATCGGTACTGTCATGCGGCGAGCGAAGAGGAGTCAGAAACGCTGCGCCGCGAGCTGCCGCTTCGTTGGGTGGAGAGCTTTCTCGGCGACGACGATTTGAATCGGTACGATTGGCTCCAGCGTGATTAGTCGCGTCTTCTCACTGGTTCGTCGGGACGAGCCGTTCGAGCTCTGCGAACCAGTTCTGAACGATATGGATCTTGCGTGGTGGTGGCGTTGACTCGCGGGTGTCGATCATGACGAAGCTTTGGCCGTCCGGGGCGACGTCAAACTGGATTCGGATCCCATCGGGAGTCTGGAAAAGCTCCTCGGGGTTTCCGAGCATAATCTCGGTACCCAACTGCACATCGACTACCATCAACTTCGCCGCATTTCGGTAGAAGAGTTCTCGTCCGTCGGCTCGCCATCTAGGGACCGTACCGCCTTCGGTCGATACCTGCCATCGACGTGCGGTCGCTGGATAGTGGCCGAGATAGATTTCGTATCGGCCCGAGGCGTCTGACTCGTAAGCGATCCATCCGCCGTCCGGCGAGAAGTTCGGCCTACCTTCATTGAACGGGGTTTGCAGATAGGTTTCGACGACTACCCCCTCCGAAGTTCTTACGAGCATTAAATCCCTACCAGTCGCTGGCCGAGTCTCGTCGAACGCCAGGACGTCGCCACTGGGAGACCACGACCCAGGTCGTTGGGTATAAGGACTCTCTGTGATTTGCTCCGCCTCTTCCGTGCTGGCAACCGACTGCACGAACAAGTTCTGCACACCCCTTGGATCCGAGCGAAACGCGATCCTCTCGCCGTCGGGCGCCCACACAGGTTCGGTATGTGTGAAAGCTGCTGTGAACCGACCAAATGTCTTGCGGGCGATGTCGTACAGCCACAGAGAGGCGTTGGCGCTATCGACGGGAACAACCAGTAACGTACCATCGGGCGAGTATCGAGGCAAATCGAAATACGCCTCGGTCGACTCGACGAGAGGTTCCATCCGTCCTTGACGGTCGACAACGACGATTTTGAAATCTTCACCCCACGACGTCCCGGCGACGAAGACTAGCGTGCCACTAGAGGAGAACGCATACTCCGCGTTCGCGGCCACCGGAGAGGTCGCAATGCCCGTAACCACTTGCGTCGGCGTTCCACGAACTTCGAGTGCATCTAGGTTGAATGGCACCGCGAATAGCGCTCCGTTCCGCGCGTAGACGAGGTGGCCTGTCGGACTGTATCGAGGGTTCATACCGCCTTCAAGGACGACTCGATACTCCCGAGTCTCGAGATCCAGCACGGCGATGGATGCGTCGTCGTAGGACTGAATGTCCACCTCCGCAATTTGAATGAACAAAGGGATCGCCTCACGGATCGAGAGAGCTCCGTTGGCGATGCGCTGCGCCAGCGTCTCACCTTCCACGAGCTCCATGATGAGGCACTGCTGGCCGTCGAACTCCTCGAAGCCGTGTATCGTGGCGATGTACGGGTGACTCAGCTGGGCGAGGAGCTTCGCTTCCCTCTCGAATCGCGCCAGTCTTTCCCTGTCGATCGCCGACATCGCCACTCCCGAGAGCGAGGTGACGTGGATCGAATCCGCGCTGTCCTCGTCGGTGCAGCAACTCGAGAAAAAAATCAAGGACGGAACGGACACTCTCGCGACGATGCTTCACTTCCCGTTATCCGCAGGGATGCGAGGGTTGTGGGAGGACACGCTCGAGATTTTCCGCCGCCGTGCAGGCGCCGAGATATCGCCTCTTGCCGTCTTCGAATACTTGCTCGCCGAGAAAGTCGCGGAATGGGGCCATTACCTTGCACCTGACAAAACGCCGGAAACGCCCGCAGATGATGACGCGGCAACTCCCGAGGAAGACGACGTGCCTGACACCGACCCGCCGGCCGAAAGCGAGACCGAAACCGGTCCCGTCTTCCCCTGGGCTGAAAAAATCGACACCGACCAAGTCACGCAGCCGCGCCTGTTCGAAAGAGAGGCCGCGTCCGAGGCAGATTACGAGGACGACCCAGAATACAAGCGAATGCGTGATCTCGTACTAGAAAGGGACGGCTGGAAATGCACGGTTCCCTTTTGCAGTGGCCGCTCCCAATTAACCGTTCATCACATTCAGTATCGTAGCCGCGGCATCTGCCACTCGCCGTGGAATTTGACGACCATCTGCACGTTTCACCATTCTCTGATCCACGCCGAGCGCATCCGTGTGAAAGGACGCGCACCGCAAGATCTCGTGTGGACTTTTCCTAAATTGATGCAAGCGGTACTGGAACGTCGTCGCAACCGCCCGAGCATTTGGCTCGGCGAGCCAGAGGTGCGCGAGTGTTCTCTCGAAACGCGCGCGGGTCCGGTAACAGCTGATACTTAGATCCTGCCGTCGAGAAAACAGAGCGACCCACCAGACGATACCGGTCTGCCTGTCCGAGCGCTTTTTTGCGTTCTCGAGCGGATCCGGCACCCATTTCATTCTCGCAGTCTCATCTCCTCGCCGACATCATCAAGACCGTCCCACTCTCAAAAACGCACATATGTGCGGTTACCGCGGATGCGCGTCGAAGCCGACTCACCCTCGTGTCCAGATTTTGACACGAGGGTCGCTCCCTCATCTCTAACCCATTCAATCGGGTCGGTTTCTCTGGCACGCTCCGTGCAATCCGAACCTCTCACGGAGCAAACGTCATGAACATGGTCACCAAAATGAAAACGGACTGGGACCGACGGGCACGCCATCACGCCCGCTACTGGATTGCGATCGAGGACTATCAGGACGACCAGACGTTCAGCCGCTCGGGCGAGCAGACGGCCAACGCCATCCTCGATATTCTTTCACCGCGCGATCCGCGGCATTGGAAGGCGCTCGAGGTGGGCTGCGGCATCGGCCGTGTCCTGAAGCCCTTGGCCCGGCACTTCGCTCACCTCGTCGGCGTCGACATCTCGAAAGAGATGATCGCACAGAGCAAGGAATGGCTTTGTGGTCTCAAAAACGTGAAAACAATGGAGAGCTCCGGGGTCGATCTTCAGCTCTTCCCTGACGCATCCTTCGAGCTCGTCTACTCCTACATTACCTTTCAGCATCTGCCGCTCCCTGTCTTCGAGCGCTATCTCGCGGAATCACACCGCGTCCTGAGACCGGGTGGTTGTCTGGTATTCCAACTCTACGTTGGGCAGGGTA
>SMYC01000231.1 GCA_004356105.1 Acidobacteriota bacterium | reverse complement strand
TCTTCCCAGCGCACGCGGCTTGGCTTTCGTGTGTGACTTCGCGCTTCCTGAAACCCGGCCCCGCCGGAGGCCCCGTTTGCCCATCGCCCATAGTTGCTCGGACCACGGAGCCCCGAGCGAAGCGAGGGAAGCCTTTACGCCGGCGAGCACCGTGGTCTGCTGAGGGGGCGATGGCAGACGGTTTCTACCCACAGATTTTGCGGAAGACCCTTTTTTTTTATCCCCACATCTCCTCCTATCCCCACATCTCCTTGCTTTTAAGACAGCCGCGGTCCTCAGTCCTCAGTCCTCAGTCGGGTTGCTATAATCCGGTCATGAATCCTTGGGACTCTGCTCCCTTCTTGCCGATACTCGAGGAGGCCGGCGGCACTTTTACCGACTGGAGCGGAAGCGCTATCAGCACGAATGGGTTGGTCTCTCCGGAGATCGAGGAGCTTTTGGCGTGAAGCGCGCGGCTCTTGTTTTGAGCGCGCTCCTTCTCGCTTCCGCGTGCTCGCAATATCGCGCCGCCCGCGCGAAGTCGAAAGTGCCGCACATCGTTCTCGTCTCTATCGATACGCTCCACGTGAACTGGACCGGCCCGTACAATCCAGATGTGGAGACGACGCCGTTTCTCGATCGCTTCGCCGAAGAGGGCGTTCGTTTCGAGCACGCCTATACCCAAACGCCCATTACGCTTCCGTCTCATGCCGCGCTCATGACGGGCGTCACGCCGTCGAGCCTCGGCGTGATGGCGAATGGCGACAAACTGCCTGAGGAAGCGACCACGCTCGCTGAAATATTGCGAGACAATGGTTATCGGACGGCGGGGTTCATCTCGCTCGGCGTGCTTCAACCTCAATTCGGCATGGAACAGGGCTTCGACGACTACCACGACCCTTTTGTCGACGGCCCGGTTCGCTGGTATCGCCGTGCTCACGAGATCTTTGGGCCCGCGAAGAAATGGCTCGAGGAAAACCGTGACGAGCCGTTCTTTCTGTGGATGCATTTTTCCGACCCACACGAGCCCTACGTGACGGCCGACGCCCCTCCCGATTCCGAGCTGTGGCTCGATGACGAGCTTGTCGGCCGCTATAACTTGCAAAGTGTCGAACAGCACACGGCTCGCGTGTCGTTGCCTCCGGGAGAGCACAGGCTGCGTTTCCTGTCGTTGCGTGAGCCCAGGGAGAACGATCGGCTGGAAACCGCTCTCAATCTGCTCCTCCTCTCGCTGGATGCCCTCAGGCCGTACACTACCGATCTCTTGACGGAGGCAAACATCCCGTTGACGCCTTTTTTCGACGTGACGCTTCGCGGGGAAAGTGAGACGGTCGAGCTCGAGATCGTCTTCGCGGGCAATCTGGCTCGGCCGACCGAGGACGACGTGCTCCCGGCCTACGAGGCGAACGTCGCCTATACCGATCGCTTTGTCGGCGAGCTCGATGCTCTTTTGGAAACACATGGCATCCGCGACGACACGTTGGTCGTCATCGTCTCCGATCACGGGGAAGGGTTGTACAACCACACCATCCTGGGCCACTCGACGCATGTCTACGAAGACCAGTTGCGCATCGTCTGGATGATGCGCGGCCCCGGCCTCCCGAAAGGCGAAGTCATCCGAGACCGGGCCAGTCTGATCACGGATGTCGCCCCCACGATTCTGGACATGCTGGAGCTCCCCCAAGACAACATGGAAGGGCAGTCCTGGGCGGGTTGCTGGGAGCGCGACGCATGCCCCGAGACCGTCCCGTGGTGGTCCTATGGTTTGACCCATGAAACACGTGGGCTGACGGCGATGGCGTTTTATCACTGGCCGTACAAGTGGGTATGGAGGCGCTCCTTCAAGCGGATTGCCTTCGATGTCTCGCGCGACGCTTGGGAGACCGAGAACCTTCTCGAAGATCCGGGCCCGCACAACCCGGAGGCGCTCAAAGAAGCCGCGGAGAGCTTCCGCGCCGAGCGCCGCCGACTCGCGAAAGTCCTCGAAGAGACACGCCGTAAAAGCCCGGCCAACGCGAACGAGGAGCTCTTGCGAAGCCTCGGCTACATCGGAGGAACCACAAAACGCTGATCGAAAAGCGTAACGCAAGGAAGAGAAAGAAGAAATCTATGCGCGCGCCGAGGCCCTCCAAACGCCCCCCACCTCTTAGGCCCCGCGGCTCTCCCAGATTCTGTGACAGGAGCCTTTTTTCTTTTCCACTAACTTTCAGTTCTTGCTTTTTTTCTTTGCGCCTTCGCGCCTTTGCGTTACGCTTTTCTTAATATTGGTCTTCAAAGATCTGGGCTCATTTCTCGAGGCTTTCGATAATCTTCTCCTGGATCGCTCTCGCCTTTTCTAGGATCTCCTCAGTGTTCACGGTAAGGACGCGGCCGCCTTGGACGATGACGCGGCCGTTGACGAGCACCGTATCGACGTGACTTCCCTTGATCGCGTAGACGAGGTGCGAATAGACGTCGTAGAGCGGGGTCAACGAGGGCTCTCGGATGTCGATGAGCACGATGTCGGCGAGTTTGCCCGCTTCGAGCGAACCGATACGCTCGCCTAGCCCGAGAGCTTTCGCGCCACCGATGGTGGCCATCGTGAACACCGTCTTGGCGGGCATCGCCGTCGAGTCCTTGCGCATAATTTTGTGGAGTTTGGCCGCGCTATCCATCTCTTCGAACATGTCGAGATTGTTGTTGCTCGCCGCCCCGTCCGTCCCGAGGCCGACGGAAATGCCCGCCGAGAGGAGCTCGGGAACCGGTGAGAGGCCCGACGCGGTCTTCATGTTGCTCTCGGGATTGTGCGAAGTGGAGGCGCCGCCTTTTTGGATCCTGGCAATGTCCTCGTCCGAGAGCCAAATCGCGTGATGTAAGATGGTTTCCTTCGTCAGAATACCGGCATCATCGAGAGCGTGGATCGTACCTTTGCCGAGCTTTTCGATCATTTGATCGTTTTCCTCGGGCGGCTCGACCGCGTGGATTTGAAGCGGCACGCCATGTTTGACCGCGAGCGCGTGCGCTTTCCTCACGATGTCGAGGGGCGTTGTATAGAGAGCATGCGGCGCCACGGACGGGACGATGAGCGGGTGGTCCTTGAAGCGCTCGATGAAGGCCTCCGCGCCGGCGAGGGCTTCTTCGGGCGTCTTGTAGTCTGGTGCCGGGAAGCCGATGACGGATTGACCGAGGACACCACGAATCCCTACTGTCTCGGTCGCGCGAGCCACCTCTTCTTCGAAGTAGTACATGTCGGCATAGGTGGTCGTTCCACCGAGCGCCATCTCGACCGCAGCGAGCATCGTGCCCCAATACACGAATTCCGGAGAGACATTCTTCGACTCCGCGGGAAAGATGTAATTTTGGAGCCACTCGAGAAGGCTCAGATCGTCAGCGATGCCCCGAAGAAGCGTCATCGCCGCGTGGCCATGGGCGTTGACGAGCCCTGGGATCACGAGATGGCCTTCGGCGTGGATCGTTTGCCGGGCTTGTGGAAGCGGGTCCTGAGGCGAGAGCACCGCTGTAATTTCACGGCCCCGGATCGCGACCGCACCGCCTTCGACAACTCGCATGTCACCGTCCATCGTCACGATGGTGCCGCCTGTTATGAGTATGTCAACGGGCTCCTGCACCGCCGCGAGAAAAAGAGCTAGGAGGACGGGGGCCGTCATATCGTCTCCATTTCTATCATGCGTAATCGATTGAAGCACGCGGCGATCTCGAAACGGCGCGGGCGGGCGAAATTTCCCGGATGCTCGAACGCGCGCTCGAAAGGGCCCGAACGCGGGATCTTCGGCGCGAGCACGTCGAGCCCTTCCTTGTCGAAGAGCGCATCGAGCGCGTCCAAGATGTCGGTCAAGCGGGTCGCGTCGGACCGAAGGCGCTTAGCCGCCAGAACCATGGCATATCCTACGGCGCGGGTCTGGCTTACGTCCCGGCCGTCGATCTGTCCGAGCTTCTTACTCGGACCGGAGGCGTGGCGACTCATGGGCGAGCTTCCGCAAACTTAGCCGCCTCCCGGCCTTCTTCAACGTCGACTTGGGTGAGTAGCACCGCGCCGACGACGAAGAAGAACACGAGCGACAGAATGGCGAGACGGCCGCCGCCGGTCCAGTCAGCGACGATGGCAAAGACGAGTGGCCCGATGATGTTACCAAACTTTCCACTCACGCTATAAAAGCCGAAGAACTCGGACGATTTGGATGGCGGCACCATCGTTGTGAAGAGCGAGCGGCTCAGCGCTTGGCTTCCGCCTTGAACGAGCGCGATTGCAGTCGCGAGCACCCAGAAATGCCAGGGCTCGCTCATGAAATAGCCGAAGATCGAGATTCCCGTATAGACGATGAGTGCGAGGTAGATCCCGTTCTTGGCGCCGATGCGAGCGGCGAGCGCGCCGTAAGCAAAAGTCGCTGGGATACCGATGAACTGGACGAGAAGCAACGCGCCGATGAGATGGGACGAGCCGATCCCGATTTCGGTCCCATAGGCGGCCGCCATCTTGATGATCGTGTTGATGCCGTCGTTATAGAACCAGAAGGCGAGCAGGAAGACGAAAAGGTGCCGGTATTGCCGTATCTCGGCGAAGGTTTCGAAGACGCGTGTGAAACCGACCCGTAAGGGATTCATCGCCGCGCTCTCGCCGCTTTCGAGACGCCGCTCCGGTTCGGAGACGCCGCGAAGGATGGGGATGGTAAACACGACCCACCAGAGCGCGACGCTCAAAAAGGCCCACCTCGTTGCCTCGGCGGCGTCGGCGAAGCCGAAGCTCTCGGGCCACATCGTCCAGGCGAGCTGGAATGCAAGAAGAAGGCCGCCCCCGATATAGCCGATGGCATAACCCGCGGTGGAAACACGGTCGATCTCACTTGGCCGGGCCACGTGAGGGAGTAGAGACTCGTAGAAGACGTTGCCGGAGGCGAAGCCGATATTGCCGATGACGAACGCGGCCGAGGCGAACAGCCAGTTACCCTCGGTAGCGAAGAAGAGCAGAAACGATCCGGTCGCTCCGATGAGAGCGTAGGCGGCGAGAAATTTTTTCTTCGCGCCGAGAAAATCCGCAGCTGCGCCGAGGAAAGGTGACGTGAGCGCAATGATGAGAAGCGCTACCGCTTGCGTGTAGCCCCAATAGGCGATGCGGTCGGCCTCGGGAAGGTTTGTGCCCGAGACACTCAAGTAGTAGATGGGCAGAAGGGCGCCCATGATGGTCGTAGCGAAAGCGGAGTTCGCCCAGTCATAAGACGCCCAGGCTCGTAGCTCCTTGCGGTGAAGGCCAAGCCTTTCGAGCCAACGCGTCATGCTTGCCTAGCCTCTAGCCTGTCAGAAACGAGGATATGGCCACAGAGGCACAGAGGCACAGAGAAAGCGAGGGCGAGCGAAACGGTAAGTGTTTTCGAAACTCTGTGTCTCTGTGGCCATTCTTAAGGCGCCCTCATGCGGACGGCCAGCTTTAGGTTTACCTGGCTAGGTCTTGGTCATTTTTTTCGAGTGCGGCGATTTTGTCGCGGACGCCATCAGGTAGGGGTGCTTTGTTCTTCGCGTGATAATCGTAGGCGACGATGAGACAATCGCCGTCGGCGGCCTTCATCGCGTGGGTCTCACTCACGATGTTGTAGCGCATCGTGAAGCGATCCTCTTTCACGTCGCGCACGCTCGCCCCGACATGGACGCGATCGGGGTAGGCGAGCGGGATGCGGAAACGGCAGCTGGTCGTCGCGAGGATGGGCCCGACGCCGCTCTTGTTTATCTGTTCGAGAAAACCGACCCGCTCGAAATAAGCCATCCGGACGCTCTCGAAATACCGGAAGTAAACGATATTGTTGACATGCCCCAACGAATCCATCTCGCCCCAGGCGACCGGGACCTCGATGATGACAGGGAAATACTTGCGTAGAGTCTCGAGCTCGCTCACTCGATCCACCCTCTGAGCCGGTACACGAAGAGGCCTACGTGCTCGTGCAGAAGCATGGGAAAGGCCCGAAGACGATGGTCGCTGCCCCAAGCATCGTCGAGATTTTCGTAGTCGAACCTCGTTTCCTGCGCGGGGACCGCAGTCACCCGAAGTTTCTGAGCCTCGAGAGCGGCCGCGGCGCGCCGCGTGTGGCTCGGCGACGAGACGACGAGGAGATGCTCGAACCCATAATCACGCGCGACTTCGGCAACGGCGACGGCCTCGTCGTGGGTGCTCGAGACCGGGCCCACGCTCACGATCTCGTGGTCGAGCCCGAAGCGATCCATGAGCTCGCAGGCGGCGTTCCGGTAAGACGGTCCATGAGGAAGCTCGGACAAGATGAGACGCGGAGCCCAACCCTCTGCGAGGAGCTCGAGCCCTCTGAGCAAGCGGCTCATTGCCGGCGTCGAAAACTCACCATCCTCCTGTAAGCTAGACGCGAGGACGAATACGGCGTCGGCCTTTCGCAGTGGGTCCCGTCGCTCGAGGCTTCCCGCCATCCACGCCGTCAACGGTGTGAACGCGGCCGCGGACCACAGGATGGCAAGCGACAGGACGCCGAATCCAAGCAGGCCGCGAAGACGTGTTGGCCAAAGGGCCGCGCCTACGAGAGTGGCGCTTGCCACAACGAGACCGCGGTCGCCCCAATAGGAGACCACGGCGGTCAAGTCGAGATCTTTGATAAGGATGCCGGCCAAGAGTCCAAAGGAGGCGCCTGTAAGAATGTCTTTCCACACCGCGTGTCTAGGCTCAGCCACGCGGAGAGTCTACTCGATCCGATGCGGAGAAACTCGGCGACTCCTCGCTCGAGAGCGCCTATCTACCGAATCGCGAAGCAGTAGAACAAGCCGTCGCCGCCAGAGGCGCGAAAGTCTTCCTGACTGCAGCCTCGAGACGCGTGTGCGGAGCTCCACGATGTGCCGTTCTCGCCGCTCCCTTCCCGATCGTGGTGGCCGACTACGGCAACCCCATCATGCGAGCTCGTCCAGTTGTTGCAGTTTTGGCCGACCGCTGCGGTACCGTCCGGCAGCGAGCCGGTCAACATATCGTGACGGTTGGGCTCGTCGCCTCTTCCGTTCACGATCTCTCCTTTCTCGTTCAACGCGGTCATTTTTTCGAAGCCGTTATTCGCGTGCAGATCCGCCACCCCGCGGGCTACCAACCGCCCTTTGGCGTTGAACCAGGGACCGGTCCCGATACGATCTCCGGCGTTGACGGCGGGCCGCTCCAAGAAGCTCGTGCTGAGGTAGGCACGCCAGATCTGGTCGGTGGCGCCGACGGCCTCGGCCAGCTCTTGACAATGTCGATCCGCACCGGCCAAACCTTCCAGATGCCCGCCATTGCCTTTCCCCACGCTGGTGAGAAAGAACGACATGCGATTGGCCGCCGGCGGAATGATGGCTTCCGGCTTCTCGGTGAGAGCTGCCAGGTCGATGAGATATCTCTCTTCCTCACGTTCGAAGACCACGTGTTGGTTCTCGGGATCCGAGAAGTGAAACGTAGAACCGTCCACGAGTTTCGTGGAGTAGAAGCCAAAATGCTCCGGAAAGCTTGCCCGCAACATGGGGGTGATGGTCTGGCCGGCGTCGTCGAAGGCGCTACCGAATGCGTTCAAGGCTCCGCCACCGGTCTCGCTCGAGTGGCAAGTCGCACAGACGGCGAGCTCGTTCAATAGGAAAGGGTCGTTTTGAAGCATCCTCAGGAATTCTTCGCGGGCGTCCGCGGGCGCTGCCAGCCACCCGAGAAAACCAAACAAAAAATAAATCCTTGGACGTCGAGTCATTTTCCTCCCTTCCGCATCTTGGCATCATCGGCTTTGAAGTAATCCGGCAATGAAGGCTTCGTCTCGCGCAGGATCTCTAGAATCGCGCGGCGGTCCGCCGTTCTCAGATGAGAAAACTGGGCGCCCGGCTGCGGGTTGGTAAGCACGTCGTACATCCTTCGGTAGATCTCCGCTTCGAGGTCCTCGGACAAAGCGTCAAAGGAGCGGCTATACACCATATAGCTCAGCGGATAACGAAACAATCGCCGCTCGAGATCGAAATCGCGAAGCGACCGCCCTTTCGTGTCCCGTGGACCACGCGCTGGGAACGTCTCGGTAAAGGTGGAGACACCCTCGAGCGGCTCGGGCAGCGGGACTTCGCCCGCGAAGAACATGTAGGCGACGAGCGCCTCGATATCGGACGCGATCTGCGGGCGTTCGAGCGGGGCCGCGTCGTTCTCGTGCCGTGCGATGCGCTCCTCCCAACTCACTCTCGTGAGGTAGTTCAGCATCTGCGTCTGGTGCTCGAACGTCATCAGGGCCACGATGTCGCTTACCGGTGCGAGGTAGCCAGACGGATCGAACTTGCCGTAGAGATGCGTTTGGTTTCGGCCCTGGGCTTCGTCCAAGAGCAAGGGCTGTGCGGGATTTCTCGCCACCGCATTGGACCTGTCTTCTTGCTGTCCGCGGGTCGCGTTGACGTACCAGCCGCCCCATCGATCTCGGAATGGGGTACGGTGATCCGTAATGATCGCGTCTTCGCGCGCGGGTCTACCGGTGGGTCCCGGAAAGACCGAGCCCACGAACAAGCCGGGAACCCCCGACGTCGCAGGGCCTAGATGACACTTCAAGCATACCTGACGCCGTTCGAAACCTTCCGTCGCCAACTGCCGAATATTCGCCGTGTAGAAAATGGGTCCTATCTCGGGATCGATCGACGCGAGCTCGATCATGTCACTGCCGCGTATGAAGGCGAGCGCCACCTCATCATTGAAATAGATCGCGCGCGGGTTGTCAGGCGCAATCTTCGTTGCTTGGAAACTTGTCTTCGAAAAGACGAGAGCCTGAGAATCCGTGTAAATGTCCAGATATTCGAGGAGGGCGGACAGATAGCCAAGAGCTTTTTCTCCGCCGTGGAGCTCGACGGATCCGTTCTCCAAGTCCCGGGACAGACGCGCGATGGGGTCGTCCACCGATCGCTCCGCATAACGGATGGCGGGGTGAGCGGCGGGCAAGTCGGGAAGGTACTCTTGAGCGCTCGAGGTGGCTGAATGGCCGAATACCACGAACGCTCCCAGAACAAGGAAGCGCCCCAGATTTGCGGTCTTTCGCATCTCGCCTAAGAGCGTCAGGAGCGACAAGTGGAGACTATAAGAGGCTCTCTCGCAAAGGTCAATTTTGCCCGTGTCTGGTTGCTTGCCGCGATGCCCGCGAGGTTCGCGGTAGCCGGTCGCCCAATTGATGCTACACTTTGCCCGTGCCGACGTGGATGAGGAAGCGGCGGTGTCTCGCCCGACAGACCTCGCAGCGTGCTGACGTGCGACGAGCCATCACGTTGCAGCCTATGTATCCATTCATCTGGAAGTGACTGGGGTCTGGTGGCCTCCTCGGACTTCAAATCCGATGGTCCTCGGTTAATCCCGGGGACGGTGGGTTCGATTCCCACACACTTCCGCCAAGCACGATGACTGAAGACGAGCAACCGGTCGAGCTTCCCATCGAGGACAGCATCGACCTTCACACGTTTGCGCCCCGGGACATCCCCGATGTGGTCGCGTCCTATCTCGAAGCGGCGCAGGAAGCGGGATTCGAAGAGGTTCGGATCATCCACGGCCGCGGCATAGGCGTTCAGAAAGAACGGGTGCGGGGTGTCCTCGAGAAGAGCGCGCTCGTCGAGGCTTTCGAGGAAGCCACGCCGGACCGCGGCGGCTGGGGAGCGACCGTTGTTCGGCTCGCACGCTTGCGGAGCAGCTAAGGCTCGGCGGACAAGAGCTCGGGCAAAAAGAGGCTCAAGCCCGGGAAAAACGTCACGAGCAGCAGTACGACTGCGAGCGCGAGGATGAAGTAGATGTTCACCCGCATCACCTCCCACATCGGGACATCGGCGATGGAGCACGTTGTGATCAAGACCGACGCGACGGGCGGGGTTTGCTGGCCGATCGCGAGGCTCACCGTCACCATCAATCCGAAGTGGATGGGGTCGAGGCCGATCTCTGTCGTCAATGGCAGCAAGATGGGAACGAGCAGCACGATGGCCGCCGCGCTGTGCAGGATCATCCCCGCCGCGAGTAGGATGGCGTCGATGAGTAGAAGCGTTGCTGCGTTTCCAGTGACGTTCGTGAGGATGAACGTGGCGAGCCGCGCCGGGACTTGTTGGTTCGCGAGGTACCAGCCGAGCACGGCGGAGCCGGCCACCAGGATCATGACCACCGCGGTTTGACGCGCGGACTCGACCAAGATCGTAGCAAGGGCGTTTAGCTTCATGCCCCGATAGACGAACAGTCCTAGCGCCAAGGCCAGAAACACGGCGACCGCAGCGGCTTCCGTGGCCGTGAAGATGCCGCCGAAGATTCCGCCAAGAATGACGATAGGGAGGCTGAGCGCCCAAAACCCGCGGCGAAATGCTTTCACCACTTTCTTGATATCGAAGGGCTCGGATTCGGCGAAGCCGCCGCGCCGGGCGAGCCAGTAGCTCGTTCCCATGATGGCGAGGCCGGCGAGTATGCCAGGGACGACACCGGCCATGAAGAGCTTGACGATCGAGGCTCCTGTAATGGCGCCGAAGAGGATCATTGGAATGGATGGTGGGATGATGATAGCGATCGTCGCCGATGAGGACAAAACGGCGGCGGCGAAGCCCGCGGGATAGCCGCGCTCTTTCATCGCCGGGATGAGAACACTTCCAAGAGCAGCCGCGTCCGCGACCGCGGAGCCCGAGACTTCGGAGAAGAACATGCTCGAGAGCGTCGTCGTCATCGCCAGCCCGCCTCGGACGAAGCCGATGAGGCTCGCGGCGAAATCCACGAGCCGCCGGGAGATGCCCGCGTGGTTCATCAGGGCTCCCGCGAGGATGAAGAGCGGCACCGCGACCATCGGGAAGCTGTCGGACCCGTTGAATAGACGCTGAGCTACCACGACGAGCGGCGTCGACGTCGTGAGCGCGATGATGACGATACCCGCGCCGATGAGTGCATAGCCGATGGGAACGCCGATGGCGATGAGAACGAGGATGAGCGGGAGAAGAAGAAACTCCATGTTGCCGGACTACTCCCTCGAGCTCAGAAGCTGCGCGGCATGGATGATTTCTACGATCAGCATCAGCGCCGCCGAAAGCGGGATGATCGCGTAGATGAGCCCTACCGGGATATCCACGGTGATGGCACGCTCGGTCAGGAAGCGAGAGACCAACTGCGCGCCATAGAGCAAGAGCACGACGTGTACGGCGATCATGACCCCGTGGCCCACGAGCTCGATCACGCGTCGGGCGCCTGCCGAGACTTTCTCGAGAAGGTTCTCGACACCGATGTGCTGGTGGTGCGACCGGGCAAGGACCGCCCCGAGGAAGGTCAGCCACACGAGCAAGTAGCCGACGAACTCGTCATACCAGACGAAGCTTCCACCAAAGGGACGACGCAGCACTTCCAAAAAACAGATGACAGCGATGGCCGCGAGCACGAGCGCCACGGCGACGGAGAGAACGGAGCGAAGAATATTCTCGACGCGATCCGGCAAGGTGCCGACAAACGTCATCGGTACCCATTCCTCACACGCACGGGACTATGCCTCCAGGTAGCAGGCAGCAGGTAGCGGGTCGCATCCCCCAACTTCATGTCTCTTCCTCAGTTGTCAGACTTACTTCGGTAAGACCGGATTGTCTCGACGAGCTCGGGGCCGTAGCGCTCGTTGAACTCTTCGTATAAGGGTCCTGCTTTGGCGGCGAAGGCTTCGAAATCGATCTCCGTAATCTCGAGCTCGTCTTCGAGCATGATGCGATAGCGAGCGTCTTCCTTTTTGCCAAACTCGCGATGGAAGCGTCCGACTTCCTCGGCGACCTCCCGAATCGCGACTTGGATGTCTTCGTCGAGAGACTCGAAAAATTGCTGGCTCATCAGCGGATAGGCCGGCGAGTAAACGTGGCGCGAGACCGAGAGATATTTCTGTACTTCGTGAAAACGCGCGGGGACGATTTGCGAGAACGGGTTCTCCTGGCCGTCGATGACGCCCTGCTTGAGCGCCGAGAACACTTCGCCGAAGCTCATCGAGGTCGGGTTGGCTCCGAACGCTTTGAAGAGCTTCACCCGCTCGGGGTCCTTGGGGGTCCGGATCTTGATGCCCTCCAGATCTTCAGGGCGCACGACCGGCCGCACGTTGTTCGTGATCATCCGAAAGCCGTTCTCCCAGAAACCCAGAAGAACGAGGTCATGTTCGAGGAGCTTTTGTCGGAATCGCTCGCCCATTGGGCCCTCTGCGATGCGCTCTATCTGGCCGCGATCCTGCACGAGAAACGCCAGGTCGAAAACACCGAACATCGGCTCGACGGAATGCAGTACCGACGAGGGCACATGCATCTCGAGTGTTCCCAGGCGCAGCCCTTCGAGCATCTCTTTATCTTCACCGAGCTGGCCGGAGCCGAAGATGCGTACTTCGACGCGCTCAGGGAAGCGGGCTTCGAGGAGCTCTTTGAATTTCCGCGCGCCGTGGTCGAAGGGAGACTCGGGAAAGCCGATATGTCCCAGGCGGATGACGAGCTTGCCGCTTTCCGCGCCGCCGCAGGAGAGTGTGAGCACAAAAACCGATAGAAGACCCAAGAAGCGTTTCACAGGGGCCAAATCTAGCACAATGATAGAATCGTTCGCTATGGGTCTGGCTGAAGAGCTCCGCGAGCATATCGAAGGTGAAGTCCGCTTCGACCGCTATACGAAGATGCTCTACTCTACCGACGCGAGCATTTACCAGAAAGAGCCGATTGGCGTCGTTGTGCCGCGCCACGCGGGCGATGTCGAGCAAGCGATCCGCATTGCCGCGCGCGAAGGCGTTCCCATCCTTCCGCGTGGCGGCGGGACGTCGCTCGCGGGCCAAGCCGTCGGCGAGGCTCTCATCCTCGACCACTCGAAGTTTATGCGAGACCTCGTCGAAGTCTGTCCCGAAGAGTCTTGGGCCCGGGTACAGCCGGGGATCGTCCACGACGTTCTCGGCGCGCACCTAGAGCCCTATGGGCTGCGCTTCGGTCCCGAGACGGCGACGAGCAATCGCGCCAACCTGGGCGGCATGATCGGGAACAACTCCGCCGGGGCTCGCTCTCTCATATACGGGAAGACCGTCGAGAATGTTTTGGAGGTGAAAGCCATCCTCTCGGACGGGACGCCGGTCACGTTCGGCCCGGTGCCGCGCAGCGAGCTGGCGAAAAAGACCGAAGGGGACGGGCTCGAGGCTGCTATCTATCGCAAGGCGGTGGCACTCGGCGAGCAGCATCGTGACGAGATCGACCGCCGCTTCCCGAAGATTCCGAGGCGGGTGAGCGGCTACAACCTCGACGAGCTCTTGCATCCGGATGTGGTCAACTTGGCGAAGGTCATCGTGGGCTCCGAAGGGACGCTCGCGACGGTCGTGGAAGCGAAAATCAAACTCGTCCCAATGCCTCCGGCCGCGGTGCTCGCAGTGCTCCACTTCGACGGTTTGCTCCCAGCGCTCGAGACCGCCACCGAGATTCTCGATCTCGAGCCTTCCGCTGTCGAGCTCGTCGATGAAATGGTCATGGACCTCGCGCGCAAATCGCTCGAATATTCGCGCCGCATGCACTTCGTTCAGGGCGAGCCCAAAGCGCTCATGATCGTCGAGTTCTCGGGCGAGAGCGAGAAAGAGGTCTTGTCGAAGCTCGATGCGCTCGAAGCTCGCATCGGCGCGTCGGCCAAGCCGATGGTGCGCATTCTCGATGCTGCGGCCCAGGCCAATGTCTGGAAGGTCCGCAAGGCGGCGCTTCCGCTTCTTCTCGGCCTTCCCGGCGATCGCAAGCCCATCGCGTTCGTCGAGGACACGGCGGTCGCGCCCGAGCGGGTTCCAGATTTCATCCGCCGCTTCGAAGAGATTCTCGGCCGTCACGGAACGGTCGGCTCGTTCTATGCCCATGCCGGTGCGGGCTGTCTGCACATCCGCCCGCTCGTCAATCTCAAGGACGGCGCCGAAGTGACCAAGATGACGACCATCGCGGAAGAGGTCTTCGATCTCGTGGTCGAGTTCGGGGGCTCGATGAGCGGCGAGCACGGCGACGGGCTCGCACGCAGCCACTTCAACGAGCGTCTTTTTGGCGAGCAGATCTACGGCGCGTTCAAAGAGCTCAAGGCCGCCTTCGATCCCAAAGGCCTCATGAACCCAGGAAAAGTCGTCCACGCTCCCGCGATGGACGAGGATTTGCGCTACGGTGGGGCCTACCGAGCGCTCGAGCCCAAAACTCATTTTTCCTTTGCGCACGAAGGCGGCTTCGCCCGCGCCGTCGAGCTTTGTAACGGCGCCGGCGTCTGCCGGAAGAGCCTCGAAGGCACGATGTGTCCTTCGTTCATGGTGACGGGCGACGAGGAGCACTCGACGCGGGGCCGCGCCAACGCGCTCCGCGCGGTTCTCGACGGCCGTTTGCCGCCAGAAGACTTCTCGAGCGATCGCCTTTACGAAGTGATGGACCTCTGCATCTCTTGCAAAGGCTGCAAAGCGGAATGTCCATCCAACGTCGACATGGCAAAGATCAAATCGGAGTTTCTCGCGCTCTACCATCGCGACCGGCCTTACTCGCTGCGGGATCGTCTCTTCACCCGCCCGGATGCCGCTGGGCGCTTCGGGGTCGCCACCCGCCCGATCGCGAACTGGCTCATCCGCCAAGGTTGGTTTCGCGGCCTGCTCGAATCGGTCGTGGGGATCGATCGCCGGCGAAGCCTTCCACCATTTGCCGCGGAGACGTTCGAGAGGTGGTTCGCCCGCCGCGCGCCCCGCCGCGCGGAAAAGAAAGTCGTTTTGTTTCACGACACCTTCATGAACTTCCACGAGCCCGAAATCGGCAAAGCGGCCGTCGCCGTGCTCGAAGCAGGCGGGTTCGAAGTGATGCTGGCGAAGAAAGTCTGCTGCGGAAGGCCGGCGCTCTCGAAAGGGATGCTCGATCGCGTGCGCGCGCTCGCGACCGAAAACGTGCGCGTGCTGTCTGCGTTCGCGCGCGACGGCGTCCCCATCGTCGGTCTCGAACCGTCCTGTATCCTGAGTTTCCGCGATGAGTATCCGGACCTCGTTCCGGGCGACGACGCGAAGATACTTGCTGAGCACAGCTTCCTGCTCGAAGAGCTCGAAGGCCTCGAGCTCGATTTCCCCGAAGCGCCCGCGAAACTGCTTCTGCACGGCCATTGTCACTTGAAGGCGATTGTGGGCATCGAGCCTCTAATGGCTTTTTTGAAAAAGATGGGGAGCGACGTTCAATTCGTCGATGCGGGCTGCTGTGGGATGGCTGGCTCGTTCGGCTACGAGAAAGAGCATTTCGACATCTCTCTTCAGATGGCAGAGCGCCGCCTCTTGCCGGCGGTTCGGGAGGCTCCTCTGGACACGGTCCTGGTTGCGCCCGGCACGTCGTGCCGACATCAAATCTCGGACGCTACCGGGCGACGCGCCTACCACCCGGCGCAGATCGCGGCGCGGGCGGCGGGGCTCGGCTGATGGCGCTCGTCCTCGACATCGAGACCGTCGGTCAATCAATCGACGCGGTCCCCGAGCGGGCGCTCGACTATCTATTTCGTGGTCTCGAGCGCGACAACCCGGAGCCCGAAGAGCTCGAGAAGCGCCGCGAGGACTTGGTGTCGCGCTTCGGGCTCGACCCGACCACCGGACGGGTGATCGTGATCGGGCTCGTGGACACGGAGAAAGAAGCCGAGCATGTTTTCTGGGAGCGGGACGAGCCCGCTCTGCTCACGAGCTTCTGGGACTGGCTATCGGCAAACGAGCCGGAGCGCTACGTGACCTTCAACGGAAAGCGGTTCGACATCCCGTATCTCAACGTCCGCAGCGCCATTCACGACTTGAGACCGCGGGTCGTGATCCCATCGGAGCCGCTCAGCACGCACCCCCATTTCGACCTACGTGAAGCACTCGAGGGGAACGACCGCCGGCGCCGCGGAAGCCTCGACTATTTCTGCGCCGTCTTTGGCGTAGCATCGCCGAAGTCAGAGATGGACGGCGCTTCCGTCGGCCAGGCCTATGAGGACGGCCGGCTGGACGAAATCGTGAGCTATTGCCTCAAAGACTGCCACGCCACCGCCGCCATCTACGAAAAACTCGCCCCGTTCTACCGGTAGTCACTTGCCCATGTGATGCACATGTGTCACGTTGGGCACATGTCCAAGATGATCCAGGTACGCAACGTCCCGGATCGGTTGCATCGACAGCTGACGAAACGAGCCAAAACGACGACACCGACGCTCGAGCTTGGCGAGCCGGAGCGGATCTTCGAGACAATATTCCCAGTATCCGACTCCCGGTACAACGTGACCACGGACGGCCAGGGGTTTCTCTTGTACTCCTCGACGCGCCGCGTACAGATGAATGTAATGGTGAACTGGACCACGGCACTCGCGCGGTGACGTAGCTCCCGGGCGCGGCAAGGCCCGTCTGACTTCGCCCGCCGGGCAAACGTTACCGGAAGTACAACCTCCGCAGCAATTCCGGGAGGTGACAGATGAGGCGACCTCTACACTGGATCTACGCGGGCTCGCGTCGGTTATTTCTCGATGATCCGATAATGGGCGAAGCTCTCACCTATCATCGTGCTCTCACCCGGAGATTCTGTTCCGTTGGGCAACTCCGAGAGCAACACCGATACATGGTGGGGCGTTTCAACTCTCCCCGGGGAGAGTTCAAACGACGGCGTCGGTTCGCCGACCCGGTCAGCTGAACGACGGTACTCATCTATGGTCTCTTTGCCGAAGTCCAGCTCCGCCATGTACAGATTGTGACATTTGCACATGAGCCTAAGATTGTTCGCGTTGCGATCGCCACCGCGTCCGTAGGGCTTGTCGTGATGGTATTCGAGCCGGTGGCGCTCGGGACATCGTTTGCCATCAGGCGTGACGAACGTGCACT
>SMYC01000230.1 GCA_004356105.1 Acidobacteriota bacterium | reverse complement strand
CATCTAGAATCTCTTCTCGCGGTACTCCCAACGCGGTCAGATACGTTACAGGGTCCTCATCTTGTGTCGCGCCCGCGTGCGTCACCGTGTCGATACGAACCGTCTCTCCGGACCGAATAGTCAGGACGGGCTTCTTGTCTATCGGATACCAACCCCAGCTCAGATTCGCCGGGCGCGAGGGCACGAAGTGATCGGCTTTTGTGGGTGTGTCCTGAGCAGACGCGACGTAAGGGGCGCCGACAACGCAAAGCGCGACCGCCAAACGACGCGCGTCTCGAGCGAATCTTCTTGGGCTTAGCAACACCGGCGCCATTGTCCACCATTTCCTGTTCCAAAAGCTAGCCCAACTGCCGGCCATCAAGCCGCCTCACTTCTGAGCCAAATGCAAGCCAGTCGGTACACGCTGTCGGCGAGCGACAGACGATCGAAAAAGCCGCACGCGTCCTTCGTAGCGGACTAGAATACAGCTCCCGAGCGTCACTGCACGGGGAATCGAGTGGAGGTCGACATGAGTTTAGAAAAACCATCGTTCCGGCGAATCGCCGCGAGCGTCCTGCTCCTCGCGGCGTTCATGCCGCTCGGCACCGCTGAGAGCCAGACGCCTCCTCCGATCGTCCAGCCGGGCGCACCCGGCGAGCCTGGTCGGCTGCTCTCCGCGGAGGAAGCCTCCAATCTCGCTGGTATCAAATTCTCCGAAGCCGACGTACGTTTCATGCAGGGGATGATCTCCCACCACGCTCAGGCCCTCGATATGACCGAGCTCCTCGCCTCGCGAAGCGAACGTGACGTCATGCATCAGCTCGCGAAACGCATCGCGATCTCCCAAGAGGACGAAATCAAGATGATGCAGGAATGGCTGCGCTCGAACGACCAGGAGGTCACCAGCGTGGACGCTCATCATGCGCATGACGCCGTGCTGATGCCGGGCATGCTGACGGCCGAGGAGATGAGCCTTCTCGAGCAAACGCAAGCGATCGAGTTCGATCGGCACTTCCTCGAGCTCATGAGCAAACACCACCGAGGTGCGATCGTGATGGTGGAGGAGCTTCTCTCCCAACGCGGCGCGGCTCAAGACTCCGTGATCTTCGCGTTCACGTCCGATATCACCGCCGATCAGAACATGGAGATCGACCGCATGGACTCCATGCTCGCGGAGCTCTCACCCGATCCACGAGTCCACCTCAAAGCCGGCTTTCGCGATGCTGCTGAGGCGACGCTCAATATGGAAAGAGTTGCGACGCTTCAGAAGCCCGACGGTTTCTTCGATCCCCAGGCGCCGGCTGGCTTGCCCATGCCTGCTGAACGAAAGGAGAAGGAGCCTGAAGAAGAAGCGGAATCTGACGAAAGTGACGAGTCCGACGAGAGCGAGGCGCCAACCAAAGAAGAGGGTGAGACGAAAAAGGATGCAGACGCACCAGAGCGAAGGTCAGGAATTTTGAACTTCGCGAACTCGGATATTGCTTTTGCCGGAGATGTTTTGTTCGAAGGTAATTTTCATGGATTCAATACGTACAACGTCGAGGATCCGTTGAAGCCGCAGCTTCTCAGCTCTGTCGTGTGTCCTGGAGGCCAGGGCGATCTGTCCATCATCGGGAATCTTCTGATCATGTCCGTCGAGCAGACACGGGGCCGGCTCGACTGCGGTCTTCAGGGGGTCGCGGAGCCCGTCAGCAACGCGCGTTTCCGCGGGATCCGGATCTTCGATATCAGCGACGTGCGGATGCCGAAACAGGTCGCCGCGGTGCAGACTTGCCGAGGCTCGCACACGCACACCGTGGTGACCGACCCCGACGACGAGGGCAACGTCTACGTCTTTGGTTCCGGGACGAGCTCGGTACGCTCTGCCGACGAGCTCGCCGAGTGTTCGGACGCGGGTCCGGGCGAAGGTGCGGGCACCGCTCTTTTCAGCATCGACGTCATCCAAATCCCGCTTGCGAAACCGGAGGAGGCGCGCATCGTAAACCGGCCGCGCATCTTTGCCGATCCGGAGACCGGCGCTATGGCTGGTCTGTGGACAGGAGGCAAACATGGACCAGGGACGCAGAAGACGAGCGAGACCAACCAGTGCCACGACATCACCGTGTTCGCGGAAATCGGTCTCGCCGCCGGAGCGTGTTCCGGAAACGGCATCCTGCTCGATATCTCCGATCCCTTGAATCCGATCCGGCTCGACCAAGTGATCGATCCAGGTTTCGCCTACTGGCACTCGGCGACGTTCAACAACGACGGCACCAAAGTGATATTCACGGATGAGTGGGGTGGCGGCGGGCGTCCCCGATGCCGGGCGTCCGATCCCAAGAACTGGGGAGCGAACGCGATCTTCGACGTCGTGGATCGCAAGTTGCAATTTCGGAGCTACTACAAGTTGCCGGCTCCACAGACCGAGCAGGAGAACTGCGTCGCTCATAACGGATCTCTCATACCCGTCCCTGGGCGTGACATCATGGTTCAGGCCTGGTATCAAGGCGGCATCTCGGTATTCGATTTCACGGATTCCGGAAACCCGGTCGAAATTGCGTTCTTCGATCGCGGTCCCGTCGACGCGAAAAAGCTCGTCATGGCGGGCCATTGGTCGGCGTACTGGTACCGCGGCTTCATCTACGGTACAGAAATCGCCCGCGGCCTCGACGTGCTGAAGCTTTTGCCGAGCGAATACTTGTCACAGAACGAGATCGACGCGGCAACGCTGGTCTCCCCGGACGTCGTCAACGTGCAACAGCAGCGGCGCATCGAATGGCCGGCAAGCCCGGTCGTGGCACGCGCCTATCTCGACCAGCTCGGACGGAACAAAGCCATCCCAGCGGAGCGAGCCGACGCTTTGACGGCCGCGCTCGACCGCGCCGATCAAATCCAGGCCAGCGAGACCGAGGCCGGTGGGGGAGTTTCGGAGCAACTCGACGCGTTGGCCACCGAGCTCGAGCTCGACATCGCCGGGGCCAGCGGACGCGACCAGGCTCGACTCCGGTCCCTCGCGGAAACCGTGAAAGGACTTGCCGAAAGCCTGCGCTGAAATCAAGTGTTCAAGTGGTGTTGGAAGGGGCCGATTGGTCTCGTCGCGGTCGGCGCGGGGCTTGCTTCGGGCTGTGAGAGGGCCGAGAAGGTCCTGCCCACGGTGCTCTGGAACATCGATCGCGTCGTGGACGGCTTCTCCGCGGACAAGCTGGAAATGTTGATGGATCTCCTCAATCGGATGAAAGCCAACGTACAGCGCGGCGAGGACGCTACCAATGTTGCGTGAGGCCGTCTGGTAGGTAGAGACGATGTGGTCCGAGGCGGAAGAGAAAGAAGTCGCGCTCGCCTTCGATCTAGAAACTTTCGACGAAGATTTCGTCGAGAACCCCTATCCCACTTACCGGGCGATGAGGCGGCACAATCCCGTTTGCAGGCTCCCCGACGGAACTTACTTCATCTCGCGCTACCAGGATCTCGTCACCATCTTCCGCGACGAGGAACGATTCATCTCGGACAAGAAAGTCGACTTCCGGAAAAAGTTTGGCGACTCACTACTGTTCGAGCATCATACGACGAGCGTCGTGTTCAACGACCCGCCTCTCCACACGCGAATGCGAGCCTTGATGACGCCGTTTTTCTCGACCCACGCGCTCTCGACCCTCAGGCCCCGGGTGGAGACTTTCGTGGATGGTCTTCTCGATCGCATCGAAGAGAAAAAGCCGTTCGATCTCATGACCGACTTTGCGCAGGCGCTTCCCCTCAACCTTGTCGGTGACATGCTCGGTGTCCCCGTGGAGGAGCGCGTGCGGCTGGCCGATTGGGCGGTTCTGATTCTGGGCGCTCTCGAGCCGGCTCTCACCGAGGAGAACTTCAAGAAAGGCTGCGCTGCCGTCGAGGAGTTCAAAACCTATTTGCGCGCTCTCATCGAGAGCAAGCGGCGAAGCACCGCTCCCCGGGATGACTTCGACGTTCTCGGTGCGCTCGTCGATGCCGAGACTCTAGAGGGAAAACTTTCGGAGCTGGAGCTTCTCCACAACTGCATCTTCTTGCTCAACGCGGGGCAGGACACGACCACGAGTCTCATCGTGAACGGGATCGAAGCACTGTTCCGTTTCCCGGAATCCCTGGAGCTGTTGCGGCGCCGGCCGGAGCTCATCACGACCGCCGTTGACGAGATGTTGCGGCTCGAGAGCCCGCTGCAGATCGGCAACCGCAAGTGTATGGCCGAATCCGACCTCCACGGGCACCGGCTTCCCGAGGGAGCGTTTCTGTACATCGGCATCGCCTGCGCCAACCACGACGAGACCGTCTTCGACAACGCCGAGGAGCTCGACATCGAACGCTACCCGAACAAGCACCTGGCCTTCAGCAAAGGGATTCACACCTGCGCGGGGAACGCGCTCGCGCGGTTGGAGGCCGAGGTCGCCATCGGGAAGCTCCTCGAGCGGTTCCCGAAACTCACCCCGGTGAGCGAGCTCGTGCGCGGCACGCGGGCACGATTTCGCTCGGTGGTGAGCTATCCGATGGCGACTCAGTAAGGAGAGCGGGGATGAAAGACGACGAAAGCCTCAGCTACCAAACAGGGTTCGGCAATCACTTCGCCACCGAAGCTGAGACCGGTGCGCTTCCCGAAGGTCGCAACTCACCACAGCGCGTCGAGCACGGTCTCTACGCCGAGCTTCTCAGCGGAACCGCATTCACCGTACCTCGTGCCGAGAACCTCCGCACTTGGTTGTATCGCATGCGGCCATCGGCGGTCCACAAACCGTTCGCGAGACTCGAGAACAGAAAGCTCGCGACGGCGCCGGTCGAAGGACCGCCGCCTTCTCCCAATCAGCTCCGCTGGTCTCCCCTGCCCGTTCCCTCGGACGCGTTGAAGGACCCGATGGACTTCGTCGACGGACTGTTCACGATGTGCGCGAGCGGTGAGGCGTCGAGCCGTACCGGAGTGGGCATCCATCTTTATCGCGCCAATCGTTCCATGACGGATCGGGCGTTCATGAACGCGGACGGCGAGATGCTCATCGTCCCGCAACAGGGGCGTCTCCGCATCCAGACCGAGCTCGGCGTGCTCGACGCGAAGCCGGGCGAGATCGTCGTCGTCAACAGGGGTTTGAAATTTCGGGTCGAGCTCGTCGATGGTCCTTCGCGAGGCTATGTGTGCGAGAACTACGGATTGCCGCTCAGGCTGCCGAATCTCGGCCCGATAGGCTCGAACGGTCTGGCCAACCCGCGTGACTTCCGCTATCCGGTTGCCGGATACGAAGAGCGCGACGGCGCCTTCGAGCTCGTCGCCAAGCTCGAAGGGAATCTGTGGACGGCGGAGCTCGGCCATTCGCCGTTCGACGTCGTTGCTTGGCACGGGAACTACGCTCCTTACAAGTATAATCTATACGACTTCAACGTCATCGCTTCGGTGAGCTTCGACCATCCCGACCCGTCGATTTACACCGTCTTGACGTCGCCCACGGACACGCCCGGTCTCGCGAACATGGACTTTGTGATCTTTCCACCACGCTGGCTCGTGGCCGAAGATACGTTCCGACCTCCGTGGTACCACCGAAACGTCATGAGCGAGTTCATGGGGCTCATCGAAGGCGTCTACGACGCGAAGCCCGAAGGCTTCGTCCCCGGAGGAGCGAGCCTGCATAATTGCATGGTCGCTCACGGTCCGGACGCGCAATCGTTCTCTCGAGCGACGAGCGCTACGCTTAAGCCTCAATTTCTCGGTAACACCATGGCCTTCATGTTCGAGACCCGACTCGTCAGTCGTCCCACGCAGTGGGCGCTCGAGCTTCCTGAGCTTCAACAGGACTACTGGGAGTGCTGGCAGGGCTTGGAGAAAAAATTCAAGAAGTAAAAAACTATGACCGATAGCACACACGACGCCGCACTTCGCAGCTGGGTGGAAAGCGCCAACGACGACGCTTCCGATTTTCCGATCCAAAACCTTCCGTTCGGAATCTTCCGCAAAGCCACCGGTGATGACGACCCCAGAGTCGGGATCGCGGTAGGCGATCAGATCCTGGATGTTTCAGCCTGCCTCGACGCGGATCTCCTCGAGGACGCTGCCAAGGAGGCTTGTAAGCTCGCCTCCGGTACGAGCCTGAACGCGCTGATGCAATCGGGGAGAGGACCCGCGTCCTCGCTCCGTCACGGTGTTTCCCGGCTCCTCCAGGACGGAACCGATGAAGGGAGCAAGGCCGCAAAAGCGGAGTCACACATCCTCGTTCCCATGAGCGACGCCGAGCTTTTGCTGCCGGCCCGAATCGGGGATTTCACTGATTTCTACGCGTCCATTTTTCACGCCGAGCGCGTGGGAAAAATGTTCCGACCCGATAATCCGCTCCTGCCCAACTACAAGTACGTGCCGATCGCTTACCACGGTCGCGCGTCCACCATCGAAGTGAGCGGCACCGATTTTCGTCGCCCGGTAGGGCAGCGTCGTCCGCCGAATGCGCCGCCGGAGCAAGCGCCGACGTTCGAGCCGTCGCGTGGGCTCGACTACGAAGCGGAGTTCGGCTTTTTTATCGGCACGGGAAACCAGGCCGGCGAAGCCGTGCCTCTCGACCGCGCCGAGAACTACATGTTCGGCTTGTGCCTTCTGAACGATTGGTCGGCGCGCGACATTCAAGCGTGGGAGTACCAGCCGCTCGGCCCGTTCCTCTCCAAGAACTTCGCGTCGACGATCTCCCCCTGGATCGTGACCCTCGACGCGCTCGAGCCGTTTCGCGTCGGCGCGTATCAACGCCCCAAAGGCGATCCCGAACCGCTCCCCTATCTGCATTCCGAGGCGAACGAGCGTAGCGGCGGACTCGACATCACCATGGAGATCGCGATCCTCACCGAGAAGATGCGGGAGCAACGATCGGAGCCTTACGTTCTCAGCCGGAGCTTTTTTCGCGAGTTCTACTGGACCATTTTTCAGATGCTGACCCACCACACGAGCAATGGCTGCCGTCTCGTGCCCGGCGACCTTCTCGGAACGGGCACGGTCTCGAGCTCTGGCAGCGACGAGATGGGCAGTATCCTCGAGAAAACCAAGCGCGGCGCCGAGCCGTTGACGCTACCGTCCGGTGAGACACGCAGCTTCATCGACGATGGCGACGAGATCATTCTTCGCGGCTATTGCGAGCGCGACGGTTATCGCCGCATTGGGTTCGGCGAATGTCGGGCGCGCGTTTTACCGGCGAGGTCGCTGTCTTGATCGAGCAGACTCGTCTCGAGCGCCTGACGATGGTGTTCAACCTCATCACCAGGTGAGCCATGGAGCTCAATCTCCTCACCCCCTCATCACCGTCTCGCTGATGCTTGTGGCCTTCGGCATGGGGCTCGGCCTCGAGGTAAACGATTTCAAAACTGTGGCCGCGCGACCGAAGGGATTGATAGCCGGGAGCGCGGGTCAGATTCTGCTGCTGCCAGCTGTCGCGATCGCACTCGCATCCTTCTTCGACAATCCAATCGTCGTCGTCGGCCTGTTGCTGATTGCAGTCTGTCCCGGGGGTTCGACTTCTAACTACTTTACCTATCTGGCGCGTGGCGACGTCGCGCTCTCCATTAGCCTGACCGCCATCAGCGGCTCGCTTGCCGCGGTGACGGTTCCACTGTTCTTCAACGGTGCCGCGGCATTGCTGCTCGATCGCAGCGTCGATGTGTCCCTCCCCTTTTGGCGGACCATGCGTAGCATTCTCCTTTTTCTCGTCGTACCGGTTATCGCCGGCATGGTCATCAAACACTTCCGAAACACTTTTGCGGGCCGCATTCAGGGTGTTGTCGCCACCGGTGGTTTCATCATTCTGTTGCCCTTGACGCCGTTTCTGATCCGCGAGCAATTCGGCGAGCTTCACGCCGTCGCAGGTCCGGCTTTTCTCGCCTGCGCGGTCTTGATCCCAACGATGATGGCTCTAGCGCTTTCGATATCGCGTGTACTGCGATTGCCGGACGCGCAGCGCCGCGCGCTCCCGATCGAGGTTGGCGTTCAGAATATAGCGCTTGCCCTCTTTTTGGCTCTCACTTTTTTCGAGGACGCACGTTACACCGCGGTCCCCATCGCGTATCTGATCCTGATGTACGTGTTCGTGCCTGGCTACGTGGCGATCGCGAGGTGGGCCGCGATCGGTTCAGGGGACGCCTAACCGTTCCAACCCGAGCTCGTCCTGTGCCAAAACTCGAACGACGCGAAGCGGAGCGGCGTTGCGTGGGTACTGTCAAGTTGGGAGCGCGGACCGCAAGATATAGTCGTTGCTACACCTAACCTGACCACACAATATTGTGGTACCTCACCTCAATTTGACAGTACCGTGCGGCAATATCGCTGATTGACGCCGTCACGCCACCCGTGAGAGTATCCGGCCGACGGGCTTGGCGACTACCTCGAGCGACGCACTTGGGCTATTGCCCGGAGGAAACAGCATGCGCAGAGCCGTCTTCGGCGCGGGTAGAGCGCCGCTAACGCCAGACAATCTCGTTGACAAGGAACCCTCGCGGCCCGTTCTACCGGGTCGCCGTGACTCCGTTTGCCATTGCTTACATTCGAT
>SMYC01000014.1 GCA_004356105.1 Acidobacteriota bacterium | reverse complement strand
GGGCTCCGGGCACCCGGGTTTCAGGAAGCGCGAAGTCACACACGAAAGCCAAGCCGCGTGCGCTGGGAAGAAGGTGTTTATTATCAATTGGTTAGCCGAGTTTACTCCCCAATGCAACCCACAGATTTTGCGGAGGAGGCCTTTTTACTACTTTCTTGTGCCGGCGCTCTAATACGCGAGCCCATCATTGTGATACAGAATTCGCCCGTTGACAATAACCGGGATGAGCTCCGGCGTTTTCGAGCGTCATGTCCCGAAGACGCCGCTCTCTCGGAGACTCCGAAGGGTCTCGTCATCGATGCCGAGCCGCTCGCGCAGCACGGACTCCGTGTGCTCGCCGAGCATGGGCGGCGGCGCGTGGTCGCGCTCCCCCGCCTCTAAGAGCTTGATGGGGTTGCCCGTCAACGGCAGCTCTCCGAGCTTCGGATGTTGTACAAGAAGCTTCATGTTTCGGCTTTCTATCTGCGGATTCTCGAAAACCTCGGCTACGTTTTGTACGCGGCCAACCGGGATGCCGGCTTTGTCGAGTAGCGAGACCCAAGCATCCGTGCTCTTCGACGCGAAGATGGGCTCGAGCAACAAAGCAAGCTCGTCGTAGCGGGCGACACGACCGGCATTGACTTCGAATTCGGGCACATCGAGCTCCGGTCTTCCGATAACGGCAACGAAGCGCTTCCACAAACTGTCGTTACCGACGCCCACGATGACGTGACTATCGGCCGTGCGAAACGTCTCGTAGGGTGTCAGCGACGAATGCCGATTGCCGAGCCGGTTCGGAACCTCGCCCGTCATCAGAAAACCCTGCGCCTGGTAGCAGAGCGTCGAGAGCACGCTATCGAACAAAGACACATCGACGCGCTCGCCCGTTCCTATTTTCTCTCGACGATAGAGCGACGCCAAAATCCCCTCGCAGGCCATCATGCCCGTCAAGATATCCGCGAGCGACGCGCCGACTTTCATGGGCATCCCGTCCGGCTCGCCCGTGAGTCCCATCCAGCCGCCTTCTCCCTGCATGACAGCGTCGTAGCCCGGCCGCTCCCGGAGAGGTCCCGTCTGCCCGTATCCGGAGATTGACGCATAGATGAGAGACGGACGGCGCTCTTTGAGCGCCTTGTAGCCGAGACCGAGACGGTCCATCGTGCCCGGGCGAAAATTCTCGATGAGAATGTCGGCGGTGTCGAGCAACCGATGCAAAACCTCCTTGCCTCTTTCTTTTTTGAGATCGATACAGAGGCTTTTCTTGTTGCGGTTGACCGCGAGGAAATAGGCGCTCTCGCCATCAACGAATGGTGGTCCCCAGTGGCGGCAGTCGTCTCCCTTGGGAGGCTCGATCTTGAGGATGTCAGCGCCCATGTCGCCGAGCATCATCGTGCAATAGGGCCCGGCGAGGATGCGTGAAAAATCGAGGACGGTAACGCCTTCGAGAGGAAGTCGTTTGCCCGCTTCCGAAGAGCTCATCAACGCGAAGTCTACAACAGTGCTCGAGAAGATCAATATCAAGAAAAGCAAGAATCAATATTAAAAAAAAGCGCAACGCAAAGCCGCAAAGAAAAAAGGAACAAAAGAAAGGCGGATGGAGCGCCGAGTGGGCTACGAAGCCTTTCTGTTCCCGATCTTTTTTCTCTTTCTCTTCTTTGTCTTTCTCTTCTTTCTTTTCCTTGGCGTCTTTGCGACTTTGCGCCTTTGCGTTACGCTTTTTTATTATTGATTCTTGCTTTTCCAACGACGAGTTATTTGTCGTCTCTGTAGCGGATGGCGACGGCGGTCACATTGTCTTTTCCGCCGTTCTCGTTCGCGGTCGCGATGAGGCCGTTCACGAGCTCCTCGAGCGAAGGGCCAGCGTTCACGATGATTTCCGTGAGCCGCTTTTCGATAATCATCCCATGCAAGCCGTCGGAGCAGAGCAAGTAGAGGTCATCATCCTGTAGGCTGTGCTCATCTACATGGACGTCGATCTCCTCTTTCGCGCCGATGGCCTTCGTGATGATGTTCTTCATCGGATGGCTCTCGGCTTCCTCCGGTAACAGCACGCCTTCGTCCACGGCCGCCTGAACCCATGAATCATCCACCGTCAACTGGCGAAACTCGCCTTCGCGCAAGCGATAAGCGCGGCTGTCCCCAGCACTCACAAAGCTGATGGTCTTGCTGTTCGTGAGCGCTGCTACGATGGTGGTGCCCATGCCCGTGTAGTCCTGGCGACTATCCGCTTCCTTGAAGACTCGCTTGTTGGCGAGCATCACCGCCGTGAGAAGCCGGTTAGAATTGATGGATAATTTGGGGTCGACACCATAGGGCCAAGTGATCTCGTCCTCTTCGCACGAGCGCTGCACAAAGTTGCCAACGGTTTCCACGGCTAGATGGGACGCGATTTCGCCCGCATTGTGCCCCCCCATGCCATCGGCGACGACGAAAAGCCCGATCGCGCTGTCCTCGAAAAGGCTGTCTTCGTTCAGCTTGCGACGAAGCCCTACATCCGTGGCGCCAAAGCTCTCGATCATCTTGGTCTCCGCGTTGCTCCTTCCGTCGTTTCCCACGACTTCGTCGAATAAGGTTTGGACACCCTCCGAAAATAGGATAACACTACTATTTACAAGGTTTCAAGGATTGTCCGTGCCCGCATCACGTTGACGTCCCTCCAATTGCTTGCTAAATTAGATATTCGGTCCCGAAAACAACCCGCGGAAACTGAATGTCTCGTTATCGTGTTCTCCTCGTAGAGCCCAACGCTGAGCTCCGGCTCGTTTTTTCCGACTATTTCAAACGCTCCGGGCTGGAAGTGGTCAGCGCCATCGATGCAGGAAGCGGACTCGATACCTCGAGGCGTGAATGCCCCGACATGATCGCGTGCGAGGTGGAGCTCCCGGGCGGTGCGGACGGGCTCGAGTTCGCACGCGCGCTGCGAGCAGATCACGACCTCAAGAGCATACCCATCCTGATCCTCTCCGGCAACATCACGCCCGAAGAGCGTTGGGAAGCGATTTCCTCGGGAGCGGACGACTACCTCATGAAGCCTTTCACCATGCGCGAGCTCATCTATCGCTGTGAACGGCTCATCAGTTTCTACCGTAGCAACGAGCCAGGAGAGCTATCCGGCGATCTCACGCGCTTCAAGAGCACGGACGTCCTGCAAATGCTCGAAGCTAACCAGGCCACGGGCGTTCTCCATATTGACGGCAACCACAAAGGCGAGATACATCTTCTCGACGGCTACATCTGTGGCTGCTTCGCGGACGAGTTCCAAGGCGAAGAGGCCGCCTACCGGTTGATACCGGTGCGCGATGGCCGGTTTCACTTCGTCCGAGCCAACATAACCAGCAACATCGAATCGATTCGCTCCACCACCGAGTTCATGATGGAAGCTTTCCGTCGTCACGATGAAAGGGAGAAGCAACCCGCGCGGTAGTTTTTTTTCTTTCCGCTATTCGGCATTGCTACCGGCTACCTGCCTCCCGCCACCTTCGTGCTTCGTAGTCAGGTGGCAGGCAGCCGGTGGCGGGTAGCGTTAACCGGAAGTCAGAAAAGGCTTACCTTGATTCTCAGGTATTTCTTGGGGTCTTTGCGGATGTCGCTGATGAGGGCTTGGAGCTCGGTCGCGGTCTTGTTCAGGTTCTCGTAGAGCTCTCGGTTGTGGAGGAGCTGGCCGGCAGTGCCCTCGCCACGCTCTAGCCGGGACGTGATCGAGTTCAGGTTCGACGAGAGCGAGTCGAGCGTGTCATAGAGCTCGCGTTCACGCAGCAAAGCGCCGAGCGTCCCCTCTCCTTGGTCGAGGCGATCGGTCGCACGGGCGAGGTTCTCGGTCGTCGTGGCGATCTGCCGGCCGATCTCGCGATCGTGCACGAGACGTCCAATGGCGCCTTCACCGCTATCGATGCGCGCCACGAGCTCTTTCATGCTGACGACGAGCTGATTGAGATTGTCGTAGATCTGCGGGTCGTGGATGAGCTTGCCAAATGTTCCGTCCTGTCGATCGAGGCTCCCAAAGACATCCTCGGCCTTTGTGACGAGAGCGAGGAGCTGATCGTGCAGCTCTTCTCGTTTGAGTATCGCCCCGAGCGTCCCTTGCCCGTCTTGGATCTGCGCCGCGAGGTCACGAATATCTTTCATCGTGCTGGAGGCATCGAGAATGATGCCCTTGATAGGATCGCCCTCCGCCTCACCCGGGATGTTCTCCCCGTCCTCGATGGCCACCCCCCCGGGCTCGCCCGGATCCACGTCGAGCATCTTTTCGCCCAGGACACCGAGGCTTCCAATCGTTACCATCGAGTGGTCCGTGATGCGGCCTTGTACGTCAGTGCGGATCGTCATCGTCACCTTCACCGGCGCCGGGGCATCAGGGCCGGCAAACTCCACCTTTTTGACCGAGCCGACCTCGACGCCCGAAAGGTGGATCGGCGAGCCGGCTTTTAGGCCGTTCACGTCACGGAGGTAGCTGTAAACGGTGTACTGCCCGCCAAGAAAAGGCAGGCCTCCTTCGCGGGTAATGTACATGGTCGTCGCTGCCGCGACGATGAGTGCTATCGCCACAACGATACCGACTCTGAGCTCGGCGTAGCTGTTGGATTTTCTGCCTGGCATTATCAATCCCCCTCAGTCTCAATCACCGAGACCGGTATCTGACCATCCAAGAACTTCCGGACATAGGGCTCGTCCGACCGGAAGAGCTCCCTCTGCAGGCCGCGAAAAACGATGCGGCCCTCGTTGAGAACGATGAACTCGCTCCCCACGAGTAGCTCGACATCCTCTATCCGGTTGTAGATGAACGCGCCGTTCTTGCGCATCACGAAGCTCTGCACAACCTGGAAGGCATCCCTCAATTGATGCGTAACGAGGACCGACGTCACCCCTTCGAGATCTCGAAGCTTCACGATTAGATCGCAAATCGTCGAGCCGGTGATGGGATCGAGCCCTGTCGTCGGCTCGTCATAAAGGATGAGTCCCGGGCTATGGGCCATCGCCCGTGCCACCGAGACGCGCCGTCTTTGCCCTCCCGAGAGATCCGAAGGCGCGCGGTCATAGAACTTCCCTAGCTCAACGAATCCTAGCAGCCGGCTCACACGCTCCTCGAACTCTTGCTCGTCGAGTTTGTCGTGCTCCCGCAATCGAAAACCGACATTCTCCGCGACCGAAAGCGAGTCGAAGAGCGCGCCTTCCTGGAATACCATTCCGATCCCGGCGCGCACCGGCATTAGAGCCGACTCTTGCAATCCAGAGATATCGACGCCACCGACTTCGATGACGCCGGATTCTGGTTTGATGAGCCCGAGCACCAGCTTGAGAATCGTCGACTTTCCCGAGCCGCTCCCGCCGAGAATGACCGCGGTGCTCCCCAACGCGACGTCGAAGCTCACGTCTCTCAACGTGTAGTCCTCGTTGCCGGGATAAGTATAGAAAACGTTTCGAAACGAGATCGCTAGCGTCGGCATCGTCAGGGATACACGAATTTGAGAATCAAGAGATTCAGAAAGTAGTCGGTGGAGAGAATCAACACCGAAGCGACGACGACCGATTGGGTCGTCGACTCGCCCACGCCGCGCGTTCCGCCCGTGGTCGTGAGCCCTTGATAACAGCCGACCGCAACGATGATATAGCCGAAGACGAGAGGTTTCAGGAGCCCCATGAATAAATCGTGCGGCTTGATCGCATCGAGCGCCGAATGCCAGTAAAGGCTCGTCGCGAGTCGCAGGGTGAACCTGGCGACGAGAAAGCCGCCAACCATGCCGACAGCATTGCTCAAAACGGTCAGCACCGGTAGCATGACGATGCCGGCGATCATGCGCGGCGCGACGAGCTTTCGGATGGGATCCGTACCGAGCGAGCGTAAGGCGTCGATTTGTTGTGTGACGACCATAGAGCCGAGCTCCGCCGCCATTCCAGAGCCGACACGGCCGCTCACCATCAATGCCGTGAGCACCGGCCCCAGCTCACGCAGCATCGAAAGCGACACCATCCGCCCCACGTAAGAACGTGCGCCAAACGCATCGAGCGTAGCCGAGCTTTGTACCGTCAGCACCATGCCAGTGAACAGTCCGGTCAAGGTCACGATCGTCAGCGAGCCTACGCCGATCGAGTCCATCTGCTCGAGCGTCTCGCGCCAATATCGTGGTTTCGAAAAGAGACTGGCGAAAGCGTCGAACGAAAGCTTCGAGAACGCCTGGAGAGCCGCGAGCCGCTCTTTGACCCAGTTGCCCGCCGCGTCCAACACTAGCGACGGTCTCCGCGGGTTCGGTCGAACAGCTCGATCTGTTTCAGCTCGCGAATCCGGTCCCGGTGCTCCGCGGCTCGTTCGAAGTCGAGATCTTTGGCTGCCTGCTTCATCTTTCGTGTCCGCCGCTCGATCTCGCGGCGAATCTCTTGCGGGCTGCTAAAAAGCAAATCGTCTTCCGCGACACGGCCGCTAGCGGACCCTTCCTCGTCTTCCTTACCTTCGCGGATCACGCCACGGATGGATTTCACAATCGACTCGGGCGTGATGCCGTGCTCCTCGTTGTAGTCCTTTTGCAGTTGCCGCCGACGTTCGGTCTCGCCGATGGCGCGCTTCATCGAATCGGTCTCTTTGTCAGCATAGAGAAGCGCCATGCCGCTCAGGTGACGGGAGGCGCGGCCCATGGTCTGGATGAGCGAGCCCGCCGAGCGCAAAAAGCCCTCTTTGTCGGCGTCGAGGATCGCGACGAGGGAGACTTCGGGCAAGTCGAGCCCCTCGCGCAACAAATTGATGCCGATGAGAACGTCGAACTCTCCGAGCCGCAAGTCTCGAAGAATGTTCATCCGCTCGAGCGTGTCGATGTCGGAGTGCAAATAGCGACACTTCACGCCGAGCTCCGTATAGTACTCGGTCAAATCCTCGGCCATCCGTTTCGTCAGCGTCGTCACGAGAACACGCTCGCTCTTGTCAACGCGCTTTCGAATCTCGTCGAGAAGGTCATCGACTTGGCCAGCCACCGGACGCACGTCGATCTCGGGATCCATGAGCCCGGTGGGTCGAATGATCTGCTCGACCACGACGCCACCGCTGCGCTCGAGCTCGTAGGGACCGGGCGTGGCGGACACGTAGATCGTTTGCCCCATCCGCGCTTCGAACTCCTCGAAGTTCAAAGGACGGTTGTCGAGCGCCGACGGCATCCGAAACCCGTATTCCACGAGGGTCTCTTTCCGGGCGCGATCGCCGTGATACATGCCACGCACCTGAGGCACCGTTTGATGGGACTCGTCGATGATGAGGATCGCGTCTTTCGACAAATAGTCCATTAGCGAGGGCGGCGGCTGGCCCGGCTTCAGCCCAGTGAAATGGCGTGAGTAGTTCTCGACACCGTGACAATAGCCGACCTCTTGCAACATCTCGAGATCGAAGAGCGTTCTTTGCTGGATACGCTGCGCTTCGAGAAGCTTGCCTTCATCATGCAACTTGCGGTGAAACCAATCGAGCTCCTCACGGATCGTCTCGATGGCGCGAACCGTTCGCTCTCGAGGCGCGACGTAATGGGTCTTCGGAAAAATCGTGACGCGCTTCATCGGCCGCAATGTTTTTCCCGTAAGCGGGTCGAATTGCGCAATCGACTCCACTTCATCGCCGAAAAGCTCGAGGCGAATACCGAGATCGTCATAGCCAGGAATGATCTCGATGACGTCGCCGCGCACCCGAAAGGTGCCACGGCTCAAGTCGTAATCGTTGCGCTCATATTGGATCTCGACGAGCTTGCGCAACACCGCCGCGCGATCGATCTCGTCGCCCTGCTCCACGTTCAGCAGCATGCCGTAATAGGCCTCCGGCGAGCCAAGACCGTAGATGCAAGAAACACTCGCCACGATGAGCACGTCTTCGCGCTCGAAAAGAGAACGCGTCGCCGAGAGCCGCATGCGGTCTATCTCGTCATTGATCGTGGCTTCCTTCTCGATAAACGTGTCGCTCGCGGGCACGTAGGCTTCGGGCTGATAGTAGTCGTAGTAGCTCACGAAGTACTCGACCGCGTTTTTGGGAAAAAACTCCTTGAACTCCTGATAGAGCTGCGCCGCAAGAGTCTTGTTGTGGGCGATAACGAGAGCCGGACGGTTGACGGCTTCGATAAGCTTGGCCACCGTGAAGGTCTTACCCGACCCGGTCACGCCGAGGAGGACCTGGTCCTTTTCCCCCTCCTCGAGACCGCGCGTCAGCTCTTCGAGCGCTCTTTGCTGATCCCCCTCAAGCTCGAAGTCCGAAGTGACGCGGAACTCACCGGAGCGCCTTGCTGGCAACGGATGGGTAGCCATGAAAAGTGCTTATAAGTACCTACGAATCCACAACTTAGCACGTCCGTAGAAACGCGTCAAATAGAGGGCAGCGCTAGATCAATATTACGAAAAGCGTAACGCAAAGGCGCAAAGCCGCAAAGGCGCAAAGGAAAAACAAGAAGATGAAAGAAGATGCTAATCCGATCAAACCGAGGATTTTCAGCCACGGTAAAAGGGCCAAAATTTGGAGAGAAGAGCGTTTCCTCTCACTTCTTTTTCTTTGTCTTTTCTTTGCGCCTTTGCGGCTTTGCGTTACGCTTTTCTTAATATTGATCTAGCGCTGCCCGTCAAAAAAAGAAGGCTAGGCGAGGGCGCCGCCTTTTTTCTTGTTGTACAAGCGGTAGTCGAAGCTAGTTTCTTCGACCTCGCCGAGACGAAGTCCCTCATCGTGCTTGAACATGTGGATCGCGTCGTAATCGGGTGGACAGAACTTCGCGCAGAGCTGGCATCCAATGCAGGTATCCACGTTGACTTCGCAGACTTCGCCGATGGCGCCAGGCTCGGGATCGGGGACGAGATAGATACAATCTTCGACTGGGCAGACATGGATGCACATCTCGCATCCACGGCCGAAGCACTTCCCTTTGTCGACGAACGCCAACATCTTGGGTTGTTTCTTCCTTGGCCCGGTGATCAATTTATCCTGCATCCGCTTTTCGCCTCCCTCAAGTGCAATTATATCGAAACCGGCAGGCAAAACACCAGATCTTGTGGCTAGGGTCTGCAGAAACACCTATACTTAGTTCAAATGGCCAACATAGATACCGAATCGCGGCTGTATCGGAAAGGCCTCGGCCTCAGAGCGGAAGTCCAAGAGCCTCTGAGAAAAGACTACGCGGGCCTCGTCGTGGACTTCGCCCGCGAGCGAAATTTCAAGCTGGTCGCGGGGGATCTCACTTTCCGGCTCGCCAAGGAGTTCGGCTTCTGCTACGGCGTCGATCGCGCGGTCGAATACGCCTATGAAGCGCGCGCGCGGTTTCCCGGCAAGAGAATCTTCATTACGGGCGAGATCATCCACAACCCCTACGTCAATGGGCGGTTGTCGGAAATGGGGATCCAGTTTCTCGATGGTCCGTATGGAACCGACGAGAAGTTCGCCTCCATTACCACCGACGACGTCGTGCTCCTCCCCGCTTTTGGCGTGAGCGCCGGCGAGCTCGAGATTCTACGGAAAAAGGGCATGATCCTCGTCGATACGACGTGCGGCTCAGTGATGAACGTGTGGAAAAACGTCGATCATTATGCGCGGGACGGCTTCACATCCGTGGTCCACGGCAAGAGCGGGCACGAAGAGACCAAAGCAACCGTCTCACGCGCAACCAAAGGGAATGGGCACTATATCGTCGTCCATGACTTGAACGAGAGCGAAATGGTGGGCGACTACATCGAGACCTCCCACGACAGGACGCGCTTCATGGAGTTTTTCTCGGATGCCGTCTCTCCCGGTTTCGACCCCGACAGCCACCTGACCCATATCGGCCTCGCGAACCAAACGACCATGCTGAGCAGCGAGTCCCTCGAGATCGCCGAGCGACTCCGGCAATCCATGGTGCGCCGGTTCGGCGAGAGCGAGCTCGAAGCGCGCTTTCGTTCTTTTGACACCATTTGTAGCGCAACGCAGGAGCGGCAAGATGCCGTCGTCGAGCTGTGCGAAGAAGGCGTCGACCTGATGCTGGTTATTGGCGGCTACAACAGCAGCAACACGGCGCATCTCGCCGAGATTTGTTCCGAGAAATTCCCGACCTTCCACATCGCAGATTCTCTTTCCATGGAGTCCGCCGTTCTCATCCGCCACAAACCCCTTCACGAGCAGAAAGAGGTGGAAGCGACCGATTGGCTTCCCGAGGGCGCGCTCAAGATCGGGGTTACCGCCGGCGCCTCGACGCCCGACGTCAAAGTTGACGAGGTTATCGAGCGCGTATTGGCGTTTCGCGGCCTCACCAGGCACGACCTGACAGGCTGAATCACTCCTTACCGCTCGTACAACTTGCCGACCGGGTGGTAAGCCGCGCAGTGAGGCCCTACACGACCTTCTCATATATAATTGTTCGATTGCCCCACGGGGTCTGACAACATCGAAGTGTTTGTTCAAGTTCACGTCGACGGAGGTTTGCATGGAGAGCGGAGCGAAGCCAAGAGCGGAACCCGTACTCAGTCCAGAAACGGAAATATACGACCGCTATCACGGCCTCACCCGCGAAAAGCTCATCACCGCTTATCGATGGATGCTTCTCTCCCGAAAAGTCGACGACCGGGAAATTCAGCTCAAACGCCAAAACAAAGTCTTCTTTCAGATCAACGGCGTTGGCCATGAAGCAGTGCTCGTGGCCGCAGCCATGCATCTTCGGCCCGGCAAAGATTGGTATTTCCCTTACTACCGCGATCGCGCGCTATGCCTCGCGACGGGCGTGACGCCATTCGAGCAATTTCTCGCATCGGTAGCCGCCGCGGACGATCCGGCCTCGGCCGGCCGCCAGATGCCATCCCATTGGAGCCATCCGAAGCTCAACATCGTGAGCCAGTCGAGCTGTGTGGCAACGCAGTTTCTCCACGCGGTTGGCGCCGCGGTGGCCGGCCGCTACGCGAGCAAAGGTGCTTCTTCGGAAACGAACGGGCCACGTGAAATCGTCTACGTGTCCGGGGGCGACGGCTCGACGAGTGAAGGCGAGTTCTGGGAAGCGCTGAACAGCGCGTGCCTCCAGAAAGTTCCCGTGCTCTTCCTCATCGAAGATAACAGCTATGCGATCTCAACACCCGTCGAAGCGCAAACGGCGGGTGGGAACATTTCGAAACTCGTCAGGAGCTATCCCGGACTGTTCGTAACCGAGTTCGACGGCACGAGCTTCATCGATAGCTACGGCCGGCTCCAAGACGCGGTCACCTATCTTCGCGAGGGCCGCGGACCAGCGCTCGCACACGCACATGTGGTGCGCCCTTATTCGCACTCGCTCTCGGATGACGAGCGGCTGTACAAGACCAAGAAAGAGCGCGACGACGAGGCAAATCGCGACCCGATCATCCGCATGACAGACTTTCTCATCGCGGAGAATCTCGCGACGCCTGACGAGCTCGAGACCCTCGAAAAGAGCGTGCACGACGAAGTAACCGAAGCCGCCGACCAAGCGCTCACGATGCGATGGCCCACGAAAGATAGCTGGAGCAGGCATCGCTACAGCGAGACCGTCGACCCGGGCTCGAGCGCTTTTTCCACCGAGCCGAGCTTCTCCGGCAAGGACGGCACCGTAGTGGACCTCCTTCACGCCTGCTTGCGGGACGAGATGGCGCGGGATCCGCGCGTCATTATTTTCGGTCAGGACGTTGCCGATGCGAGCCGAGAAGGCAATCTCGGAGAGGTGAAAGGCAAAGGCGGGGTCTTCAAAGTCACCTTCGGTCTGCAGCGCGAGTTCGGCGGCGAGCGCGTGTGGAACAGCCCGCTAGCGGAAGCGAGCATCGCTGGCATGGCCGCCGGGGCCGCCATCCGCGGCTTGAAACCCGTCGTCGAGATCCAGTTCTTCGACTATATCTGGCCCGCCTACATGCAGATCCGAAATGAGATCGCGGCATTTCGGTGGCGCTCCGGCGGCACTTTCAGCTGCCCTCTCGTCATTCGCGTTCCCATCGGCGGCTATCTGACCGGAGGGTCTATCTATCATTCGCAATCCGGCGAGGTCTTGTTCGCACATATTCCGGGGCTCCGTGTCGTGATGCCTTCGAACGCCCTCGATGCGAACGGTCTCCTTCGCACGGCGATCCGCTGCGACGACCCGGTTATCTTCCTCGAGCACAAGCACCTGTATCGGCAGACCCACAACAAGGGCCGCTATCCCGGCCCGGAATACATGATCCCGTTCGGCAAGGCGCGCACGGTGCTCGAAGGTACGGATCTCACCATCGTGACCTTCGGGGCGCTCGTTCGCCGCGCACAGATCGCCGCACAAAAAGCGCAGGCGGAAGGCGTCTCCGTCGAGATCATCGATTTGCGTACCCTGTCGCCCTTTGACTGGGATGCGATTGCGACTTCAGTGACGAAAACGAGCCGCGTCATCGTCGCCTACGAGGATGGGCGGACATTCGGCTACGGCGCCGAGATCGCGGCCCGTATCTCGGAGGAGCTCTTTGACGAGCTAGACGCGCCGGTTCGGCGGGTGGCCGCGAAGGATTGCTGGGTCGCCTATAACCCCGACCTCGAGGACGAAATCCTCCCGCAATCCGAAGACATCTACACCGCGATGATCGAGCTCGCGCGCTTCTAACGGGGATATGAGTACCGACGTCGAAACCCCGTTGCGTGAAAAAACCTTCGCGCTCACCGAGCTTTCGGAAGAGGAAGAGCTCTTTCGGAGCATGGTGCGTGAGTTCGCCGAAAAAGAGATCGGCCCGCTCGTCCGTAAGATGGACCAGGACGCCAAGATCGATCCGGCCCTCCTTCCTAAGTTCTTCGAGCTCGGCCTCATGGGTATCGAGATCCCCGAAAGCTACGAAGGCTCGGGCGCGAGTTTTTTCATGGCCGCGCTCGCCGTCGAGGAAGTGTCCCGCGTCGACGCCTCGCTCGGGGTTTGTCTCGATGTCCAAAACACGCTCGTCAACAACGCCGTCATGCGCTTTGGCAATGACGAGCAGAAAAAACGCTACTTGCCTCGCCTCGCCCAGAACACCGTCGGCGCCTACGCTCTCTCGGAGCCCGAGTCCGGAAGCGATGCCTTCGCGCTCACCTGCCGTGCTACCGAGGACGAAGATGGCGACGCGTACCGTCTGACCGGCACCAAGCTCTGGATCACGAATGGAGCGGAGGCAGGACTGTTCATCGTCTTTGCGACCGTAGACCCAGGCGCCGGCTACAAGGGCATCACGGCCTTTCTCGTCGAGCGCGACTTCGAGGGCTTCACCGTCGGCAAAAAGGAAGACAAGCTCGGCATCCGCGCCTCGAGCACGACAGAGCTCGTGCTAGAAAATTGCATCGTCCCGAAGTCGAACGTGCTCGGTGAAATCGGTAAAGGCTACAAGGTCGCCATCGAAACGCTGAACGAAGGGCGCATCGGAATCGGAGCCCAGATGATCGGGATAGCGACGGGAGCGCTCGAGCACGCGATGGCCTATACGAAGGAGCGCAAGGCGTTCGGGAAGCCCATCGCCGAGTTTCAGGGCGTTCAGTTCCAGCATGCGCAATGCGCGACCGAGCTCGAAGCGGCTCGGCTTCTCGTCTACAACGCGTCCCGGCTGCGCGACGCCAAGAAGCCTTACCTCGTCCAGGCGGCGATGGCCAAGCTCTTTTCGTCGCAAGTCGCCGAACGCGTGACGTCACAAGCGATCGAGCATTATGGCGGCTATGGCTACAGCAAGGACTTCCCTGTCGAGAAATTTTGGCGCGACGCCAAGATCGGCACGATCTACGAGGGAACGTCCAACATGCAGCTCCAAACGATCGCTAAATATCTGCTCAAAGACGGTTAGAGTTAGAATCTCTCTCCGAGATTCGTCTTGCGACCACTGAGCGCTCTTTTTCTCGCCGTTGTCATTCTGCTCTCGTGCTCCGAGCGGAAGCGGGATTTTGTGCGCGTCGGAGTCGACGTCGATGCCGGCTCGCTCGACCCGCGCCTCATGAGGGACACGACGGCTTATCGTGTCGTCAACCTTCTTTATGACGGCCTCATAGCACTCGACGCCTCGTCGAAGCCCACTCCCGCGCTCGCGCATCGCTGGGATCATCCCGATGACACGACTTGGATTTTTCACCTCCGGGACGACGCGCGCTTTCACAATGGAACGCCGGTCACCGCGCACGACGTCGTCTACACGTTCGAGACGATCCTCGACCCGTCGCTCGGTGCACCGCTGCGATCGCTCTACACTCCGATTGCAGAGATTGAAGCCACCGACGAGCACACGGTAACATTCACGCTCAGCACTCCCTACGCGCCACTTCTCAGCTATCTCGAGCTCGGCATCGTGCCGCGCGGCGGAGAGGCGACCACCGGAAGCGGACCTTACCGGCTGTTGCTATGGGATCGCGGCGCCAAGATCGTTCTCGTGGCCCACGATGATTACTGGGGCGGCGCACCGTCCATCCGCCGTATCGAGCTCCTCGTCGTGCCGGATAACACTGCAAGGGCCCAGGCCTTCGAGGCCGGCGACCTCGATCTCATCCAATCGCCACTAGCCTCCCAGGATATTCGACGCCTCGCCGAGGACCCACGATTCGAAAGCTTCACGAGTAATGCGCCCGCCATCACTTATCTGAACTTCAACACCGCGCGGGCGCCGCTCGATGATCCCGCGCTTCGCAAAGCACTCGCCATGCTCGTCGATCAGGAGACGATCCTCGACGGGATTTACGAAGGAACCGACCGCGTCGCAAGCTCCATTCTTCTTCCATCATCGTGGGCGTTCGAAAGCGACGTGCGACAACCGCAACATGACGCGGAGGCAGCGGCAGAGCTTCTCGACGAGCTCGGCTGGCGCGACCGCGACGGCGACGGCTTCCGGGAACGGGACGGAGAACCGCTCGCCATCGAGCTCGGCACTCATAGCGAGGACTTGAACCGCGTGCAGACCGTCGAGTTTCTACAAAACGCGTTTCGCAAACACGGCATCGACGCCACCATCCGCATCTCGGACTGGCCGTCCTTCTCCGTTCGACGCGACGCGGGCGACTACGACATCATTCTGCTCGGGTGGACGCAGCTCGTCGATCCCGACCGGGTGAGCTTCGACCAGCTGCACACGGGCGGTGGTCTCAATTGGGGGCAATATTCGAACCGTCGTCTCGACGCTCTTCTCGAAAGCGGCCGTACAGAGGACGATCGCGCCAAGCGAGCTGAAATCTATAGGGCGGCGGCCGCGATCGTAGCGGTTGAGCTTCCCTACTATGTTCTCTCTTATCAGGGCTATCATCTCTTCACGTCGGCGCGGCTTCGTGACTACGAGGCCGATCCGCGCGGGATGCTGCGCTCGCTCGCGAGGAGTCACCTCGCGCCCGCACCGTGACGATGACGCGCTACGCGCTCCTCCGTCTCTGGCTCGTTGTTCCCACACTGGCAGGCGTGCTGCTCTTCGTCTTTGCGCTCCTCGAGCTCGTACCCGGTGATCCCGCGGTGGTCTTTCTAGGCGAGAACGCCACGCCGGAAGCCGTCGCATCTCTGAGAGAAGAGCTCGGTCTCGATCGACCGCTCCCCGTCCGACTCTTCGATTACGGATGGGACGTGCTGCGCGGCGACCTCGGCCAATCCATCTTTCAGCGGGAGCCGGTCCTCGATATCGTGTTGCGCCGACTCCCGGCAACTTTGGAGCTGGCTTTCGCATCTTTCCTGCTCGCCGTGTTATCCGGGGTCGCCCTCGGCACGATGGCCGCTCTATGGCGCGGGAGCTTCCTGGACGTCGCCGCTTCTGCGGTCGCCCAGCTCGGTGTGTCGATGCCTGTCTTCTGGCTCGGTATCCTTCTCATGGCTTGGCTCTCAGTGGATTGGGGATGGCTCCCCGCCGTCGGGCGCGGCGAGCCCCTCGTCTCGGCCCTAACCTCCGGTGACATTCGAGCGCTCACGGATGCGCTTGCCCACCTCGTGCTTCCGACGGTAACACTCGCGATTCATCACGCCGCGGTCATTAGCCGTCTTGTCCGCGCGTCGATGTTGACGACGCTACACGAGGAGTACGTCGTCGCGGCGCATGCCCGCGGACTCACTTTGTCGCACGTCACCGCGGCGCATGCCTTGTCCAACGCGATCCTGCCGGTCCTCAGCGTGCTCGGTGTGCGCTTCGGCGCGCTTCTCGGCGGCGCGGTCCTCACCGAATCGATCTTCGGCTGGCCGGGACTAGGCCAGCTCGCCGTGACGGCCATCTCGGAGCGCGACCTTCCGCTCGTGCAAGGCGTGGTGCTCATCTTCGCGCTCATGTTCATACTCGTCAACCTTCTCGTCGATCTGGCACATGCGTCGCTCGACCCGAGAATAAGATTCGCAACACTCAAAGCCCATGCGTAGCCCAACGCTCTGCTTAGGAGCCGTGCTCGTTGGAACCATCCTGTTCGTCGCAGCTTTTGCGCCCTGGCTATCGACCTACAGCCCCGACGCGATGGATATGTCGAACCGCCTGGCACCTCCTTCCGGGGAGCACGTTCTCGGTACGGACAATTTCGGGCGCGACCTCTGGATCCGCATGGCCTACGGGGCGCGCATCTCGCTCGCGGTGAGTCTCTCATCCGTCTCCATCGCCGTGCTCCTCGGCGGAACGGTCGGGCTCGTATCTGGCTATTTTCGCGGCACGGTGGACGCGGTGCTGATGCGAATCGTCGACCTCTTTCTCGGCTTCCCGCCTTTCATTCTCGCGATGGCTCTCGTCGCGGCGCTCGGCTCCGGCGCCCTAAGCGTAACCGTGGCGCTCGCGGCCGTCTTTTGGACCGAGTCCGCGCGCCTCGTGCGCGGCATCACGCTCTCGGAAGTCGAGCGCGACTACGTAGCGGCCGCACGCGCGGCAGGCGCCCGCCATTTCCGTATCATGACGCGGCACTTGCTCCCACGCGCGGCCGGCCCCGTCTCGATCCTCGCGACCCTTAGCATCGGCACGGCGATCGTGGCCGAAGCCGGCTTGAGCTTTCTCGGCTTCGGGATAGAACCGCCGACGCCGACTTGGGGGTGGACGCTCGCCTATGGTGTGCGTTATTTGAGAACAGATATGTGGCTTGCTACCGTTCCCGGCCTAGCGATCCTTTGGACCGTTCTCGGATTCAATCTGTTGGGCGACGGATTGCGCGACCGACTCGACCCGAGAGGACTGGCACGAAGATGACATCACCTGCACGCATCCCGGTCGCAACCATGGCGAACGGCTCCGAGATCGCTCTCTACCTCCACGAGCTCGTCGGCACTCGAGGAGACGGGCCCACAGTTGGCATCTGCGCCGCCATTCACGGAAACGAGCGCACCGGCACGGAGATCGTGCTCGAGACGGCTCGACGCTACGCGGACGGCGCGTTCGGAGGAAGGCTCCTGCTGCTCCCCGTCGCGAACCCTTTCGCCTTCGAAGCCAACCGACGGCACACGCCGACCGACGACCTCAACCTCAATCGACTCTTCCCGGGAAGAGTCGACGGTTGGTTCTCGGAGCAGCTCGCCGAATTAATCACACGCACTTTTCTCACCAAGATCGACATTCTGATCGACCTTCACTCCGGAGGCGACCGGCCGACCGTCGACTACGTGTACATAAGAAATGCGGAGGCACTGTCACGCGCCTTCGGCTCCAGAGTTCTCTACCGCAGCCAACCCGGCAAGGAAGGCACGATCTTCGAAGGCACCTCGGTCGGCGTGACCGAAGAACGTGGAATCCCGTCTGTTACCATAGAGCTCGGCGGCGGCCTCATCGATCAGCGTCCCTACGTCGCCCGCGGGCTCAAAGGCTTGAGCAATATATTCGCGACACTCGAGATGCTCGACTCGGAACCCGATGAGACAACCGAGGCGATCGTCGTTGACGCCATCACGACTTTGCGCCCAAAGATGGGCGGGTTCCTAGAGACGGAGGCCCCGGCACTCGGCGAGCCCATTGCCGCCGGCTCAACCCTCGGACGCATCATCCACCCACAGACCTTCGAAGAGCTAGAGGACATCGAGAACACGGTCCCCGACGGCATCATGATCCTCTCCCACTTGACCCGCAACGTCGTCCAACCAGGAGACTATGCCTACATGGTGGGCACCCCTAGTTCGTAATTGCGCCTCGCCGTTCAGGGCTCCGGTTCCGTGGGTCGTTGAAAAACGGAGAGGTCCCGCTTGTTCACTTCGTCAATGATCCTGGCATAGGCGCGCGTCGAGGCCTCGAGACCGGTCCACGGCACCGTATCTGGTGTTTCTTCGTCGGTGTGGAAGTAGTGCAAGAAGTCACTCGTCGCCACGCCGGGCACGAATCGATAGAGGCGTCCCAAATCGCCCGCCGGAGGTCGTGAGTTCGGCTCGAGGTAAGTGCTCACGCCGAATTCTCTAAACGCCTCGGCGGCGATAGTCTGAAGCTCCGGTCTCGAGGGTCCGCCCGCGTACCATTGCTGGGGCGTATAGGTGTTCGCCCAGACGATATCTTCTCCAGTCATGTAGCGCGGCCGGACGTTGGTCTGCACCGTGGACGGATGCTCGCAGTTGATCACGAGCGCTGTTTTAGCGAACACCTCGTCGCGATGTTCGACCAGCCACTGCCGACCGACCCCCGAGCCTTCACCTGTGTTGTGATGGCCATCCAAGCCGATGAACACGATCGTTCGCCGCCGCTCGGAATGTGGAACTTTAGCGTAGTACTCGGCCAAGCCGATCATCGAGGCAACGCCCGACGCGTTGTCGCCCGACGCATCGAACCAGCCGTCGCGGTGAGCGATGATGTAAATCGTTTCGTCCGTGCTTCCGGGCAGCGTGCCCCAAACGAGGAAGGTCTTCAGGCCGGAGGTCATGCGGATGTCGAGGTTGACGCGCACACGCGTCGGCGCCTCGACGATCATGTCGCGCACACGGTACCCATCCTCGCTCCCGAGTGAGAACGCGGGTGCGTCGGTTCTCGAGGGGTAGGCTTGATAGCGTAGGTTTCCGGGAAGCATCAGCACATCGAAGAGCACGGCGGCACCCTTGTCATCCGCCCGCTGTAGCGCATCCTCCCTCGGAACACCGAGCATGCTGAAGACGAAGACAGCTTTCCCTTTCACATCACGCCCCGCGAAATCGGCATCGCTTCCTAGTCCGACATACACGGTCTCGAGATCCAGTCCCTCGGGCGGCGTGCCCGATGAGCCGTAAAAGGGCTGCGCCGATGCGAGCTCGAACGTCTCGCCACCACCGGTAACAGCGACCTTCCAGGACTGCGGCATCCATTGCGGCAGGAGGTCGAGTGGCTGGAGGCGCACCTCCGAAAGGCCGATCGCTCTGAACTTGCCCGCTAGCCACTCTGCGCTTTCGGCATCCGACGAGGTACCAATGATCCGACCCCAGAACTGTGAGTTCACCTCGTCGCGATACCGGCGCGAGATCGCAGCCTGCTCCACCACGTAGCGGAGGAGGTGCCTGCCGTCAATCGCTGCATAATCTTCCGCTCCCGGCGGAAGCGGCCATTGCAGGAACACTTCCTGGACTTGTTCCTGCGTGGCCCGGGCTGATACGTCTACGGATAGGATCGCGACAACGACGGCGACCCGACGAGCTTTTTCTCGCATGAGTAACCTTCCGTGAAAGACGTCGAGGCGTGGAGGCGGAATTTTACAGACTTGACGTCACCGTTGTTCCAGCTCCATCACCCACACGTCGCTATCGTACTCGGTGAGCGTGAAATAGAAGTGCTCGCCGTCCGTCGACCATTCGGGGCGAAGGGAAACACGATGGGGATCGTCGAAACTCACGAGCATTCGAGGCTCCCCGCCGGCGCTGAGAACGGACCAGATGCCGTCTAGATCGAGGAAGTAAATGGTCGATCCGTCTCGATTCCAAAGCGGCGAGTGTCCAAAGGAGGAAAGGATGCGCAGCTCGCCGCCGGTTGAGGGCACGACACGGACGCCGCCGACTCCCAAGTTGTACGCGATGAGCTCACCGTTCGGAGACCATATCGCAATGCCGACGGCGGCATCGAACGTCAACCTCCGCGGTGTCTCTCCCCCAACTTCGCTGGGACCCCGCGAAACGATGTACATCTCTCCTTGTTCCGTTCCGCCGCTGGACCGGAAGACGATTTCACGCCCATCGGGTGACCAATTCGGGTAGCGCTCTTGCTTGGTCGCGCTCGTAAGTTGATGCGAACTGCCGCCATCGGCCGACACAACAAAGACATCACGGTTACCCGTTCGGAGACTGTGAAAAGCGATTTCCTTCCCGTCCGGCGACCAGGCCGGGCAACAGTTCATCGGGAGCGCGCGATACACGACCCCCATCCCGCCACGACTGAGCTCTTCCTGGATCGTGTAGTGGAAGAGAGTGCGGCCGATCACGGTGGAAAAAGTAGTCTGTGCCAAACCGGAAGTCAATCACCAACTACATATCCGGAATCAAAGCAGGTACTATGACGTCCATTCCAGGAGGTAGATTGGGCATTCCCGTGCGCTTGGGGCGCTATCGTATTGACCGCGAGCTCGGTCGCGGCGGTATGGGGGTGGTCTATGCGGCTCGCGATGAAGAGCTCGACCGCCTCGTCGCGATCAAGACGATCGGAGAAGCGGCAGACAGCGAAAACGCTCGCGAGCGTCTGCGGCGCGAGGCGCGAGCAGGCGCTCGCATCCGTCATCCCAACGTCTGCCACTTTTACGAGATCGGCAAGGATAACGATGTACTGTTCCGCAAGGAGCAGAAATGAAGAGCTATCACATGACAGCGGACGAGTTTCGCCGCCACGGCCACGAGCTCGTCGACTGGATCGCCGATTACCGCAGCCGCATCGAAGACCTTCCCGTCCTATCGCAATCGAAGCCGGGCGAGCTCAGAGCAGCGCTTCCGGAACATGCCCCCGACAAAGGCGAGCCTTTCGACGATATCCTCGCGGATATCGATCGCTTGATCATTCCTGGAATCACCCATTGGCAATCACCCAACTTCTTCGCCTATTTCCCTTCGAACTCCTCGGAGCCCGCCATCCTCGGCGAGCTCCTCTCCGCAGGACTGGGCGTGCAAGGCATGATCTGGGCAACGAGCCCGGCATGCACCGAGCTCGAGACCCACGTCCTCGACTGGCTCGTCGACATGCTCGGCCTTCCGGATTTCTTCAAATCCTCGGGTACGGGCGGCGGCGTTATCCAAGATACAGCGTCGAGCTCGGCCTTGTGCGCTCTGCTGGCCGCGCGTGAGCGCGCCAGCAAGCTCGAAACCAACCGTGTCGGCATCCAAGGGACCATGGTCGCCTATACGTCATCGCAAGCCCACTCGTCGATCGAGAAAGCGGTGAAGATCGCCGGTATAGGCGCGGAGAACCTTCGCCTCATCGACGTCGACGAAGCCTTCGCGATGCAGCCCGAGGCGCTCGCGCGACAGATCGCCGCCGACCGCGACCAAGGGCTCACGCCTTTTTTCGTCTGCGCCACCGTCGGGACGACATCATCGAACGCGATGGACCCGCTTCCCGCAATCGGCCGTATTTGCGGCAAAGAAGATCTCTGGCTCCACGTCGACGCGGCGATGTCCGGCACCGCCGCGCTTTCACCGGAATACCGTTTTATCCATGATGGCGTCGAGCATGCCGACAGCTATTGCTTCAACCCCCACAAATGGATGTTCACGACCTTCGATTGCGATTGTTTCTACGTCAAGAGCCGCAAGGATCTCATCGACACGCTGAGCATTCTTCCCGAATATCTTCGCAACGAAGCCACGGAGTCTGGCGCGGTCATCGACTACCGTGATTGGCACATCCCGCTCGGGCGCCGGTTCCGCGCTCTCAAGCTGTGGTTCGTCATTCGCCATTACGGCATCGAAGGCCTGAGGCACCACGTTTCGCAGCACATCGAGCTAGCGCGCCAATTCGCGAGCTGGGTCGAGGCCGATGAGCGATTCGAGCTCGCCGCACCGGCCCCTTTGAACCTCGTCTGTTTTCGTCACCTCGGCGGCGACGCCGTGAACGAAGCGCTCATGAACCGCTTGAACGAGAGCGGCAAACTCTACCTGACCCATACAAAGCTCGATGGCCGCCTCGCTCTGCGCATGGCCATCGGACAATCCATGACCGAAGAGCGCCACGTCCGCAAGGCCTGGGAAAGGATCCAGGATTCAGCTGAATCCCTGAACTGATCAAGTTCCTATGTCCAACACGACCTTCCATTTGCCGTCGGCGTTGCGGCGCCAAATCGTCACGTAGCGGCCCGTTTCCACCACCGCCTTACCCTCGGAATCGACGCGTTCACGTCGATAGGTGCCGTGCGTGTAACCTAGATCGCCTGAGCCTTCGGCGAAGAGCGGCTCCCACGAAAGAGAGAAATCGGATCTATCGAGCGCACCCATGGCGGCACGTATGGCGTCATGGCCTTCGGTTACGCCGTCTCTACTCACCAGTTTGCCATCGGGAGCAAAGGCTTCGACCCAGCCATCCAAACCTCGTTCTGCAGTTTGTTCCGCAAAAACACGATCGGCTTGCTTCAAAACTTCCGGGTCGACGCCCGTCGTTTGGACCACGGCCAATAGGCTCGACAAACTGATGAATGACAGTGCTTTCTTCATAAGAGTCCTTCGTGTTGGAACAGCCAAAAAAAACAAACGATGACGAGAGCGTGCGAGATGCGTCCCTCACGCAGAAGACGCGGGACTTCCGCGCGCGGATAACAGACGACTTCGATGTCCTCGGTCTCGTCAGGCCGAGGTGGTCCCGCAAGATACGCGTCTTTGGCGAGATAGGTAAAGCACCGATTGCCCTGTAGCGCCGGGTTCGGGTGGACGACGCCGAGCTCCACGAGCTCGGGTGACGAATAGCCGGTCTCCTCCGTAAGCTCCCGCAGACCGGCCGCCATCGGAGACGCGTCACTGGGATCGATCATGCCGCCAGGGATCTCGAGGCTCGTCTCATCGGTCCCGTGCCGGTGCAGCTCGATGAAAACGATCTCGTCATCGGGAGTCAACGGGATCACGTTGACCCAGTCGACAGATTCGATGACATAAAAGTCGTGGGAGGTTGCTGAGTCGAGCCGTTTTTTGCGATCCCGGCGCAGCGAGAATACCGGCGTCTCGAAAACGATCTCGCGTGCGGAGGTAGTCCATTTTTTTTTCAAGACTCGCAAGCCGAGCCGCGACCGGGCGTCCTCGACGATCTCGAGCTTCCAATCGCCTGCACGCGAGGGATCCTAACATCGAGGCACATGAACAGCTACAACGTATAAAATGCTGGGCCCATGAGACAAATCGCCATAGCGCTCGCAATCTTCGCGACTCTTCTCGTCGCCGTACCCACCTCGTCCACTTGGTCGGTCGTAGCACTCGACCGCGTAAGCGGTGAGCTCGTCATCGCTTCCGCAACCTGTGTCGCCCAGGCTCGCTTCGCGGCCTTTCCGTCCAAAGGCCTCATGGACATTCAGGCCATCGTCGTTCCTGGGAAAGGCATCGCCGCCGCGCAAGCCGGATTCGATCGGACGCGCGCCAACCAAACGCTCATCGCGGAAGAGCTTCGCAAGGGAACTTCGCCCGAGGCCATTCTCGCGCTCCTCCAGAAAGACCCGGATATCGAGCGCCGTCAGTTCGGCATTCTCGACCTAGAGGGCCGCAGTGCGGGATTCTCCGGTTCAGGGAACCGCGACGCGTCGCTCGACGTTCAGGGCAGCGTCAATGGCACCGACATTCATTACTCGATTCAAGGAAACATTCTCGCGAGTGGTGACGTAGTAAGAAACGCTGTCGCGGCTTTCGAGGCGAGCTCGGGGAGCCTCACCGATCGCGTCATGGCTGCGATGGAAGCCGCCGACACGGCCGGTGGTGATGGGCGGTGTACTTGCGAGTCGGAGCCGCTTCCAGACGCCCCGTGCGACGGCAAGACGTCGCACGTCGCCTATATTCTTTCGGCCGATGGCTCCACAGGCGACGGTGAATATGCGCTGTTCATCGACGTGACCGACGAGAACATCGAGCCGCACGAGAACGCCAACCCCATAAAGACGCTCCGTATGCGCTACGACGCGCTAGTGCCATGACGCTCGCACCAAGCCGACAGGATATCGACGAGGCGCGCGCGCGCATCGACGGGCTCGTGCACCGAACGCCACTTCTCTCTTCCCGCGCTCTCGGGGCGCGCTCTGGGCTCGAGGTTTTCGTAAAAGCGGAGAACCTCCAAAAGACCGGAAGCTTCAAGCCGCGTGGCGTGTTCAACAAGGTCTTGAGTCTCCCCGCGGACGAGCGCGCCAAGGGGATCATCACCGCGTCCGCGGGGAATAACGGCCAAGCCGTAGCTTTCGTCGCGGCTCACCAACGCATTCCCGGCTGGGTCGTCATGCCCGAGGCCGCCAACCGCAGCAAGGTCGCCGCCGTCCGGGAATATGGCGCCGAGGCCGTTCTTCATGGCACCCTTTGGGACGACGCTTACGCGCGCTCCGTCGAGATTGGCCGAGAAAAGGGCCTCAGCTACGTACACCCATTCAAAGACAGGTACATCATGGCCGGCCAAGCGACGGTGGCCGTCGAGATCCTCGAAGACCTGCCCGATGTCGAAGTCGTGCTCGTGCCGATCGGAGGCGGCGGCCTCATCGCGGGCATGGCGAGCGCCTTCAAGGTGATGGCACCACAAGTGAAGGTGATAGGCGTCGAGCCGGAAGGTGCAGCGAACATGGCGAGAAGCCGTGAAGCCGGCCGGCCGGTGGAGCTCGACGCGGTCGAGACGCTCGCCGACGGCCTCGCGACCAAGAAAACCGACCCAGAAGTGTGGGAGGCCATCGCACCGAACGTGGAGACTTTCGTAACGGTCAGCGATGAAGAGATGGTCTCCGCCATCCGGTTTCTGCTCGAGCGCGCCAAGCTTCTCACCGAAGTTTCCGGAGCCGCCACCACGGCCGCTCTTTTGTCCGGCAGGTTGGACCTATCCGCTGGAACCAAGACTGTCGCTGTACTCTCCGGAGGGAATTTCGACGTCTCGGGCAAGCTCGAGCTTCGAGGTTAGAGTAAGCGCAATGGCCGTGACCCGTGAACAAATTGCACAGCGACAATTGGAGAAGCTGAACCTTTCCGGTTCCGGGCTCGCGCTCTTGCGAAAACAAAACACGTTCTATAGGAAAAAACTCGAAAGCGTCACGCTCCCCATCTCGTCGCTCGAGGTTTTTCTCGGCATGCCGTTTACCACCAAGCAGGAGCTGGTCGACGACCAGGCGGACAACCCGCCTTACGGGACGAATCTCACATTCGAGCACGACGCTTACACGCGCATTCACGCCACCTCGGGCACGACCGGGAGGCGCCTTACATGTCTCGACACCAACGAGAGCTGGGCGTGGTTCACCTTTTGTTGGCAGGAAATTTATCGCGCCATCGGCATCACCCGTGAGGACCGCATCTTTACCGCGTTCGGATTCGGGCCGTTCGTGGGTTTTTGGGCGGGCTACGAGGCGGCGCAGCAGATCGGCGCGCTTGCGATCCCCGGCGGCGCTCAAAGCTCAGAGCAAAGGCTTCATTGGCTCATGGAAACGCGAGCCACGGTGCTCCTTTCGACGCCAACTTACGCGCTCCGGCTTATCGAAGTCGCTCGGGAAAAGAATATCGATCTTCGAACGAGCGCCATCCGCAATACGATTCACGCCGGCGAGCCGGGAGCCAATGTCGCGTCCATTCGTAAGCAAATCGAATCCGCTTGGGGCGCGCGCTGCTGGGACCACGCCGGGATGAGCGAGGTCGGGGCCTGGGGCTACCAGTGTCCGGACGACCAAGGGCTGCACTTGCTGGAATCAGAGTTCATCGCCGAAGTCCTTTCGGTGGATACTGGGGAGCCCGTCGCCGAGGGAGAGCCGGGCGAGCTCATCTTGACAAATCTCGGCCGGTGGGCGATGCCCGCGCTGCGCTACCGCACTGGGGACGTCGTCAAATGGGTGTCGACGCCGTGCACATGTGGAAGCCCGTTCGTACGCTTTCCCGGCGGCATTCTAGGCAGGGTCGACGACATGATCCAAGTGCGCGGCGTCAACGTTTACCCGAGCGCGGTCGAGTCGATCATCCGCGAGGCACCCGCGGTCGTCGAGTTTCAGGTCGAGATCTCGAAAGAGCGTGGCATGTGGGAGCTCCACATCGACTTGGAAGTCGCTCCCGGCGCCGACTCCGAGGCGATCCGAGCAGGCGTAGCCGAAGCCCTTGGAAACCAGCTCGGGATCCGCGCCACGATCGAGCTCGCCGAGCCATCCAGCCTCCCCCGCTACGAGCTCAAAGCGCGGCGATTCCGTTTCAAGACGGAAAAACGCTGATTTCGACTCCGTAGCATAAACCCTACATCAACCTCCAGGGACGGTGGTGAACTCCCCTCAGCTTTCCCACTCCCGGACAGTACGCTAGCGCCTTACCCCAGCTGTCGCGCATAGCTCATCTACTTGCTGTTGAACCACTTAGCTTTAGAGCGGGCCTTATTATACGCGAGATCACATATCTGGAACGTATCTTGTAAAGGGGCTAGTAACTGACCAGGGAGGAGACCTAACATGCCTGCGGTACAAGCCCACATCTACGAGATCTTTCAACAATATTCGAGGCTCTACCAACTGCGAAATAGTGTCGACGGGCAACTCACTCCCCAGCAGCAAAGGGAATGGGTCGAGGTCACATTCACCCTCGACAGCATCTTCTCTGGTCTCTACCGGCCCGAGATGACGACGGACGACTTGCCCACCACTTCCCCGGCGATGTTGAGGAGCAAAGTCCCCGTGGACTTCTTGCGCATCCCCACCGACGCGGACGTTTTGTGCGAGACGCGCAACAACTTCTTCTCCGGCAAGTTCCAGGACATCAGCGTAGGTGGCGCCTATGTCCACTCGCCGATTCCCTTCCGCGTGGACAGCACTGTCCGGCTGACTTTCTGCACGTTTCGTGAGCATCAACCTCTCGAGATCGAAGGGCGCATCGCGTGGAGCAATCCGGGCGGCGTCCGGAAGAACGACTTCCTCGAGGGCGCCGGCATTCAGTTCATGAATTGCGACCAAACCCAAACGGGCCAGATTCAAGACTACGTGTACGAGCTCGTCGAAGACACGCTCTCCCGCGCGCACCTCATCTAAAGCTCCGCTGGTCGCGCTCAACACCCTGCTAGAATGAGCGGATGGCGCCCGGCGCAGTGCTCGCTCTCGCGTTCATCTTCATGATCGCGGGCATCTTGGGCTCGTTTCTGCCCGTGATTCCGGGAACGCCTCTCATTCTTTTCGGCGCTCTTATTTACGCACTCGCCACCGACTTTCAGCCCGTCGACACGTGGCGACTGGCCTTCCTCGTCGCGCTCGCCGGCGTCGCTTACGCACTCGAGTATTTTTCCGCTGCGCTCGGTACGCGGAAGCTTGGCGGGAGCCGCTGGGCGATGCTCGGCGCGGTGCTCGGTGGATTCGCCGGACTTTTCTTCGGACTGCTCGGGATCCTCTTCGGACCTATCCTCGGCGCGATTACGGTCGAGCTCATTTACAGGAAGGACATCCACGTCGCGCTCAAGAGCGGTCTCGGCGCGGTGGTCGGTGTTTTTCTAGGGGTGGTTGCCAAGCTTTCCATTTCGGTCGTGATGGTCGGGCTTTTCACTTTCTGGGTAATACGAGGATGAGTGACAACCGGTTTCGAACGTGGCTAACGGCAGCGATCGAGCAAGCCGAGAAATCTTGGAGCGAAGGAGGCATCCCCATCGGCTCGGTGCTCGTCAGCCCAGACGGCGAGATCGTAGCGCGCGGCCACAACGAACGCGTGCAGACGGGCGACCCTACCGCCCATGCCGAGATGGTCGCGATGCGCCATGCGGGGCGACGCCGCGATTTCTGCGAGCTTACCCTCGTCTCGACACTGAGCCCCTGCGCCATGTGCTCAGGCGCGGCGGTCCTCTACCGCATCCCTACGGTCGTCATCGGAGAGAACAAAACGTTCCGAGGCGCGGAGGACTGGATGCGCGAGAACGGAACCACTCTTCACATTCTTCAAGACGAGCGTGCGATCGCGCTGATGGAGCGCCTACAGAAGGAAAACCCGGAACTTTGGGCGGAAGATATCGGCGAGTGAGGTAAACTGCACCTCGCAAGATGACGAGCCAAACGCACATTACGCCCGAGCTATTCAAATTCTTCCGCGAGCTGAAACGGAAAAACAACCGTGAATGGTTCCAGAAGAACAAGTCGCGCTACGAAGCGGTCGTTCGTGACCCGCTACTCGAGTTCATTTCCGAGTTCGCGCCCGAGCTTCACAAACTGAGCCCCTATCTCGTTGCGGACCCTCGTCCCGTCGGCGGGTCGTTGTTTCGCATCTATCGCGACGTTCGTTTCTCGAAGGACAAGACACCTTACAAAACAGCCGCGGGCGTGCACTTCCCTCACGAAGACCGCAAGAGCGTGCATGCGCCAGGCTATTACTTACATCTCGAGCCGGGGACCGTTTACGCTGGCGGAGGTATTTGGCGCCCGGAGCCGGCAACGCTTCACCGCGTCCGGGACGCGCTCGTGGCAGATCCGAAAGGCTGGAAACGCGCCGTGTCCGGAAAGGCGTTCAAAGCACAATGTACGCTCGATGGGGAATCCCTCAAGAGACCGCCCAAGGGATACGACCCGGACCACCCGCTCATCGAGGATCTCAAAAGAAAAGACTTCGTCGCCTTCGTAAAGTTCACGGAGAAACAAGCCTGTGAGAAAGACTTCATGAAGGCTCTCGCCGCGTCCTATCAAATGATGGCGCGCTTCACCGCGTATTTGACCCGCGCCGTAGGTGCCACTTGGTAACGACGACTGTTCTACTCCTGGCCGCGAGCCTATCGGCGGCGGAGATGCTCGATCGCTCGATCGCCTATCACGATTCCGATGGACGGTTCGCGACGTCCGCCATCGCGATTGAGCTTTCGGAGTCACGCCCCGACGGGGGCATTCGGAAAACGAGCATCGTCATCGACAACGGCCGCGGCCGTTTCGAGATGCGACGTGTCGTCGATCGCGGGCGCGAGGTCTACATTCGGGTCGACGGAGACGACGTCAAAGCCTCTCTCGGCGGCTCGACCACCTTTTCCGAAGAAGCCGCCGCGCAATACCGACTCACGCCCGAGCAAGCCAAACGAACGCGGAACTACTACATCTATACTCTATGGGCTCCCGATGAAGCTCCTCGATCCAGGCACGCGGCTCGATCCCAAGCCCCGTGAAAAGGACTATCAAGGCCACGCGGTTTACGAGCTCAAAGTCACCTACGACGAAGAGGTCTTCATTCAGCCGACGGCGAAGGCGGAGGTTCGAGAGGTCTATCGCTGTGGTACTACAACCAATCGCCTTCCGCTGCCGAGAAGTGGCTCGGCAAGCTTTTGAAGGCCGTCGAGACGCTGAGCACGACTCCCGAGCGCTGTGCGCTCGGCCCGGAGAACGACGCGTTGTTCGGGGAGACCATCGGCCAGCTTCTCTACGGCAAAAAGCGCGGCACCCTACCGGATCCTCTTCACGGTCAAAGAAGACGTCGTTCACGTGCTTCACATCCGCCACGCATCGACAGCGCACCTCGATCCGGAGGAGCTCTAGCCGGCTACGGCGTGATACCGGCAATGCTCGAGAAACCGCTTTCGGCCCACCTTAAAGCGCGTTCAAGCGCAGCATCTCACAATGAGTTCGAAGAGTGGGTCGGGTTCCAGGGCCAGGGGAGACGGGTTTTGTCTTCTCCCACCAACACGTGTTCGCAGCCTTGAAGTCAATCCCTCAACGAACTCGTTCCTGGGCAGTGTTAGCCCGAGGAAGTGATACGAGTTCAGTTGTCGGAACTCGTAGATTGCCAGAGGGTCTCGACGTGAGGATAGTTCCTGATGTTCTTGTCTCTTGTGATCAGTTTCGCTCCCAATATGAGGGTTGTGGCTATGATCAGACGGTCGGCGGGGTCCTTGTGCAGCGTACCGGGCAAGTTTGTGGAGCGGTATGCGATGTTATTGTCCACGGGCACGAAACGTAGAAACGGAAAGGCCTCGGATTTGGCGATACAGTCCACAACATCCATGGTCAAGTCAAGACGACCTTGTTTCACCAGGAGCGCCACTTCCCAGGCACTGATGGAAGAAACGTGGAGCGTACCGCTCCCCGTGCTCGCCTCGATCTCATCCTGGACCGCACCGGGCAACGTGGTGGATCCAGAGACCCACCACACCCAAACGTGCGTATCCAGCACGATCATTCCAGTGTCTCTGGCGGAAGTTTTGAAAAGTGCGCTCGACCTGGAGCTGGAGGATCGCGCCGCTCTCGCGCAACGGCTTCTCACGAGTCTGGAGGAGCTCAGCCCGGACGAGGCGGAGCGTGTTTGGGGAGTTGAGGCTGAGCGGCGCCGGGAGCAACTCCGCGACGGTCAGGCGAGAACGGTCGCGGCGGCAGAAGTGCATAAAAAAGCTGAACAACTTCTCCGGTGAAGCTGGTTCGATATCATGAGGCAGCCGAGACTGAGCTCTTGAACGCTGTCGGTTACCTGAAGCTCCAGAAGAGAGCCCTCGGCAAGCGGTTTCTTGCGGAAATCAGGCGCGCAGAGTCGGCGATTGGGCGGTTCCCCGAGGCGTCCAAAGAAATTCGTCCGGGCATCCGAAAGCACGTGCTGCGAAAGTTTCGATAGCCCTCATCTATTCCTTTATTCCTTGGAGAACGACGGTCTGGTGATCCTTCCGGTGGCCCACGCAAGTCGCCGGCCGGGCTACTGGGTTGATCGCGTATCCACTGAAGATACTTAGTGGTCCCCCGCGGCAAAACTCGAGAAACCGCTTTCGGCCTACGTAGAGCACGTTCAAGAGCAACAATCAGCGCGACGTGAAGATGAGCGCGCGAAGCGTCGGGAGCTCCGCCGTTCGGTGTTCCGCTGAAAGGGCGATCGGAGACGGTGTCTGCGTCGGGTTCCATAGCCCGGGAGCGCTCAAGAAAATCCCCCATCGGTGGTGGTGCGCCGGTGAGCCTATGTGACGCGACGCGTCTTTTTGGCGCTCGGTGGGGAGCCGACGACACGATCGTCTTCGGCCAATCGCGGGTAGGGATCCTACGGGTCTCCGCCAATGGGGGAACGCCTGAAGTTCTCGTCCCGATCGAAGCGACGGCAGGAAGATTTTATGGACCTCAGGTCCTGCCGGGCGGAAACGCCGTGCTCTTTACCCACAGAGTCGGCTCCACATGGGACGATGCGCACATCGTTGTGTATTCTCTCGAGAGCGGTGAGAGAAAGGTCTTGATCTATGGAGGTGGAGACGCGCGCTATGTCCCCTCGGGACATCTCGTCTACGTCCTGGGCGAAACGCTCTTCGCGGTACGCTTCGATGAAGACCGGCTCGAGGTGATAGGCGGCCCGTCCCCATGGTCGACGGTGTCATGGGCTCTTCTGGAGACGTGGGTGCCGCGCAGTTCAGCTTCTCGGACACGGGGTCGCTGGTCTACCTCTCGGGCGTCGCCCTAGATGACCGCACGCTCGTCTGGGTGGATCGCAACGGAAGAGAAGAGCCGCTGACCGCAGAGCCCCGAAGGTACTTTAATCCGCGTATGTCTCCCGACGGGACCCAGCTCGCCCTCGATGTGCGCGACCAGGAGAACGACATCTGGATCTGGCATTTCGAACGGGAGACGCTAACACGCTTCACGTTCGGCGCGGGTAACAAACATTACCCAGCGTGGACGCCCGACGGCCGGCGCGTGGTGTTCGATTCTACGCTAGACGGGCCACGAAATATTTACTGGAAGTCGGCTGATGGCACGGGTGCGGTCGAGCAGCTGACGGAAAGCGAGATGGTACCGACCCCGTATACGTTCAGCCCCGACGGTGAGCGGTTGGTGTTTCGCCAGATCCAGCCGGGCGCCGTTCGTAGCCTCGGAGTGCTTTTACGGGACGGTTCCTCGGAGACACTCCTTTCAGCCGAGTACGCCCAGATTAACGCGGAGATTTCTCCCGACGGCGGATTCCTGGCCTACCAGTCAAACGAATCAGGCCGACACGAGATCTACGTCCGGCCGTTTCCGGCCGTCGAGGATGGGCGGTGGCAGATATCGGCAAGCGGTGGCACACAGCCGCTGTGGGCACCGGATGGACAGGAGTTGTTCTATCGGGCTCCAGGCGGAGAACTTGTGGCGGTCCGCATTCGCACGGATCCCAGCTTCGCTTCAAGTAAAGCCGAAGTGGTCGTTGAGCTGCGCAGCTACTTCGCGGGCAGGGCTGGACGCACGTACGATATATCTCCCGACGGCAAGCGCTTCCTGATGATCAAAGAAGGTGGGCCGGGCGACGAGGCTTCGCCGACGGAGCTCATACTCGTCCAGAATTGGTTCGAAGAGCTCGAACGGCTCGTTCCAACGGAGAATTGAAACGACGGCCGCCCAAGGCACCTTTTCTCTGACCACTCCACACTGCCGACATACCACTCGTCGGATCGAGTAGCGAAGATAGGTCCGGACTCCGAACATGTCCAAGTGCCGCCAGTACCGCGTATAGCGATCTTTGTTCTTACGGACCTTTCGTCCGCAAATCCCGCACAAAGGCCTCCTCCTCCGTGGTGCTACATCCACCAACGCTCTGGCTTTTGTCGACCTGGTAGTGGAAACCTCGGACCCACAGCCCTTGCCATCCGATGAGCGTGTTGACGAAATCGCGCGGGAGGCAGGCGAGATGCATCGGCGGCCAAGAATGGGAAGTTAGGTTCAGGCTCGACGCAAATCGCTCAGCAAAACGAAAGGCCCCATCTCTTGTACTCCTATGCCGACTAGCGGACTATGCCGCGTAGGTGGTCTGGGTGGTCTGGGGGACCTTATTTTTTCTGCCTGAAACGGTCGGATGCTAGGTCTGTAATCGGCATAGTTGGCGCGAAGTGCGAGATAATTCCCTTCTGACGGCAAGACGCCGTAGAGGGAGGGAACGATGATGGATCCATCCCGGTTCCGGATAACGGGGCCGCTCAAGCCCCATGTAGAGCATGTTATTGGCACAGGGGTATACACCCCTGTCGGGCGCAAACCTGGTGCGCCTCATGGCGCATCTCAGTCGCTGGTTGGAAGGTCTTGGCTTGCAAGCGTATGAGTTGACCAACGCGCGCATCGCGGATTTCCTTTTAGCGAGGCAAGAGGCTGGTTACTCAAACCATCTCTCTAGGCAAGGTCTGGAACCGATATTGGAGCTGCTCCAAACGGCGGGAGTCGTTTCAGCTTTGCAGCAGGAACCCGAAGCGAGCGAACGAGATCGACTGTTCCACGACTACGCAGAGTACCTAGTCCAGGAACGCGGTGTGGTTCCGATGACGGTACTCAAGTATGAGTCTATTGCTCGGAATTTCCTGTCGGTTTGCATCGGGGAGGACAAGCTGGAGCTGAGTCAACTTGGCGCCAGCGACGTTTCAAGCTACATCGTGCGCCAATCCCGTCAATCAAGCGTAAATTGGACGAAATACACGGTCACGGCGCTACGTTCGCTACTTCGCTTCCTATATCTTCGCGGCGAGCTCGCGACTGACCTGGTCGGGGCCGTAGGCAAAGTTGCCGCATGGCGCCAAACATCTCTACCGAAGGCTCTGCCTGCCGAGCAGGTGCAGCGGCTACTCAAAAGCTGCGACCGTCGGACCCATCCGGGCCGGCGGAACTTTGCGGTCATGCTCCTACTGGCGCGATTCGGTCTTCGTGCGGGCGAGGTGGCAGCTTTGGAGCTCGACGACTTTCACTGGGCACAGGGGGAGGTCGTCATCCGAGGAAAGGGACGTGAGGACCGGCTACCGCTTCCCTGCGATGTCGGAGAAGCGGTCGTGGCCTACATACGTCGCGGCCGGCCACAGACGAGCTTGCGAAAACTCTTCTTATCGAACATCGCACCCCTGCGAGCGATCTCCGGATGCGCAGTAAGCGGAATCGTCCGTTCCCTCTGTGCCAACATCCCTGAGACACTTCGCCCCTTGAAATTAGTGTAGAGGGTGGAGGAGGATCAACGCATGAGTATGTTGCTAGAGAGAGGAACCTCGGCGGGATCGGAGGGAGCCCGTAGGGCGACTGGGTGCGCCT
>SMYC01000229.1 GCA_004356105.1 Acidobacteriota bacterium | reverse complement strand
TCATCAGGTGGATGGGTTGATTGCTTGCGGCTTTCGGAATCCGCAGCTTCTTGCGGAGCAGCCTCGAGCGCCGACACCAATGTCGAGTAGTCCGGGATCTCGATACCGAGCCCGAAAAGTAAGGCGATCGAGTGCAAGAAGCCTTCGGTTTGGCGGTAGGCGAGCTTGTACACCATGCGGACAACCAGGCCCGTTTCAATCGCCATGTCTGAATAGACCCGTTGACCGCCAGGCTTACCGGTCGTGTCAGCCTTCCAGTTCGCGATTGCCTCCTCGTCAAACTAGACTGTCAAATCGCCCCGGCGGCGCAGCCCTTCGTTGTATTCCGCCCAGTTGCGAACGTGGTACTTCTTCTGCTTCGCGTGCTTGTACTGGCTGCGCTTGGGATACTTCATGGTCGAACATACCTCGGCCACCACGATTAGGCGGATTTCGCTCTCAGCCAGAGCGGTGCAACAACGCCCTTTCGGATCGCGAAACGCGCCCGGCCGGAGCGCGCGAGGCCCGCGTTCTTCGGCTCTTGAACCCGATCCGGCACCATCTTGAGTGCAGGCTAACTGACACCGTCGTCATCGCGGCGCTAGCAATGGCCTTCCGTGCTAGGCGAATTAAGAATGTTGAAGAACACCGGTCTGGACCCTGAACGGATCCGCGTCACGCCGTTCGGCTGAAGTGCTTCTCCAAAATGTGCGTCACGCAGCCGGTCAGCTTCTTCGCGTACTCGATGTGGAGAAACTCGTTCGGCCCGTGGGCATTGCTTTGCGGCCCCAAGACGCCCGTGACCACGAACTGGGCTTCGGGAAACTTGTCGCCCAGCATGCCCATGAACGGTATCGAGCCGCCCTCGCCCATGTGGAGCGCGGGCTTTCCGTAAAACGCTTCGGACGCTTCGTCCAGGCTCTCTCCGAGCCACGCCGCGAGCTCGGGGGCGCTCCATCCCGGCGCCGGCGCGTGAAAGTCGAGCGTTACTTTGGCGCCGTAAGGAGGCTCGCTCGTGAGGAGCTCCTGCACTACGTCCCGTGCCTCTAGCGGGTCGAGTGTCGGCGGGATGCGGATCGACAAATTGAGGGTCGTGTATGGCCTCAACACGTTGCCGGCATCCTTCAGCGCCGGAATACCTTCCTGACCCGTTACGGCCAGGGCGGGGCGCCACGTGCGGTTGAGAATGAGCTCGGTCGGGTCGGTGGTGACGGCTTGCATGCTTTCCATCCAAGGAAACTTCGAGAACACTTCGTCCACCAAAACGCTCGCCACTTTGCCGGCCTGAGCTTTTCGCTGCTCGGGGATCTCGACGTGAAGCCCTTTCGGCAGGATGGCGCCCGTGGTCTCGTCCTCGAGCCGGCTAAGGATCTGCCGGGCGATGCGAAACGACGAGGCTACGATGCCGCTCGCGTCTCCGGAATGCACACCCTCTTCGAGCACATCCACGCGCAGCGTGGCGGCGACGATGCCGCGCAGAGACGTTGTCGACCAAAGCTGCTCGTAATTGCCCGCGCCCGAATCCAGGCAGACGACGAGGCTCGGCGTGCCGATGACGTCCGCAAAGTGCTTGACATAGGCAGGGAGGTCCGGTGAGCCGCTCTCTTCGGAGAACTCGATGAGCACGACGACGCGCGCGTGATCGATTGCTTGCTCGCGAAGCGCATGGAGCGCGCAGATGGAGGCGAAGACCGCGTAGCCGTCATCGGCGCCGCCGCGGCCGTAGAGCTTGTCGCCTTTACGCACCGGCTTCCACGGGCCGAGGTCGTCGCGCCATCCCGTCATCTCGGGCTGTTTGTCGAGATGCCCGTACATCAAGATCGTGTCGTTTATCGTATCGGCGGATTTTCCCGGAACTTCGAGAAGAAGAAGCGGCGTACGGTTCTCGAGGCGTCCCACGTGAAGCGTCGAGCCTTCCGGCTGATGAGCTTCGACCCAGCTCTTCGCGAGCTCGAGTGCGCGGTCCATGTGCCCGTGCGCCTGCCAGTCGGGGTCGAACATCGGTGAGACGTTCGGGATGCTGATATATTCCATGATAGTGGGGACGATCTCGTCTTCCCAAAAAGTGTCGACGAATTGTTTCGTTTTTCCAAAGTCGGCCATGTTCAGCTCTCCAAGTTAAATATCAGGATGTCGCAAGTGCCACTGTGTCGCTTGCTCATACGCATAGGCCGTACGCAGCACGCGAGCCTCTTGAAACGCCCTCCCAGCGATTTGGATGCCCACCGGCGCATCGTCTTTCGCGAAGCCGCCAGGCAGCGACACCGCCGGGAGCCCGAGCAGATCGTAAGGCATCGTGAACCGTAGCACGTCCATGGTGTCGAGACGCCGTCCCCCTATCGCGGGGAGCCCGCGATGCGAGCGCTGCACGATCGGGTAGGTCGGTGAGACGAGAAGATCGACGCCCTTCATCGCCTGGGCTGCCCGTACTTGAAACGTCCGCCGCTCGCGCTGCGCTTTCAGATAGTCGACAGCCGGAATCAAGAGCGCGCCGCGTGCGCCGCCGTCATACTCTTCGGGTCGCTCGCGCATCCACGGCTCGTGTCCGGCGCCCCACTCGCACAAAAAAATGAGATACATAGCCTCCGTCATCTCTTCGGGTGTCGGGAGGCTGAGCTCGACGATCTCGCAGCCGATCTCTTCGAGCTTTGTGAGGGCGCGCTCGAAGACGCGCGTGACGGCGGGCTCGGCCACGCGCGTGAGCTCGCGATCGATGCCGAGCTTCGTGCCCTGTACCGGCCCGTCGAGCTCCGCCTCGTAGTCGGGCACCTCGCGCCGGCTCGTTGTCGTGTCACCGTCGCGGTGCCCGGCGAGTACGCGCAGCACGATGGCGGCATCTTTCACGGTGCGCGTGAGCGGACCCGCGTGATCGATCGAATAAGCCCGGGGAAACATTCCCTCCGTGCTGATGCGGCCGTGGGTCGGCTTGAGCCCGACGACGTTACACACCGAGGCGGGGTTTCGGACGGAGCCACCGTTATCCGAGCCGACCGAGAGCGCCGCGAGGCCCGTCGCGACTTGCGTCGCGGAGCCGCCGCTCGATCCGCTCGGCGAGTAGTTGCGGTTCCACGGATTCTGCATATTGCCGAAGTCAGGGTTCTCGCCCGACTCACCGCCCGCGAACTTGTTCAAGTTGGCTTTTCCCATGAGGATCGTGCCGGCCTCGGCGAGGCGTCGAGTGACTTCGGCGTCTGTTGTCGGCTCGTGGTTCCTCAGAAAGCCCGCGCCCGCCGTGGTCGCAATCCCCGCGGTGTCGAACACGTCCTTCAGGCTTATCGGGATGCCGTGGAGTGGGCCTTTGCTTTCACCGCGCCGGCGTTCTTCATCGCGGCGGCGTGACGCTTCGAGCGCACGTTCGGGAAGAAACGTGATGTAGCTGTTGAGCTCGGACTCGAGGGCTTCGGTCCGTTCAATCGTGGCTCGGACGAGCTCCTCGGAAGTGATCTCTCCTTTGTCGAGAAGGTTGGATAGCTCGTGGAGAGGAGCAACGAGAAGCTCGGGGGTGACGCTCACGGGTCTACCTCCGGGTCCATCCGGATCGCCGGCTCGATGCGTGGGTCTGGGAGCGCTCGCGGGCGTACCGACAGGAGGAAAGCCAGGACCTGTGCACCTTCGCCTGGACGCGGCTCGAGCCCATGCGCGCGCATGAGCTCTTCGACTGCAGCGGGCGACAAGGCCTGTGCTTCGCTAGGAAGTGCTATGCCCACGCCAGCGACGCCGACGAGCGAGCGCAGGACGTCCCGCCTTTTCAAGAGCCAACCCCGCTCGACAGAACGGTGACGACGACCGAGGGTTTCTCCGGCAAATCCCAAGCTTCCGCCATGAGCTAGATTTCTACCACAATCCGCGGTGGATCATACGGCTTTCAGGATCTCAGATAAACTGCTTCGGTCTGCGGACGAGCGAACGAGAAGGCGAAGTCCGTCATCTCTGACGAGTAGGAGTGGGTCTCGGGGTCGCGGAGGGTTTTACAGGTTCGCGCGGGGATTCAGAGAGCGGGAAGTGAGTGTGTGTGAACCCGTTTCCCTGAATCCCCATGCAAGCCAACTATCATTAATGCAACAACGGAGCCAAGCAAAGGTTTGCATCGTAACGAACACACACATAAGAGTTAACGAGTTTTGCGTCGAGGTGTCCCTGGGTCCGGGCGTTACTTAAGGTAACGTTTTGGGAAGCTAGACATCCCTCTCTACGGGCGACCGAGAGTCTTAGCGCTCGAAGCTCTCGTGACGGGACGCGGCGGAGAGCGGGATCAGATACTTCATCGGATCCTTCAAAATCTTCTCGCGCGCGGCTTCGAGTGACGTTTCGCCCGCGTAGCTCACCGCCGACTGCATGTGTCCACGCACCCGGTGAAGAACCTCGACGACGCTGCCTTTGTAGGGAACCTGAATCTGCATGCCCTCGGCAGGGGTTTCGAGCTCGGCCTCGCGGCTGCCCGCGTCCTGGTCATAGCTCGATTGCAGGACGGCTTGGGGCGACGTCATGCCCCGGTAGATTTTGCGCTTTTGGTGCGTTGCCGGATCTTCGATGAGGTGGCCTGGGGACTCATCCGTCCCCGAGAGCGCGCTTCCGAGCATCACGGTCGAGGCGCCGCAAATGAGTGCCAGGAAGATATCCTTGTCGTTTTTGATGCCTCCGTCGGCGACGATCGGCACGTCACCGCCGACGGCGCACCATGCTTCACGAATCGCTTGAAGCTGTGGGACGCCTGCGGCGGTCTCGAGGCGTGTGCGGCACCCGCGTCCCGGCCCAACGCCGACCTTGATGGCGTCGACACCGACATCTGCGAGAAAGCGCGCGCCTTCATACGTCCCCACATTGCCACATATGAGCGCGACACCTTCGGAGCGTGAGCGCACGGCTTCGACCCCCTTCTTCATCACCTCGGAATGGGCGTGCGCGATGTCGATGACGATGACATCGGCATGCGCTTCCATGAGGGCCGCGGCGCGTTCTAGATAGTTGCCGGAAACGCCGATCGCCGCGCCCACGAGCAACCGCCCTTTGGTGTCTTTGCTCGAGAAGGGGCGGTGACGGAACAAGAGCAAGTCGCGGAGAGTGATGAGGCCTCGGATTTGTCGCGCGTCATCCACGAGGGGGAGGCGCTCGATGCGATTCTCGAACATCAGCTGCTCGGCTTCGTCTTCGCCGACGCCGGGTGGAGAGACGTGGAGGCGATCGAATGGAGTCATGAACGCGTCCACGAGCTCGGTGTCGAGCTCGCTGCGTCGAGGGATGTCACGGTTGGTCAGAAGACCGGCAAGCGTGCCGCTCCCCGCGCTTTCCTCGACAAGAAGCGCGGTGATCTGATGCCGCCGGGCGATCGCTTTCGCGTCGCCGATGGTCGTCCCGCGCGGCACGCGATGCGGGCTCTCGATCACGGCACTGTGGCTACGCTTCACGAAGCGCACCATTTCCGCTTGGCGCTCGATGGGAAGTGCTCTGTGCACGATACCGATGCCGCCTTCGAGCGCGACAGCTTTCGCCATCTCCGCTTCGGTGACGCTGTCCATGTTGGAAGAAACGACCGGAAGCTCGAGGCGGAGAGAGTCGGTCAGCTTACAGGAGAGCGAGATGCTCTTCCGCGTGTCGACGATCCCCTTCTGGGGGCGGAAGAGAAAGTCGCCATAGGTCTTTCCATTGAAACGGTCGTCGAAGTTCATCTTCCACTAGAATCGCAGTCCCGGCGCCGCGGATCAAATCGCGGCCGGAGTGATAGCACTAGCTTTCGGGTTTCAGCCGGCCGGCATCGAGGAGAAGGGCGACGACGTTGACAGCGAGCGGAATCGTCGCTGCTGCGAGCCCAAGCTTTGTGCCTAGTATCGAGACCCGCATAAGGATGATGCCTGTTGTCGCGAGCGTCCCGATCAGAAGGGTCCACCACGCCCATACGTCGCCCCTGCGGTAGGGGACGAGCACGATCGTGAGGAACAAAAGAGCGTAACCGGTGCCGAACGCCGCGGCGGTGCCACGCCGGGCTCGGAGCGCGATTTCGAGGTCGTTCCGACCCGCGGCGAGCTCGCTCAGGTTCATAGGGCCGATTTGATCTATCTTCGCGTCCGCGACGTAGGCCACGTACACGGAGCCCAACGATCCGAGAAGCGTAAGGCTTCCGACGATCGTCAGCAAAACCCAGCTCACGATTTTCAGTTTCGCGCTCATAGCGTGTCTCCAATATTTGGTGGCGCCCAGCCGTCCGCAGGTTAAACTGTGTCGATGTACGAGGGCAAGTGCTTCCAAACGACGTAAGGTATACGTCTCCCGAAAGGCAGGTATTTGCCGGAGCACTCGAAACCTTGGAATTACACGAGCTGGCATACGGCGACGATCACGTCGGCTAGCTGACGGCTGCCAATGCTCTGAGCCTCGACATCACGGGAAGCTCGAATCACCCCATACCGTGGCTCTAACAGCGGCGGAGGTAGGCCAGATCGCTCAGAACATGAACGTTCAGAAGACCTCGACGAACAACTCGGGCCATACGCACACGGTTACGTTCAACTAAATCGACCTTGTTGTAGAGTCGGGACCCGCCCGGCCGCGCCGAACTGAACTGAACACTGAATGTTGACAGGGCGTGGCCGGGCGCTTACGGTCGGTCTCATGGTTATTACGACCGCCGAGCTCCTCGGCTCCATTGGCGTTTTCCTGCTGCTCGTCGCTTTTTTTCTCAATCTCTTCGGGTTCCTTCCGCATCGAGCGCGCTCCTATCAGAGCATGAATGCGGTCGGCGCCGGTCTGTCTTGCTACTCCTCCTATCTCATCGAGTTTCCACCCTTCATCGTGCTCGAAGGGACCTGGTGTATCGTTGCCGTGGTGGCGCTTTTCTGGGGCCGCTCGAAGTCATGATCGACGACTGGCGGAAAACGATCCCCACGGTGACGCGCGACCAAATGGTCGAAGTAGACCGTTCGATGATTGAAGATTTCGGCATAGAGCTTCTCCAGATGATGGAAAATGCCGGCCGACATCTCGCACAGCTCGCGAGGGACCGCTTCCTCGTGGGCGACGCGTGCGGCAAAGAAGTCGCCGTGCTCGCCGGCAGCGGCGGCAATGGCGGAGGGGCGCTTGTCGCCGCGAGACGGCTTCACGACTGGGGCGCCAATGTCGAGATCGCGCTCATGCGTCCTGTCGATGCTTATGACGGTGTTCCTGCGCATCAACTTCGCATCGCGCAGAAGATTGGCATCCGCATCGTCGTCGCCGAGGACGAGCCGCTTTCGGACGGTCCCGAGGTGATCCTCGACGGCATGGTCGGCTACGGTCTACGCGGCCCGCCGAAAGGTGCTATCGCCGACGCTGTCCGCTGGGCGAAGGCCCAGCCCGCGCCCGTCTTAGCGTTGGATATCCCGACCGGGCTCGACGCGACCACAGGAGAGACGACGCAACTGACAGTCAAAGCCACCGCGACGATGACGCTCGCGCTTCCCAAAGCGGGACTCGCGGTCCTCGGCGCGGAGGAGTTCACCGGGCAGTTGTACCTTGCGGATATCGGGGTTCCGAACGCCGTCTATCGTCAGCTCGGCGTCGAGGTCGATCCTATTTTTTCCGGATCCGATTTGTTGCGACTCGGCTAATATTTCGACGGAGGACTCCACTACACGGCCGTGCCTTGAAGCGGCGGTCTCGAGCGGTTAGGCTCTCCCCCGAGGGACGTGAACCGGATGGAGGAAGGAAGCTGAGCAACGTCGAGCGGCGAGCCTTCGGCGTCATTGGCGTCATCAGCATCGTTGTCGTCGCGTTCCTTTTCTGGCTGCTCTATTTTCGAGAGGCCGCGGCGAACGCACCGGCGTGGACGAGCGCTCTTCCTGCTCTGAACGCGGGGCTCAATTTCACGAGCGCCGTGTTGCTTGTCGCGGGCTTCCTCGCTATCCGATCCGGCCGGCGGGAGCTTCACATGAAGCTGATGCTCTCGGCCGTCGGTGTCGCCGGCCTCTTTTTAGTAAGCTACATCGTCTACCACCATTTTCATGGAGATACGCGTTTCGGTGGTCAAGGTCTCATCCGCCCGGTGTACTTCTTCATCCTTATTACTCACATTACCGGCTCCATCGTGGCGCTCCCCCTCGTGCTCACGACGCTGTTTTTTGCGGGCACGAAACGGTTCGAGCGCCACCGCAAGCTCGCCCGCGTCACCTTCCCTGTCTGGCTCTATGTTTCTGTGACAGGCGTGGCTGTGTACTTCTTTTTGAAACTATGGGGCTCGTAACGGGCCGTTGACGAGTGCGCGCTATACTCCCTCGAGCCCGATATTGAATCAGAGGCGGGCTCAACGAAACCAATTCACAAGGAGCCTATACAAAATGATGAAAAGACTCGTGGTCTTTACTGCGCTCGTCGGTCTCGCTGCGATTAGCTTCGCACAGGATCAGAATCCTCGTGGTGAAGTGGATGCCACTGTCAACGGATCGAAAGTGACGATCGAATATGGCCGTCCCGCTTTGAAGGGTCGCAGCCTCGACGAGCTCATGAGCGACTTGCACGAAGATCGTGTCTGGCGCGCGGGCGAGAACCAGGTCACGATCCTGGAGACCAAAGCAGATCTCAAGATCGGCGGCAAGTCGATTCCCGCGGGAAAGTACAGCCTCTACGTCTATGCGCCCGCCGAAGGCGACTGGGCGCTCTGCGTGAACAAGAACCTCGGCATCCCGCTGGTGGAGATCTGGGCCGAGGCTCCGTCGGAAACGGCGCAAGAGCTCTGGCCCGAGCTGCGCGGCTACGAAGCGAACATCGTGGGCGACGAAATCGCGCGGATTCCCATGACCAAGAAATCCGGGGAATCCACCGATCTCTTCACGATCGACCTGACCTCGAGTGAACTCACCCTGTCCTGGGGCGACGCGGCCTGGACCCTGAGCATCGAAGGCAGCACCTAGGCTAAACGTAACACCTAAAGCGGGGCTCTCCGGGGCTTGCCTAGCCGAAGCCCGTCAAGGGCGAAGGCGGGCCCCGCTTTTTGCATACAACCTGTTGTGGCCTGGCAGTGGGCGTGCAGTATATTTTGTAGTTTGATCTTTACTCGACTTACACTATAGTGGGTTTTACTTGACTTACACCAAGTCGATAGAATTGAGGTCGAGAACATGTTGAGTCCGCTGTTTTGGATAAGCTTTGTCGTTGTCGCGTTGGGAATCAAATGGATTGCGGACGGACTGTTGAGCCTCGCGTCGCTCGAGCTGCGTCCCCGCTATGTGCCTATAGAACCTGTTCGGTCCGTAGGTCGACACCCGGCGAGTTACGAGAACAATAAAGCTGCCTAGAAGTACACGTTGCAGCAGCCTGCGTGCAATCGAGCCCTCAATGCTCGGTCTTTGCCGATTTGAGCGTCACCGGAGAATCCATGAACTCGTCGAGTGGCTCCGCGGTCGGGTGGGCCTTCTTTAAAGGATGCTTGCGTAACGACTTGAGCCACTGCCGGATCCGTGGCTCGTCTGGGGGCTCTCGGATGTCCGTGGCGGGTTTGTGAGGCACCTCGAGCTGGTCGAGCCTCTTCACGATAGCGTCGAGCTGCGAAGCCATCCGGAGCAGTAGGTTCCCTTCGAAGCCGAGCGCGCCCGTTTGCTGATCTCTATCGCCGAGCGGCTTGAGGTTCAGGTCAGCGACCGCCTGATCGACATGCTCGGCTTTGAGGATTTGCTGTTCCTCGACATAGCCGATTAGAAGGGTACGCTCGCAAACGATATTGATGAGGCGCGGGATGCCAATCGACGACTGGTGCACACGTTCGACGGCGTCTCCGGCGAACATATTGGGGTCGGGGGCTCCAACGACGTCGAGGCGGTGCTGAATATAGGCTTCGGTATTCTGGAGATCCATGGGCTCGACCCAGCACCGGACGACGGCACGTTGGCTGAGGGACTCGAAATCAGGTGTCTGGAACTTGCGCTCGAGCGAGGGCAAGCCGGCCAGCACGATCTCCACGAGCTTGCGGCCTTTGTGCTCCAGGTTCGTCAAGTGACGCAGCTCTTCGAATTGCCCATCCATCAGCCCCTGGGCTTCATCGACCAGCACCACAACCGTTTTGCCCGCGGTGACCTGGCCTCGCAGAAAGATGTCCAGGTATTGCGCAACCGTGTCCGTGGAATCCTGGGGCTTGAAGGGGATCAGCAGGGCTCTGGCGACCTGGCGAATCAGAGAGGCTTCGCCTACCGCGACGTCCGACAGAAAAACGCCGCTCAAGTGACGGGCGAAGCTTCGTAGAAGCCGCAGGAGCAGCGTTGTCTTCCCAGTGCCGGGCTCTCCAAGAAGGATCGCCAAACCATGGCGTTCCTCAATAGAGTAACAGAGCTCGTTCAGCGCGACTTGGTGCGCTTCTCCGTAGTAATAGGCGGGGTCGTGGGTGAGCTTGAAAGGCTTATCCCGAAAGCCGTAATGCTGAAGATACATAAAATGCGCCCTTGTTATGAAGAGTCTACCAAGAAAAATGAGCCAGGCTTATTATGAATCCGGAGGGACTGCAATTATACCATGAAAAACGATTCGTCGAAATGTAAAACCACCGGAACTTTCCGCGGTCTCGCGCGTTGATCCTCTTATGATGGCGGACGGTGACGCGGAGTTGATGCGCCGGGTGCAAACCGGTGATCGCGGCGCCTTCGCCGCTATCGTTGATCGTCATAAACATAGATTAGTCAACTACTTATCGAGTCTAACGCGAGATCGTGATCGGGCGGAAGAGCTCGCCCAGGACGCCTTCATCCGCTTGTTCGAGTCGGCGGCTCGCTACGAAGAGCGCGGACAGCTCGTCCCGTTCCTTTTCCGCATCGCGACGAACCTGCTGCGGTCCGAAGATCGTAAAAAACGGCGCCGGGAGGTCCTTTTACAGATGTTTTCCCGCAATGGCCACCATCCCAGCGAGAACGGGACGAGCCCCCAGGACGAGCTCCTCCGCAAGGAAGTGGGCCTGCGCGTGACCGAAGCCCTCGCTGGGGTGCCGCTGCGGTACCGGTCACCGCTGGTATTGCGAGAGATGGAGGGCTGGTCCTACCGGGACATCGCGAGCGCTTTGAACTGTCGCGAAGGGACCGTCAAATCCCGGATACATCGAGGCCGCGAGGAGCTCCGGCGTCTCTTGGAGCCTTATTGGAACGGAGGTCGAGGATGAGCCCGCTGCATGACGAGGAACTGGGTCGCCTTCTCAAGGATATGTCGCGACAGGACGCATCCTCGGATTTCACGGACAAAGTATTGGAAAGGCTCGCCGCCGCGCCTCCGCGCCGCGCGGCTTGGGGCCCGCGGACGGCCTGGGCGGTGGCGGCCGCGGTTGCGGTCGGTATTTGGGCCGGGCAGATGGTGCGCAGCGAGCGTCGCGAGCAAGTGCGCGCGGCGGAGAATCTCGAACAGATGCAAAACGAATATCGCGAGCTCCGGAGCGAGCTCGACCGATTGCGCCGTTTGACTTCGGATGTCGAGCCCGTTCTGGAGCTCGGCGGCACGGAGCGGCTGGATTTCATTTTCGACTTGAGAGTACTTGCAGATGAACGAAGCGAGCGCCGGGCCAAGCCGGCCTCGCACTCACCGCGGTGAAGGAGACAAATCAAATGCAACGGATTCGATATGGTGCAATTTTTTTGACGTTCGTTCTAGGTACGGGCGTAGGTGTCGCGCAAGAGCCCGAGGACGAGCACGACGGAGCGCATTACACGTTTAGGTGGCACGACGCGGGTCGAGGCTTTATCGGTGTTCAAGTCACCCCTATGACGTCCGAGCTGCGCGTCCATTTCGGCGCGCCGGAGGCCGTGGGTGTTCTCGTGTCGCGTGTCGATGAAAGCAGCCCCGCCGAAGCTGCCGGCATTCAGGTCGGCGATGTCCTCTCCGCAGTCGACGGTGAAGCGATCGAGAGCGGACGGAAGCTGTCGCGCTACATCCGGAAGAAGGACGAAGGCGATGTCGTCACCATCGAGCTCTATCGTAATGGTGGTCTCGAGAGCTATCCGGTCACCATCGCGAAGCGCGAGCGGCGAGCGCTCGACTTCGCGGGAGGCTTTCGCTTCTTCGGGGGCGAGGACGAGGACGCCGACCATGAAGTCTTCATTGCCACGCCCGGACTTCACCTCGATGGCGAGTCTTTCGAAGCCTTTCGAGAAGCGATGAAAGGTCTCAAGCATCGTTTCGAAAGCGAAGAATGGCAAGAGCGCTTGAAGCGGTTTCGTAACCTCGATTTCGGAGCGATTCAAGAGCGTATGGAGGAAGTCGAAGAGAGGCTCAAAGAGCTAGAGGAAGAGCTTGCGGAGGCGGGGAAAAGGAAATTCTGAGGTCAGGCCCTCAGTCGGTCGTAGACGGCCGCCGCCGGTGGAATGCTTCTACTTTGCTCTTCACTGTGCGGCGGTCTAGACCGAGCTTTCTCGCAGTTTCGACGTAGCTTCCGTTGCGCGCGTAAACAACGGCGCAATATTGCGCCAAGAGCTCCTCTGCCGAGAGCTCCGATCGATCCAAGTCGACTACGCTCCCTGTCTCGCCCCCGATGGCGGCCGGTCGATAGGCCTTGCGGATAACGATGTTCCGCACGCATTGCTCGAGCTCGCGCACGTTTCCAGGCCATGCATAGTCGCGTTCGAGGTGGCTCCCTATCCACTCGAGCACTTCCTTGGTAACGGTCTCGGACTCCTCCTTGCCGACAACACGGCGCGCGATGAACCGCACGAGATCGTGCAAGTCGTCCGGCGTGTCGCGAAGTTGCTCCCGGAGCGAGGGGGTCGTGATCAAATCGGAGCAGAGACGGTAGTACAAGTCCTCACGAAAACGTCCCGATTGCATCTCCGTCGCTAGATCTCGATTCGTGGCGGCCACTATCTTCCCCGCGAAGGTTTGCGTCTTCGTGTCGCCAATCGGCTGGAACTCGCGCGTTTGAAGCACGCGCAAGAGCTTCACTTGAATGGCGGGATCGACCTCTCCGATCTCGTCGAGGAAGACCGTGCCGCGTGCGGGACATAACGCGAGCCATCCCTTGCGATCGGTGAGCGCCCCCGTGAAAGCGCCGCGTCGATGGCCGAATAGCTCCGACTCGATAATCGTGGGGGCGAGCGCCGAGAGATTGAGCGCAAAAAAACTGTCCCCCGCTTCGAGCTCGAATCGTTTCTGTCGAGGCTCGAACGGGATGAAGCGGGAGAGACCGATCGCCTGGGCGACGATCTCTTTGCCGGTGCCCGAGGGACCGGTGATGAGCGTCGTGACGTCACCCATCTTGTCGAAGAGCGCGCGCCGGTAGCGCCTGAGGTCGTGCGTGAAGATTGATTGCCAAATGGCTCCCCGCAGACGCGCCGCGGGAAGCGATTTTCCGACAACGAAATCGAAGATGTGATAGGAGGCGCGGCGGACCTGGAAGAGAAACGCGAACCAGTGGGGAAGCGCGCGCTCCGAAACACTCGGCAGATAGTCGCGCGCAGCCTTCACGAAATCGTCGTAGAACGTGACGTCGGGCTGTGCCATGGCCCGCTCGAAGGCTTGCTCGAAGCGGCCGTAGAGAAGATAGAAGACCACCTCTTCGATGAGCCGATGTTCCTCTTCGGTCGGCTTTTGGCCATCGCTCTGGCGCTTTTTGAGCGACCTCGCCAAGGGCTCCGCGCGCGCGGCGATCTTGACGACGTTCGGGTTCTCGCGATCGAGGTGCTTGCTCCAAACCGGGCTCACGTCTTCGAACGCGTCGCCGAGCGTGGCGCGCTCATGCTCTTTACGTTCTGGAAGAAACGGGTTGCAGCGCGCGAGCGCAGAAAGTGTCTCAACTCTCACGCGCTCTTCCGCCGTCATCAGCACTGTTCATTAATTGTACAGAATTCGTCAGCGGTTGCACTTTAGCTTGGAGGCATGCCGAGCACCCTTCCTTTGGATACAAAGGTTTGGCGAGATCTGGCCGCTGGCACGAGGGGTGCTATAGCAGAATGGCGAACGCGCGAGGTTAGGAATTAAATTCCGCCCTTTACCCACATCAAGAAACCTCGCGCG
>SMYC01000228.1 GCA_004356105.1 Acidobacteriota bacterium | reverse complement strand
TCCGCGCGCAGCTGCGCTCAGACGCTGTGGGGATCACCATCGATCCGCCCGGCACGAGCCGCGATACTTCAACCGTGCTCCAAGCGGCCGCCTTCCCTTGCACGACGGAAGGCTTCGGCGCGCGCGGTTTTCGTGACGCGGATGCGAATCAAGGCTTGATGGAAGAGACGGCGCCCGGGATGGAAGTCGCCTCGATCCGAACCGATGACGGCTACGCGCTCGAGGCCAAGATACCTTGGGCCGTCACGCCCCATCAGCCAAACCCGGGCGACGAGATTGGGCTCAACGTCATCATTAAGACGGCGACCAGCAAGACGCTCGCGTGGGTGCGAATATCAGCGAGAGCGGTCTCGGTTGGGCGGCCTTCCGCTGGGGTGGCAAGCAGGCGCTTCCTTATCTGTGGCCGCGGGTCCTTCTACAACGTTAAGACACCTTAGTAGCGCAGGTTGCAAAAATAGAACTTGTCTTATATCCAACTTCGTGTATGCTTCGCGCACGGAGGTGTTCATGGACCGAAGATCGTTCCTCGTACGTACTGGGCTCGTCATGGGACCGGGAGCATTCGCGGGCAGTATCGTTCCCACGGCTCTCGCCGAAGAGGCCGCCGATCTCTCTGATTGGAAGGTCGTCCGCGATCAGTTCGACTACACCCGCGACAAGATCAACATGGCGCAACTGCTGGTCGCGTCTCCTCCCAAGCCCGTTCGAGACGCCATGGAAAAGCACATGAGAGGCATGATCGAGAACCCGGTCAGCTACCTGATGGAGAACTGGCAATCGGGAGATGTCGCGGTACGCCAGGCGGCCTCGGAGTATATGGCGGTCGCCCCTGAAGACATCGCGCTGACCGCGAGCACGACGATGGGGCTGGGCATTTTGCTGGGAGGGCTCGCGATTCGTTCCAACCAGGAGATTTTGGCAACGACCCACGACCATCCGGTGACCGACACGACGCTTCGATACCGTTCGCAGGCAACCGGCGCGCCGTATCGACAGATCGAGTTGTACCAAGACGCGACGACAGCCACGGCGGACGCCATGGTGGACACTTTGGCAAAGGCCATCCGTCTGGAAACGCGGATCATCGTTGTCACCTACGTTCACTCGAGCTCCGGCATGAAGCTCCCCATACGGGCGATGGCCGAGGCAGTCGAGCGAGCCAACGCCGGACGCAGTATTGATGACCGCGCCATCTTTTGCGTCGATGGTGTGCACGGCTTTGGCGTCGAGAACGTCACCATGGAGGATCTCGGGTGCGATTTCTTCGTGGCAGGAACGCATAAGTGGATTCTTGGGCCCTGCGGCACTGGGCTCTTCTGGGGAAAACACGAGCTCTGGGATCTTACCCACCCCACGATTGCTGGGGCCGATGAGCGCTTCAGGGAGTGGTTCGAGGGAAAGGACATCTCTCACTATCGCAGCGGCGGTTTCCTCTCACCGTTTGGCAACCCAGCCTTCGTTCTCCGCTGGCCCGTCGCGGAAGCGTTTCGATTCCACCTGAGCATCGGCAAGGCCCGGATCGAGCAACGCATCCATGGGTTTGCACGGCAGCTCAAAGAAGGCATGGCCAAGATGCCCCGCGTGATCCTCCGCACGCCGATGGCGGAGGCGCTCTCTGGCGCTCTCGTTTGTTTCGACGTGGAAGGGATGAAGCCCGACGAAGTGGTGGCCGCGCTCGCGAAGAAAGACATCATCGCGACCGGGACCCCGTATCGCGTGAGGTACGCGCGCCTGACACCGGGACTCCTGAACTCGGAAGAGGAGATCGAGACGACACTGCGAGCCGTTAGCGAATTGAAGGCCTAGGCTCGCGTCGCGTAAGATCCAAGGGTGACGCGCCGCTTTTCGATGATTCGCTCGTTCCACGTCGCCGATCTGTTCACCCTCGCAAACGCAGCCTGCGGCACGGGCGCCATCTTTCTCGCCATGGCCTATGTCTCGGAGGGCGGTCCCTCCAAGATCTACTCCGCCGGCATCGTTCTTCTATTTGCCGTGATTTTCGATCTCTTGGACGGCCGCGTAGCTCGATGGCGACACAGCGCTTCACCTCTAGGCCGCGAGCTCGACTCGCTCGCCGACGCGTTGAGCTTTGGCGTGGCGCCTGCCTGTCTGGCCCGCGCCGTTGGCTTCACTGGAGCTTGGGACACCGCGGTGCTTCTCTTCTTCGTCGCCTGCGGTATCAGCCGGCTGGCGCGCTATAACGTTACCGCGGAAGAGCTTTCCGACGACTCGGGCAAGGTTGCCTACTATGAGGGCACACCGATCACCGCGAGCCTAGGCCTCGTTTTGCTCATAGTGGTACTCGTCGCTATCGGCCGCGTCGGCGACGAGCTCCCGGGCGGAGTCTGGACCGTCGCCGGCGGTGAGCTCCATCCTCTAGTTCTGCTCTACGTACTCTCGGGTGCGCTCATGATCAGCAAGACGGTGCGCATCCCCAAACCTTGACGAGGTAAAGCCATGCCGCAACTAAAACCACTCTTGTTTGGTCGGCTCAGTCGGGTCCTGTTCGGGATGGGCACATTTGCGGTCATTGGCTTCGTCGGTCCAGGACAACTCAGCTTGTGGGGCACCGTAGCGCTTGGTCTTCTGGGTGTTTCCTTCTTGGTGGGCGGTCTCATGGGCAATCCCGGGTGTGAAATCACGGCCCTCCCGAATCTGTTCCTATCAAAGGAGAATCGTGTTCACTGCGCGTGACCACTCTGGACGCCCTTGGATAGGGCGGAGCATTACTTCAAACAGCGCAAGTAGGTTGCGCGCGACTACTCTTTCAAAATGAGGTGGTCGAGCTCTTGCTTCGTAAAGCTTCGATAGTCCTTTGCGCGTAAGAGGAAGAGCAAGAGGCCGAGCGCGACCCATCCCCCGAGCGCGATCCAGGACGGACGGGACATGAACGCCGGCATGCCCGGCACCGTGAGCAGCACCACGAATCCGAGCGACGCGACCGTCCCCGCTAGAGCGAGAGCCGTTCGCCTCCCGCGGCTCTTCAGGAGTACGTAGGCCGCGAAACAAGTGTAGGCGTAGCCGAAAGCCGTGCCGAGCGCCGACATGTCCACGACCCAAAGAAGCGCTTGGCGCCCGAACCAGGGAGCAAGGAGCGACACCACGCAAGCAAAGGCTATCGCTACATGTGGCGTCCCATGCTCGGGATGGATGCGGCCGAACGACTCGGGAAGCAGTTTCGCACGGCCCATGCTGAACAGCAGCCGGCTGCTCGCGAGGTAGAAGCCGTTGATCCCCGTGAAGATAGCTGCTCCGACCGCGAGGCCGAGAATGGTGAGTCCGATCGGGCCGAGCGTTCGTCGCACGGTCGCACCCGTCAACCACGGTGAGCCTTCCCCGACGAGCTCTTGCCACGGTCCGACGGCCGCCGTGCAGAGCAGTACTGTGACGTACATCGCCGCGCCCGCGAGAATCGAGACCACCATGAGGCGCCGCGTCTGTTTGTGCGAGAACGAGAGCTCTTCGGCGGCTTGCGGTAGCGTATCGAACCCGACATAGAGCCACGGCGCGACCGCAACCATCGCGAGGATGCCGGCTACCGGCGTGCGCTCGGACGAGAACAAAGGCCGAAAGTTATCGATGGCGCTTTCCGGTGATAGGAGAGTACCGATGGCGATGAGCAGAACCGTGGCCACGAGGACGCTCGTCAGCACGACCTGGAAGACGCCGACGCTTCGGACACTGCGGTAGTTGAAGTAACCGACGAGGAGGATCGCGGTCGAGGCCAGGAGCACTTCGCCGAGATAGACGTTCCATCCCGCGACGCTATAGAGAAGGCCGCGGGCGAAGAGCTCAGGGGCGAGGAATTTCCCGAGGAGCGCGAGCGCCGTCGCGTTCAGCGGGATGATCGAGAGATAGCCGAGCGTCAGGAACCAGCCGCACAGGTAGGCGTGATAGCGCCCGGCGGCGTAGTAGGCGTGCGCGAACTCGGCGCCGGCGACAGGAAACCGCTCGACGAGCGGGGCATAGCTTTCGACGATGAGCAGCATCAAGGCCGCGCCCGTGAGAAGTCCGATCGTCGCGCCGAGCGGCCCCGCGCGCGCGAGGAAATCTCCGGCTAGAACGAAACAACCCCAGCCGATGATGCACCCGAGTGCCAGCGACGCGACGTGGAGCGGGCGAAGCGATTTCTGGAGCTCTACACGTTGCTCTTGCATATTACGGCTTGACGGGACCACCTCGAACGTGGGATGAACTGTAGCATTAAGCTTTCACTAGGAGAAAACGAAATGGCAAAGCTCCAGATGACGCCAAGCGAGGCTCTCGTGGAAACCATGCGCGCCGAAGGCGTCGAGGTCTGTTTTGGGATCGTCGGCTCCGCGTTCATGGACGCGCTCGACTTGTTTCCCGATGCGGGGATCCGCTTCATCTCGGTCGCTCACGAGCAAGCCGCGGCGCATGCCGCGGACGGCCTGGCACGCGTTACCGGCCGCCCGCAAACGTGCATTGCTCAGAACGGGCCTGGGATCGCCAACTTTGTCTCCGCGATCACAGCGGCGCTTTGGGCGCACTCGCCCGTCGTCGCGCTGACGCCGGAGACGGGCTCGGGTGGGATCGGCAAAGGCGGCTTTCAAGAGCTCGACCAAATGGCGATGTTCGAGAAAAGCGTGAAGTATCAAGTCCGCTTGAACCGGCCCGACCGGATGGCCGAGCTCGCACGGCGCTGCTTCTACATGGCGAAGACCGAGAGCGGCCCGACCCAGCTCAACATTCCGCGGGACTATTTCTACGGATCGTGTGAAGACGAGATCTACAAAACGCCGGACCTCGCGCGCGGCCCGGGGCCGCGGGATCAGATAGAAGAAGTGACCGCACTTCTAGCGACGGCCCGCTACCCCGTCATCCTTGCGGGTGGCGGCGTGTCGATGGGAAACGCGGTCGACGAGACCAAAGCACTTGCGGAGCACCTGTCGGCGCCGGTCGTCAATAGCTACTTGCACAACGATTCGTTCCCCGCGGACCATCCGCTTTCTGTCGGGCCGATTGGCTATTGCGGCTCGAAAGCCGCCATGCGCACGATGGCGAAGGCAGACGTGGTGCTCGCGCTCGGCACTCGGCTCGGCCCTTTCGGCACTCTGCCGCAATACGACATCGAGTATTGGCCGAAGCACGCGAAGGTCATCCAAGTCGACATCGATCCGAAGATGCTCGGCTTGACCCAACGGGTCGAGATGGCGGTGCTCGCAGACGCGCGCGCCTTCGCGGCTGAGCTCCTGCAATCGCTTCAAAGCGGATGGAAGCTCGAGCCCAATCAAGAGCGCATGGACGAAGTCGAAGCCGCGCGGCGTGCATGGGACGAAGAGCTCGAGTCGACCTCGTCATCGACGGCGAAGCTCATGCACCCGCGACGTTTTCTGCGCGAGCTCGCGGCCGCGATCCCGAAGGCGGCCATCGTCACGACCGATGTCGGTAATAACTGCTCGATGTCGAACGCTTATTTGAAGTTCACCGGCGCCCGGCAATTCTTCCCCGCGCTTTCCTGGGGTAATTGCGGCTTCGCCTATGGCGCCGCGCTCGGCGCGAAGGTCGGCGCACCGGGGCGTCCGGTCTTCGCGCTTCAAGGCGACGGCGCGTGGGGGATCAGCGGTCTCTCCGAAGTCATGACGGCGGTACGCGAAGACATCCCCGTCATCGCTGTTATTTTCCAGAATCACGAATGGGGCGCCGAGAAGAAGAACCAGATCGACTACTACGACAACCGCTTCGTCGGCGTTGACCTTTCGAAGAGCCCGAACTACGCGCGGCTTGCTGAAGACATGGGTGCGAAAGGGATTCGCGTCGAGGATTACCAGGAAGTTCAAGATGCGGTGAACGAGGCGGTGGCTTCGGAGAAACCCTGCGTCATCGAAGCCGTGATCGAAGGGGGCGAGAACGTTCTCGCCGATCCGTTCCGGCGGGACGCGCTCGAAAAGCCGGTCCGCCACTTGGACCGCTACAAACACCTCGAAGGTTGATGATTATGTGGGTCTTGCTGCTGGCTCTTCTGAACCCGGACACCGTTTATTTGAACGCCACCGTTGTGACGATGGACGCGGCCGCGACCGAGGCCCAGGCGGTCGCCGTCGCCGACGGCAAGATCGTTGCGGTCGGAGACAACGCCACCATCGAGGCGATGGCAGGGCCGGAAACGACGCGTGTCGACCTCGACGGTGCGGTGCTCCTGCCCGGCTTTTACGCGGCGCACGACCACTTCCCGGGCTCGGGCCGGGTCGCACTTTTCAGCGTGGACCTGAACAGCCCTCCGATTGGCGGCATCGAGACCATGGACGAGCTCGTCGAGGCCCTCGCCGCAAAAGCGGCGGACCTGCCAAAAGGCGCGTGGGTACGGGGACGCGGCTACGACGATACATTAATAAAGGAGAAGCGCCACCCGACGCGCGCCGACCTCGACCGGGTTTCGACGGATCATCCCATCTTCATCACGCACATCTCGGGACATCTCGGGGTTGCCAACAGCCTGGCGCTCGAGATGGCGGGTATCACGCGCGACACGCCAGAGCCTCCCGGTGGCGTGATTCGCAAGGACCCGGAGACGGGCGAGCCGAACGGGGTCTTCGAAGAAAGCTCGTCACTCGTGACACGCCTCGCCCCTTCGCTCAGCGCGAAGGATCGCTTGGCAGCCATTCGTTGGTCGGTGGAGGATTATGTCGAGGAAGGCGTGACGACGACCGTCATTGCCGGCGGGTCGAAGAACAGCTTTCTCGACCTCCAATATGCTCGCCGCGAGGGCTTGCTCTCGTTGCGGGTCGTGGTCATGGGGCGGAAGGGCTCGCTCGAAGACCTCTCGCCTGGCGAGGCGGGCGGGTTCGTGAGCGGCTTCGGCGACGAGCGCCTGAAGCTCGGCGCGGTGAAGCTTGTGCAAGACGGATCCATTCAGGGCTATACCGGCTATCTCGTCGAGCCCTATCACGTGCCGTTCATGGGCGATGCGAGCTACCGCGGCTACCCACGCCGCGACCGGAAGGAGCTCGTCGAAATGGTGAAGGTGCTCCACCGCGCGGGCTACCAAATCGCGATCCACGGCAACGGCGATGCGGCCATCGACGACATCCTCTACGCCTATCGTGAAGCGCAAGAGGATTTTCCTCGAGAAGATGCGCGCCACCGCATCGAGCACTGCCAGATGGCCCGTGAGGATCAGCTCGACGAGATGAAAGAGCTCGGCATCAGCCCATCTTTTTTCGTCGGCCACGCCTATTACTGGGGGGATCGACACCGGGACATCTTCATGGGCCCGGAGCGCGCGGCGCGCTTGAGTCCTCTGAAATCCGCGGTCGATCGAGGCATCCGGTTCACCGTGCATGACGACACGCCTGTGACACCGGTCAAGCCGCTCCAGCTCGTCTGGGACGCGGTCAACCGGGTAACGACGTCTGGGAAAGTGCTCGGCCCGGAGCAACGCATCACGCCGCTCGAAGCGCTGCGTGCGGTGACGATCGACGCGGCGTGGCAAAACCACGAAGAGTCTTTGAAAGGATCGATCGAGGTCGGAAAGCTTGCAGATTTCGTCGTGCTCGAGGAGAACCCGCTGAGCGTCGCCCCCGAGCACATTCGGGACATCCGCGTGCTCACGACCATCGTGGGCGACGAGGTGGTGTACGCGCGTTGATCCCATCCGCGCTTGCTGACCTGACGCTTTTGATCCACCTCGCCTTCATCTTTTTCATCGTGCTGGGCGGGCTACTCGTGGCCCGCTGGCCCCGCCTCCTGTGGGCGCATATCCCAGCGGCCGTGTGGGGTGTTCTCATCGAGCTCGCCGGCTGGACGTGCCCACTGACACCGCTCGAAAATTGGCTGCGTCGTCGTGCGGGGCAGCGCGGTTACGAGACGAGCTTCGTCGAGCATTATTTATTGCCTGTCATCTATCCCGAAGCGCTGACACGCAACGTACAGTTCGTGCTGGCCGCTCTCGTTCTCGTCGCTAACGTCGCGCTCTACGCCTTCGTCGTTCGGCGCTACGTGCGGAGGACCGCGTGACGGTGGCCGAGCGCGCTTCGCGCTTCGAGCTACCCGACATTTATGTCGTGCTGTGCGGCTTCATCCTCGTTGTCGCGGCTCTCACGTGGATCGTGCCCGCGGGAAGCTACGAGCGCACGGTCTTGCCGAACGGCCGCGAGAGTGTCGTTGCGGGCTCGTACCACGTGATGGAACCGACGCCCGTCGGGTTCATGGACATCGTGACGGCGATCCCCGTCGGCCTCAGCGACGCTTCGAGCGTCGTGTTCCTGACGCTTCTCGTCGGTGGCTCGGTGGGTGTGCTACGCCGCACGGGCGTCATCGATTTGGGCATACGACGTCTGATGACCTTGATGCGCGATCGGATCGAGCTCTTGATCCCGGCGCTCATGGGCATCTTCGGGCTGATCGCGGCATTCATCGGGACGCCGGAGCTCGGCATTGCCTACCTGCCCATCGTGCTTCCGCTGATGCTGCGACTCGGCTATGACTCCGTGACCGCGGTGGGGATGGTGCTGCTCTCGTCGACGCTCGGCTACGCGTTCGGGATCACCGCGCCCGCCACAATTGGCATCGGACACATGCTGGCGGAGCTCCCGATGTTCTCCGGCGCCTGGTATCGCGCGTTGTTCTTTCTCGTGATCCAGCTCTTCTCCATCGCTTTCGTGATGCGCTATGCGAGAAGAGTGCATGCGCATCCCGAGTCGGGCTTGAACGCCGACGTGGACGAGGCGCTCCGGACGGAGCTCGCGGCGGAGGGAGAAAAGGCGGAGACCTTCACCGAGCGGCAGAGCTTTGCCGCTCTGGCTGCTCTCATCATGTTCGTCGCCATCGTCGTCGCGATCCTGCGGCTTGGCCTCGGCTTCAACGAGATCTCCGGCCTCTTCGTCGCCATGGCGGTGGTCACGTCCGTGGTCGCGGGGCACGCGATCAACGACATCTGCAGCAACTTCAACAGCGCGTTCAAGGAGATGCTCGTGGGAGCTCTCATCGTCGGGGTGGCGCGCGGCGTCTCGGTCATCATGTTCGAAGGAAACATTCTCGACACTTTCGTGTTCCACATCGCGAGCCTTGTCGACGCGCTTCCAGAAGCCTTCACCGCTGTCGGGATTCTATTGACACAGACCGTCTTCAACTTCCTCGTGCCTTCCGGGAGCGGTCAGTGCTTGATAACACTTCCGATTCTCATCCCGATGGCGGATCTCGTTGGCCTTACCCGTCAAGTCGTCGTGCTGGCGACGCATTGGGGCGACGGCATCACCAATATTCTTTTCCCCACGTCCGGCTACTTCGTAGCGACGCTCGCGATCGGCCGCGTGAGCTTCACGACGTGGCTGAAATTCTACTGGCCGTTTTTCTGGATCGTGTTGGGGACAGCGATCATCGGGGTGGTCATCGCGCAATCCATCGCGCTCGGGCCATTCTGAAGGGGCTGAGGGGAGATGTCGTGACAAAAGTGCACAAGCTCAAAGTCGAAGTGATGACAGCGGAGTCCTTCCGTCCGTTCGGGGAAGTCATGGAGGCGAAGTCGATGCCGGCGGAGCAACGCGAGTTTTTTCCGGCGCCGTTTACGATCGACGGCCGGCCGACGCTCGACGTCATCTGGCAGCCCTACCAAGGCCGCACGTTTACGGAGCTCGAGAGGCATTTCAACGTCACGCAGGCCTTCTTCCCCCTTTCGGGCTCGCTCGCGGCCGTCGCCGTTGCGGCCCCCACGGACCCCAATGACCCGAAAGCTATCCCCGAGCCCGAAGACGTGCATGCGTTCTTGATCGACGGGACGCAAGGGTGGGTGTATAAGACTGGCACGTGGCACTCGCTCGATCGCTACATTCTCTCGCCGCCAGGCGCGAGCTTCGTAATTTTAAACGTCGACCCGAACCCAACCCAAGTCGTCGACTATGCGACGGAGCGCGGTATCACTTTCGAGGTCGATCTCTGAGAGGAAAGGGAAGTCCCATGAAGCCATCGACAGCTATTCTCGCAGTCTGTATCGTGGCCGCCGGAGCTCCGGCCGAGGCGCAAGACACGCCTCTTGTTCTCGAGGGCGCGACGCTCTTCGATGGAACAGGGGCGGCCCCGGTGCCGAACGCGCGCATCGTGGTGCGGGGTGAGCAGATCGTCTGCGCCGGCGCCCGCAACGCATGCGCCGCCCCCGAGGGCGCGAAAGTCGTCGACCTGCCATCAGGCTCTTGGGTGCTTCCTGGGCTCGTCGATGCGCATGTGCACTTCGCTCAAACCGGCTGGTTCGAGGGACGTCCCGACACGCTGGACCTTCGCGATCTACATCCGTTCGACGTCACCCAAGCCCAGCTCAAGTCGAGCCCGGGCCGCTACTACCGCTCGTATCTGTGCTCGGGCGTGACCAGCGTCTTCGATGTCGGCGGCTTTCCTTGGTCGTGGGAGCTGCGCGCTTCGGCCGAGCACGATCCGATGTCGCCGCACGTCGCCGCCGCGGGCCCACTGATCACGCATGCGCCACGAGCCAAGCTGAACCTGCCAGGCGAGCAGGAGATGATCTTGTTGTCGGACGAAGAGGCGGGACGTGCCGCCGTGCGCTACATGGCGTCACGGGCGACCGACGCTATCAAGATCTGGTTTCTCCGTGTGCGCGAAGGCGAGCGCGAGGACATCGATGGACGGGTGATCGCGGTCGCCGACGAGGCGCGGCGCGAGAACCTTCCGCTGATCGTCCACGCGACAAGCTTGCGAGAGGCGAAAGTCGTGCTGCGTGAAGGCGTGCATTTGCTCGTCCACGGCGTCGACGATCAACTCGTGGACGAAGAGTTTCTCACGCTGGCAAAAGAAGCCGGAACGATCTACACACCGACCCTCATCGTCAGCGAGGGCTACCTGAACATGTTCGAAGCCGTCAAGGGCGTCACCACGCCGAGTCTCGACGACCCAAATGGATGTATCGACACCGCGACTAGGCGGCGCGTCCTCGAAAGCCCGAGTCTCCAGGACCATCCAGAGGTGCGAAAGTTCGAGCGTGATTTCGCCGCTTACCGCGAGCGTCTCGCGGAATCCTACGCGCGCAAAGTTGAAAATCTACGCCGGGTCCACCGCGCCGGCATCCCGATCGCGATGGGCACCGACGCGGGCAACCCCGGAACGTTCCACGGCCCGTCGGTCTATGCCGAGATCGAAGCGATGCACGCCGCCGGCATCGAGTCGAACGAGCTCATCGTCATGGCGACGAGAAACGGCGCACGAGCCATGGGACGTGAGGATATCGGGGTGGTCGCGAAGAACAAGATCGCCGATTTGATCGTGCTCGCCGAAAACCCCCTCGAAGACATCCGGCATCTTCGCAGCATCACCCACGTCATGCGCGCGGGCCGGCTGTTTCGTATCGAGGAGCTCGCAGCGGAGTGATGGATACAGGGGACTAGTGCACATCTACCGCAATCAGCGTTACATCGTCGTGACCGAGGGAGCCGCCGGTATGGGAGCGCACAGCCGCGAGAACACCTTGTTTGAGGTGGAACAAAGTCCCGCCACTCGCCTCTTCCAGAGCGGCTTGAAGTCGATCGTGACCGAAAGGCTGGCCGTTTTCGCTCGGTGCATCGATGAGGCCGTCGGTGAACACCAACAATCGGTCGCCCGAATCAAGGCGAAGCTGCTGCTGGCTGTATTTGGTGTCAGGAAACATACCCAGCGGCAAGTTTATTGGCTGAGTTTGTTGCTTTTGTGCAAGCGGCTGCCACACGCCCTCTCTGTGCCGGCGAATCCACACCGGCGGGTGTCCCGCATACGATAGGTACAGCTCGGCGTTCTCGACCCCGAAGCTGAACACGACCGCGGTGGTAATGGCTTCATGACCTCGTTCGTTGGCAAGACGGTTGAGATGCTCCAGTATGTCGTTACTATGGAAGCTGTCCATTCTCTCGACGAGAGCGGCGTACATCCACTGACTCATCGTGCTTACGGCACGTCCGTGGCCCATCACATCGGCCATCGCGATCCGAACGATCGTGTCGCGGGCGCAGACACTGAAGTAGTAAACATCACCGCCGCTGTCGCTATCGGATGCGCTGGAGAATAAGCTCGTCGTCACAGGTCTGGTAGAAACATCCAGATCCATATTTCCAATGCCGCCCCAGATTTCCGAACAACGAAGTCGTGTCGGTTTGTCCTTGTTTTGAATCATGTTTTTCTCTGCCGCGTTTGGTCCTCGAGACTTGAGGGAGAAGTCGACCCCCTCGACCGGATGTCCAGGGGGTCGATCGACTCGGGTCAGGGCGTTTCAGCTGCCAGTCCCGCGGAGCAGCATGCCGGGCTCGAGACCCAACCGTAGCTGCCGCCCAAAATGGCGCCGAAGACCAGGTGGCCCAGGAGGCTTGGCAACATGCTGCTCGCGGCCTCGAGGCTCCAATTGACGCCCAAGCCCATTCCCATGAAGAAGGGCATGAGCGTAAGTGGTCCCAATAGCCACCAGGCAGAACCGTAGGCCAGGCCGTAGCCCAGACCGCCGTTGAAGCCGCGAATCCGGCTACCAAGAACGAGTCCGAAGGTCCCACCGATCACGGCGCTGAGCCCCATGTGCACAAGAAATCCGAATGCAGCGGACGGGTAGCCGGCCATCTTACCGATCATGGGCAACATTCCCATCATCCCCATCATCGCGCCGAACACTACGCCGCCTGCAAGTCCACTGTAAACTCCGAGTTTCACGTTCTTTGTCATCATTTCAAGACCTCCATGGTCATGCATTTGCCAGTCCCCTGGTCCCAGCCCTAGTATCAGGACGTTACCCGCGGCTAGCAGTTCTTTGCCGTCTCGAGGAGTGAGTGCGACGTGGCCTCGATTTCTTACACCTTGACCTGGAGAAATTAGCGTTGACGTTTCAAGAGGTCTCCCAAGATCCGCTGCCCGAGATGGAGGGCAGAGATTTCGTGGCGCGCGTTCGGGCCGGCGACCGGGAAACACTTGAAGACGTCGTACACGCCTATCTGGGCCAGATTTTGCGCGCGGCACGCGGCGCAGGCCTGAGCCCCGAGCGCGCGGAAGACGTGACTCAAGCAACATTCGTGACGTTTATCGAGGTAGCCCGGCGCTTCGAAGGACGTTCTCACGTCCGCACTTTTCTCTTTGGCATCCTCTACAAGAAGATCGCCGAAGCCCGTCGGGGAGAGCGGAGGGAGCAGCAAACAGATTCTATCGAGGACCTCGTGGAAAGCCGGTTCGCCTTGGACGGAAGCTGGCAGCGCCCCCCGAGGCCTCTCGATCTCGAGCTCCAAGACGCGGAGATTCGAGACGCGATCGATGCATGTCTCGACCAGGTCTCGACGCAGCAGAGAATGGCCTTCGTCCTGCGCGAGCTGGAAGGTCTGACGACAGAAGAAATCTGTAAGATCCTGGACGTTACCCGCACTAATCTAGGAGTGATGTTGTACCGCTCGCGAAACCGGCTTCGCGAGTGTCTGGAGACCAAGGGATTCAGGGAGTGAAGAAGATGCTGAGCTGTAGGGAGCTAACGCGGCGGCTCGCTAGCGATGAGCTGACCGAAGCAGGATGGTGGGCGAATCTCGGAGCTGGCCTTCATCTTGCGATGTGCCGGCATTGTCGACGCTACCGGGCGCAGCTACGTGCTTTAGGCCCTGCTGCTCGCCGGGCTTGGGGAGGGGAGGCTCTGGACGAGAAGAAGCAGGCGGAGCTAGAAAGCAAGATCCTCGATCGCCTTCGCTGAGCGCAGGAGTCGAGCAAGAAGGGTGTGGCGAACGCCGGCCGGTCCTCTTCTCGCGGTTTGACTATATAATGATTGAAACGCTTAGCTGATAACCAACTGAGGGAAAACTTACGTTGAGGCGCCCTAACCTCGCTCTATTGTTGGCTCTTTCCGTGTCGTTCGCTCTGTCTGCGGGGGCTGGGTCAAAGGCTCCGGATGTCGACCTGCGCCTCGAAGACGAAGAAGCGAAGCTCGAGCTTTTGAACGAGAGGCTAGGTCTCCTGAACGACGAGCTCTCACAGCTAGATTCGAAGCAAACGACGCTTCTTGGTGAGCTGCACCGCTTCGATATCCAGATTCGCCTCGCGAACAAACAGCTCGAGCTTCTAGCTCTCGAGCTCAAACGCGGCTATCGGGAGATCGACGAGAACTTGGAGCTTATCCAGGCTCTCGAAGCGTCCATCGCCGAGCTGCTCCCGTACCTGAAGAGCCGGTCGGTGAGCCTGTACAAACAAGGGCGGTTGAGCTATCTGCGGCTGCTTCTTTCCGTGGAGAAGCCTTCCGAGCTGACGCGGGCCTACCGCTATGTTTCTCGGCTCGCGCGTGAGGACGGCAAGAAGATGTCGCGCTTTCTCGACGATCAGAAAGCATTGGAAGACACGAAAGCGCGGCTCCTGAAACAGACCGCGGCCACCCTTCTGACACGTAAGGAGCTTCAGGCCGCGACCCGCACCCTCGCGAGTCGCCGGGAGAGCCGGGCGACGCTTCTCGGCGAAATCGAGAGTCGTCGTGAGATGGCGGGAACTCTTGTATACGAGCTCGAGCGGGCTCGCGAACAGCTCAGCGCCCTCCTTGAAACGTTGTCCGCGGGCGAGCCGATGCCAGAAACTGCGACGGTCCACATTCCCATGCGGGTCTTCCAAGGTGAGCTTGGCTGGCCGCTCGACGGCAAGGTCGAAGGCCGCTTCGGGACAGAGCTGCACCCGCGCTTCAAGACCGTGACGGTGCGCAACGGCATCGAGCTCGGCGCCCCTCTCGGGACACCGGTGGGCGCCGTTTACGGTGGTGAGGTCGCCTTCGCCGCCTGGTTCGAAGGCTACGGGAAGCTCCTCATCCTTCGCCACCCGGGAAACGTCCACAGCCTTTACGGTTATCTCGATGAATTTACCGTCTCGCCGGGCGATTGGGTGGAGCAGGGCCAGCCGGTTGCCTCGGTCGGGGAGACGGGGTCGCTTGCGGGCGTACGGCTCTACTTCGAGATTCGGTTCGAGGGCGTGCCGGTCGACCCTGAGACCTGGCTCGACCCGTCGCGAAAGGTCGCGCTTCTAATAAGCGACGCGAATTGACCCGCGCCGCCGGGCACGGCAAAATAGACAGAGAGCCTTGTCACTGGAGGATTTGCTCGCCCATGAAGAAGGTACGCGCCAAGCATCTCATTCTCACTTTCTCCATCCCGTTCGTTCTCTACGCCATTCTCGGCGGATTTCTGGGCCGTGCCCTGGCGCGTGACAGCGCCTACCGCTACCTCTCCGTTTTCCAGGATGTCGTCACCCTCGTCATGAACAACTATCTGGAGGCGCCGGAGATGGAAGAGGTCATGAATGGCGCCATCCGAGGGATGATGGAGGCTCTCGACACCGACAGTGTGTATCTCACTCCCGAAGAGTTCCAAGCTTTTCGTGACCCGGATGCGCAGCCACAGGCGGGCATCGGCGTTGAAGTCACGAAGCGCTACTATATTCAGGTCGTGGCCGTGCTGCCCGGCTCGCCCGCGGCAACGGCCGGGCTTCTGCCTGGCGACCAGCTCAAATCCATCGACGGCGAGAATACACGCGAGACCAACGTCGTGGTCGGCGATGCCAAGCTGAGAGGACCGGCAGGATCCAAGCTCGAGCTCGAAGTGATTCGAGGCCGACAGCCGGAGCCCATCAAGTTGACGGTGGATCGCCGTGACGTTGTCTCGTCACCCGTCGAGTTCGAGCTTCTCGAGGACGGAACCGGCTACATTCACATAATATCCTTTCGCAGCGGGACCGCCACCGACGTCAAACGCAGCCTCGAGATGCTGAAGGGCCAAGGTGCTTCGCGCATCGTTCTTGACGTGCGGAACAGTTTCGGGCGCCTGGCCGAAGATGGTGCCCATGTCGCCGAGCTCTTTGTTTCAGGCGGCATCGCGGCTCGTCTACAGTCGCGCGCCGGCGAGACGACCGACCTGACGTTAGCGTCAGACCAGGTCGCTTTCGACGGTCCGACGGCTGTTCTCATCAATCGAGGAAGCTCGGGCGCCGGCGAGATCGTCGCGAGTGCCTTCTTAACCGCCAAGCGCGGGGAGCTCATCGGCGTCCAGACGTCCGGCCGCAGCGCGGTGCAAAAAGTCATTTCGCTCGGAGATGGCGCTGGAATCGTACTTTCCGTAAGCCAGTATTGGACTCCGGACGGGAAAGCCATGCTGGGTGAAGGCCTCGAGCCGACGATCGAAGTGAGCCGCCCCCCTGACACGCCCGAAGAAGAAGACCCGGTGCTCGACAAGGCGCTCGAGGTATTAGCCGAAGCGAGCGCGGCCAAGAAGGCAGCTTAGCAAGAAAAAGCCGGCAGCCCCGAAGGGGACCACCGGCTTTTTCCAGAAACTAGCCTTCGATGACGAGCTCGAACTCTTCTTTGAGCCTCTCGCCTTTGATTTTGTCCATCACGTGGACTTCGATCCTATAGACGCCGGGATCCTTGAAGTTCGGAAGGCTTAGTGGGATGTCGAAGATCGTGAGAGCGACCTCCGCACTCTGCAACATGAACGGTTCTTCCTTGGTCTGCCCCCTTTTTTTTCCGTCTTTGAAGAACCGGACCTGAACCGTCAGCTCGGGCTTGTCACCTTCGACTCCAAAGTTGTAGGCGTTGAAGACACCCGAGAACTGATCTTTGGTGGTGTAGACCATCTCGCGCTTGGGGGTGAAGTGATAGCCACCAAATAGAAAGGCATTTCCGAACTGCGCCATCTCGTCGCCGGTTTGCTCCGCTTCCGAGAACAACAACATGGAGGAGATCTTTAGCTCGCCCGAGTCGAAGTCGGGGACGTCGAGGTCGATGATCTGCGTTCCGTGGACTTGCGATTCGTCGAGCAACCCGACATAAAGCGTGTAGAGGCCGGGGGGAAATTGCAGCGGCAGCTCGTAGGCGTGCTTGCCTCCCTTGGTCTTCGAGACCGTTGCGGGCTCCTCGAACTGGTAAATCTCGAAACCGTCAGCATTCTCGACCGATCCGAAGATGGTGACATCCTCCCCGCTCAGTCCGTCGGAAATCACGACGTCAATCGGGATGAAGATTTGCCCGGCACTGGATCGAAAGAAAACGGGGCTCAGGGTAAAATCGATATCCGTGCTGATCTCTCCCGTCTCACGGAGCGAGGCGAGGAGCAACTTGGCCGGGCTGTTGGGGTCGAATTTGTTGTCCGGCTTTTTGAGACGGCCCTTTTCGTCCCGCGCATAGTTGATGCCCGGATTTGTGATGAAACGCTCTTTGACGCGCTCGAGCCGCTCGGCGATGTCGTTGCCGTTCGCGAGGCGCATTCCGAACTGCCCTTGGTTGCGGAACTCGACCGCAAGACCGTCTGGAATACCCATTTGCGGGTTTGGGTCGTAGACCCACGTCGTGCTCGAGGTTCCGCCGCCACGATTCAGCTGTGCGGCATCTACACCGGCCCCGTCGCCAGCTGGATTCGCGCCACCGGGGCCACCGGGGCCACCGGGACCATCGCCACCACCGGCACCGGGGAGCCCGGCTGCGTCCGCCGAGCGGCCGCGCTGCTGCTGCGACGGGTTTCCGAGAAGTAAGAAAATCTTGCCCATGTCGCTCTCGGAGCCCTTAGCGCCCCGGATTTTGAAATTCTTGTCGGCGACGTCGACCCGCGCTTCGTAACCTTTCTTGAACTCGTTCTCTTTGGTTGCGCGGTCAAAATCGCGGCGCATCCAGAAAAGCTCTTTGAAGAGTTTTCTGTCATCCTTGCTGATTTGCTGAAACATCGCTATTTCTTGTTTAGTAATGATGGGGCCGACTTCTTTCTCCATCCACTTCTTGTCGCGTCCGCTCAGTTTCTCCTGGGTGAGGCCGGTGGCGGCGAAGCCGATTAGGCTAAAGAAGGCAAAAGCCCGCAATCGCTTGTTAAACATCAAGTTCTCCCTTTTTGCTTCGAGGTCTGGGCGTTCCGAACACACTGTTTCCTGGCCGAACAACGTCCGCCGAAGGATACGCTGCTTCGAATCCGAGCGCAAATCGCTCCGGCGCACCGCGGCGCCCGACTGAAGGTCGCGTGCTATACTACGACAAGGGCATGTCATGAAAGCAAATCGCTTTCCGTTTTCGTTAGTAGCTTCCGTGGTCCTCCTGGGGCTCGCCGTGGGCTGTGGCTCCATCAAGAGGGCACAGTACACGCCAGAGGAGGTCATCGCGAACCTCCGTACCCGTATTCCAGACGAGGACCTCCGGAAGCTCGTCGTGCCGTATGATATCAATGACGAGATCCGGCAGCTTGCCATCGAGTCCGTCGACGGCATTCGCACCGATCACGACAGGACACGCGCCATCGTCCACGCCATCATCGGCCGTACCGGCATGTCGATTTCCTACGATTGGCTGTCGAACAAAACGGCCCAGCAGGTTTTCTACGAAGGCAAAGGCAACTGTCTCGCTTACACGAACCTCTTTATAGGCATGGCTCGAGAAGTGGGGATCGACGCCGTTTACGTGGATGTCACCACGATCGAGACCATCTCGAAAGAAGCGGAAGTCATCGTCAATAACGGCCACATCACCGCGGGCGTGCGCTACGGGCCGGATCTCCGGATGATCGACTTTACCCGCACACCTGAGCGGGAATATATGGGCGCGAAAGTCATCGACGACTTCGAGGCGATCGCGAACTACTACAACAATCAAGGTTTTCTCTACGGCTATTACGCTGAGACCGCTGGCGACCTCGGCGACAACTTCGACCCGAAGGCCGCGGAGCTCGAAATGTATGAGATGGCGCTCGACGTCTATCCAAATTTCTATCGCGCCCTCAACAATCTAGGCGTCGCGCTCCGCCGGCGCGGCTTCGTCGACAAAGCCATCGAGAAATATCACCTCGCGCTGCAAGCCGACCCCAAATTCGCCGAGGCGCGCTCGAACTTAGGCGCCGCTTATTACTCGATAGGCCGCGTGGACGACGCGATCCGCGAGTTCGAATTGGCAGCCAAAGCGACTGGATCGAACGCTTATTACTACCATCACCTCGGGGTGATCCAGTTCCAGCAGGGAAACTATAAAGAAGCGCTCGTTCACTTCAAGAAAGCCGTATCGCGAGACGGAAAGCTGGCCGATGCCCGCTACTACGTGGGCGAGTCCTACATGAAGCTTGGCAATCGGAAAAAAGCGATCGAGGCCTATCGCAAGACTCTCAAAACCGATCCAAACCATCTTTCGGCGCGCGCCAAGCTCGACAGGCTCGTCGTGTCCGGTAACGAGTCCCCGTAAAACCCGCCCGCCTTCGCCCTTTGGGCTTCGGCGGGTAAACCCGCCTTTGTAAACTCGCCCGCATTCCCTTGTCCTGGTATAATCGTTTGTTAGGGGGTTGCGGCCGATTCGTAAACTAGAGGGGAATGTTACGGGCTTGAAGGCCCGGCAGAAAAAGCAGCTCGAGAAGCTTTACAAGCGGCGGTTGCCGCCGCGGGAGCTCGTTACGCAGGAATTTGCGCGCCGGCTCACGGAAATTTCGCGGGAGATCCGGCGCCAGGTCGGTGTTCTCGTCAATCGCAAAGGTGAGGTCGAGTGGGTCATTGTCGGTAGCGCCAATCAGATTGTCCTCCCCGATTTGAAACGCCTCCGCGTCGCCGAGCGCCGCTTTCGCGGCCTTCGCTGTCTGCACACGCATCTTTCGCAAGAGCCTTTGACTCGGGACGATCTCACGGATCTTGCCCTTCTTCGGCTCGACGCAATGTCCGCCATCGAAGCGCGCGAGGACGGACTTCCCGGAATCGTGCGGACCGCCCATCTCACGCCGGCATCTGCAGGGGGCAATGGGTCCGAGCCGTGGGAGCTCATGCCGGAAGTGCTCCCGAGTCAGATAGACTTCGACTTCATCGCGTTCATCACGGAGCTCGAGGAGGAGTTCGCGGAGAAACGTGGCGAGCACCATCGATTCGACCGACGCGAGCGCGCGATTCTCGTCGGCGTCACGACGGGGAGCGTCGAAGAAGCGCGTGAGCACCTCTCCGAGCTCGCGGAGCTCGCGCGCTTTTCGGATGTCGTCGTTCTCGACACGCTGGTACAAAAACGCGCCAAGCTCGATCGTCGCTACCTTCTCGGCAAAGGCAAAATCGAAGAGCTCGTCATCCAGTCGCTTCAAAAAGGTGCGGACCTCATCATCTTCGACCGAAACCTCACGCCGGCTCAGGTGCGCTCGATCGCGGCGGCGACCGACTTGAAGATTCTCGACCGGACTCAGCTCATTCTCGACATCTTCGCCCGACGCGCGCAGAGCAGTGAAGGCAAGCTCCAGGTCGAGCTCGCGCAGCTGCGTTACATGCTCCCGCGTCTCACCGAGATGGACACGGCACTCTCGCGTCTCACGGGAGGCATTGGTGGCCGCGGCCCCGGCGAAACGAAGCTCGAGATCGATCGACGACGCGCCCGTGACCGCATCGCCAGGCTTCAAAAGTCGATCCAGGATATTCGGCGTAAAAGGGGCGAGCGGCGCAAGAGACGTGTGGGTAGAGGTCTCCCCATCGTGACGCTCGTTGGTTACACGAATGCGGGCAAGTCCAGCCTTCTCAACCGGCTCACAAAAAGCAATGTGGCTGCCGGAAGCCGCATGTTCGAAACGCTCGATCCGACGACCCGGCGTTTGCGCGTACCGGTCGAGAAGGAAGTCCTTCTCGCCGATACGGTCGGGTTCATTCGAGACTTGCCGCCGGAGCTCATCGAGGCCTTTCGGGCGACGCTCGAAGAGATCGAGACTTCCGCTTTGATCCTGCACGTCGTTGATGCCTCGTCGTCGGAGTCTCGCGAGCGCATGGACGCCGTCGCCAAGATTCTCTCGGATCTCGAGCTCGACGACATACCCCAGCTCGTCGTGTTCAACAAGAGCGATCTTTTGTCCCCCGACGAACGTGCCGCGCTCGGGTCTTTGCCCGATTCCATCGTCGTCTCGGCGCTGACCGGAGACGGTACCGAAGCGGTCGTCGAGCGCGTCGGCAGTTTCGTAAAGATGCCCGCACCCGTCGGCTATCCCAGCTCTTCGTAGAGCCGGCAGTAGCTGTCGTAGCGCTTGCGGGCGATCTTCTTGTCCTCGACCGCTTCTTTAACCGCGCAGTGAGGTTCGGGTATGTGACTGCACGAAGCGAAATGGCACTGGTGGAGCAGTGGACGAAATTCGATGAAGCCTTCGGCGAGCTTGCGGCGCTCGATGTGACCCAATGAAAGCTCGCGGACACCGGGCGTGTCGACGAGCTCTCCGCCAAAGTCCAGACTGAAGAGAGTCGAGGCCGTGGTCGTATGCCGGCCCTTTCCGTGACGATCGACACCTGCGCTCGAGAGATGAAGCCCCGGCTGTATCGCGGCCGCGAGCTTCGACTTGCCAACGCCCGAATGTCCGGTCAGCACCGATCGTTTGTCTTTCAAGAGCGCTCGGAGCTCGTCGTGCCCCGCTTCTGTCTTGGCGCTCGTGAAGATGACGGGATAGCCAAGCGTGCGATAAAGCTCGAGCTCGGCGCGGGCTTCGACGAGAGCTTGGTCGTCGCCGAGATCGATCTTGTTGAGACACAAAGCGGCCGCGATAGAGGCGTCATGCGCAATGACCAGAAAGCGGTCGATGAGCCCCACCTTGAAGCGTGGGCGCTCGAGAGCGGAGACGATGACGATCTGATCGACGTTCGCCGCGAGCACTTGAAGCGATAGTTTGCGCTTGCCGACTTGCCGCACGATTGCCGTGCTGCGTGGGAGCACGGCGTGGATGACGCCTTTCGACGAGCTTAGAGGCGTGAGCTCGACGCGGTCTCCGACCGCCAGTTGGTTGCGCTCGCCCGAGCCGTCGCCCGTGAAGAGCCTGCCACGCAGAGAGCAAGCGAAGGTCTTCGAATCCGTGCGGACGGACACTTCTTTCCCCAGGATTCTGTAGACAGTTCCGACCTCGACGTCGGTGGGCTCGGGCATGGCTAGTTCGGGTGAAGCGAGGCGAGCCACCATGTTATATTCGTTGCCGAACCGCTGTCAAAAACAAAGTCGGCCCATCCACGTGAAACCACCCACGATCCTCATCAGCTGCGGCGAAGCGTCAGGAGACCTCTACGCCTCCGAGCTTTTGAAAGAGCTGAAAAGACTCGAGCCCACCTGCGAGGCCTTCGGCCTTTTCGGCGAGCGTACGGAGTCCGCCGGTGCTACGCCTACCGTCCGGCTCGAGGAGATCTCGGTCATCGGCCTCGTCGAGGTCGTGAGCAAGCTCCCCGCTCTTTTGAGCGCCATGCGCCGCCTCTCGGCCGCGGCGCTTTCGAGACGCCCGGACGTCGCAGTCCTCATTGACTTCTCTGGGTTCAATCTTAGGCTGGCAAAGCGGCTCGACGCACTCGGGATCCCGATCGTCTATTACGTCAGTCCTCAAGTCTGGGCTTGGCGCCGGGGGAGAGTCCGGACGATTCGAAAGCTCGTGAGCGAGATGCTCGTGATCCTTCCCTTCGAGAAGAGCTTCTATGAAAAAGAAGGTGTGAACGTCCGCTATGTCGGCCATCCACTCGTGGATCTCGTTTCGGCATCACAAACGCGTGAGGCTTTTTGCCGACGTCTATCTCTCGATGCTGCGCGGCCGATCGTGGCGGTCTTGCCTGGGAGTCGCCGGAGCGAGATCGAGTTTCACGTTCCGGTCCTCGGCGACAGCATCGAAGCGTTGTCGCGAAAACAGCCGGAGCTACAGTTTGTCGTCAGCCGCGCACCGACGGTGCCGAGAGAGATGATCGTCGATCGACTCGGATCGTCAATCGATCGCGTGCGCCTGATGAACGGGAGCGTCCATGACGGCCTCGCCCACGCCGCCGTCGCGATCGTGGCCTCCGGAACCGCCCCAGTTGAGGCTGCGCTTCTCGGCACACCGATGGTGGTTATCTATCGCGTGAGCCGCGCGAGCTACCTTCTCGGGAGTCCTTTCGTCGATGTGCCGTTTTATTCCATGGTCAACCTCATCGCGGAGCGCGAGCTCGTACCCGAGCTGATTCAAGACGCGATGACACCGGCCAATATCGTCGAGCAAGTGTCGGGCTTGATGCAAGACGATCGCGCCCTTTTGATGCGCGCCGGGCTAGACGATTTGAAACAGAGGCTTGGCGGAGGGGGCGCGTCGCGTCGCGCGGCCGAAGCTGTCCTCTCACACGTCGAGCTATGATGGAGATTCTCTGATTTCAAGGAGGCATGTTCATGCGACGCATCTGTACGCGGCTTTCGTTGTTGCTTGCCGCAATGTCGTTCTTCGCGGCCGGCCCCGGCTTCATCGAAGCGGGATCGGTTGTGGCCTACAACCTCGAGCAAATGACGGACCGCGCCGATTTGATCTTTATCGGCCATGTGGTGGGCAAGCGCGCAGAGTGGAACGCCGATAGAACCCGCATTTACACGTTGGTGACCTTCGAAGTCGACGACTACTTGAAAGGTGGTAACGACGCGCGGGTAACCATCGTGCGTCTTCTTGGAGGACAGGTCGGGCCTTATCTGGCCATGGTGCCCGGAACGCCTCAATTCGGAATAGGCGAAGAGGTGCTGCTTTTTTGCGCGGGGAGCGCCGCCAGAATTCCGTCGGTACTCGGCCTCTCGCTCGGCAAGTTCTCCATCACGACCGACCGCAGCGGCGAGCGCGTCGTGAAACGCGACATTTCGACCTTGATGGTCGCGAACCACAATACTCGAGCGCGAAAGCCGGACGATCCGATCACACGCTATCGCCTCGCGGATATCCGATCACGGATCGAGGGGTATCAACGATGAAGGCGCGCACGTTCTCTATCGGTCTCGTCGCTCTGGCTCTGCTCGTTTTCGTCCCCGGCACGGGTGCTTATCACATCATCCAGCACGTCTCACCGGACGGAAACGAGGTCGAGCTCGAATGGGACACGAGCTTCGGCCCTGTCCCGTTCTTCGTGAACAATACGACGCCACTCGACTTCAGTCTTGAGGAAGCTGTGCAGGCCTTCGAACAGTCGTTTCAGGCGTGGGAGGACGTGGAGACGGCGACGATCACGTTCGAGCTGGCCGGCCTGACCAGCGCGAAACCGTTCGAGTTCTTTGACGGCAAGAGCACGCTTGGGTTCACCTCGGATCCGGATCTCGCATCTCCCGGCGTGCTCGGAGCCACACTGCAAGTCATCGATATCCGCACGGGCGAGATCGTCGAAGCCGATATTTTTTTCAGCAACAGCTTCTTCTGGTCGGTCGACCCGAACGGAGCTCCCGGCACCTTCGATTTGGTTTCGGTGGCAACGCATGAGATCGGCCATTTCTTTGGGCTCGACCACTCGCATGTTGGCTTCATGGAGAACGAAGGCTTCGATCGTCAACTCGTCTCCGGTGCGGCGATCATGTTTCCCTTTTCTTTCGGTCCCGGCAACGTCGAGGGCCGAACGCTCACCGACGACGACATCACGGGCATTTCCGTCATGTACCCGACGGGCGGTTTCATTACGCTGAGGGGGCGGCTCGCGGGCCGGGTGACGAAAGGAGGCCAAGGAGTGGCCTTCGCCCACCTCGTTGTGTTCAACCCGTTCACGGGACAAACGATTGGCGGCTTTGCCGACGATACGGGGGCGTATGACATCCGAGGCCTGCCCTCGGGCCCTGTGACCGTGCGCGTGAACCCGATATCCGACCCCACCTCGCCCGAAGATTTCGGATTTCCCTCACACATCGCGGATATGGACTTTCGCGACGCGCTCTTTCTCGGCGGCGCCGCTATAGTTGTTCCTTCGAACACCACGACGGGTATCGACATCGAGGTACAGCCGTGAGACGCGTCGTGACAACGGGTGCCGTTTTGTGTGCCCTCTTGATCGCCACAACGGCGAGCGCGCAATTCGAGGTCAATCCCACGGTTCGGGGCCAAGTCAAGCCCAAACGGCTCGAGGTGTCCGGATTCATCGGCATGCTGTCGGTAAACCATAGTCTCGGGACGGCCACGAACATCTATCAGACAGTGACGGGTGAGGCGGAGAATATCGGTTTCGGGAAACTCCTAGGATTCAGAGCGAGCTGGGCATTCACACCCATGATCAGCGCGGAGTTCAACGTGTCCCGTGGCAACAACGCCTATTCGTTCAGCGTCGATGACGATACGATCGGCACCGAAAATCTTACCGACCAATTCGAGACCGATCAGCTCTTTCTCGGTGGCAACATCATCTTCCAGTTTCGCCGGGACAACTTCGTGCCCTACGTCACCGGCGGCGGCGGCCTCCAGCGAACGACCCCGACGAGCCCGATTGCCGAAACCGAGCGCGTCTCGGCGTTCGACTTCAACTTTGGCGGCGGCCTCAAAATTTGGTTTTCAAATCCGGACTTCATGGCCCTACGCGTCGACCTGCGCTATCACACAGCGACGGCCGGCATCACATTTCCCGGCGGCGCGTCGACCCCGAAAGGACTCGAGCTCACCATCGGCGCTTCCTTCGCCGTTTTCTAGTCGCAGGCTGACCGCCTTCCGGATCTGCGACGTAGCGCGGCTCCGAGCCGTGAAGCTTGGAGCGCGGATGAGCCGTCTTGACAGCGTCGGCCCTGTGGTCTACCCTTTTGACTGCGCCCTTCCCTCGGGCGGGTGCCCCACCTACAATAAGCCGGCGTAGCTCAGTGGTAGAGCAGCTGATTCGTAATCAGCAGGTCGGAAGTTCAAATCTTCTCGCCGGCTCCAGCTAAATTATTGATACTAAATACTTTAACAAGTTAAGCTCCTTTACGGTTAGCCCTCAAGGTAGTTTGGGGCACGTTTGGGGCACGGAAATCTGATGACTAGCACAGCTTTGAACGACGCTGTCGACTCCGTGAATCCTTTGAGCACGCTCGCTGTCCGGCTGCTACAAGGCGTCCGCTTGCTGACGGTCCATCTCGAAGCTCAAGGCTCGATTGGACGAGAACGCCAGCATTATGGATTGGCGCGTCCACGACATTCGACGATCGGTTGCGTCCAACCTAGCGGCCCTCGGCGTTCGAAAAGTGGCAAGAGGTTTCGGCGTACGAGAGAAACGGGTTGAACATGTCGCGAAAGGCGCACGTCCCATCCTTCACTGTGACACACGGCGAAAGGCCGCTCGCTCTTGTGCACCAGGTGCGGGTCCGAGCACCG
>SMYC01000227.1 GCA_004356105.1 Acidobacteriota bacterium | reverse complement strand
GCCACAACGAACGCCATCGAGAATCTCAACGGAACCATCCGTAGAGTCTCGAGAAACGTCAAGCGTTGGAAGAGTCCTTCCATGATTCGCCGTTGGACCGCTCTCGGTGTTGTCACGGCGGAGAAGCAGTTCCACCGAATCAAAGGCTATCGCCATATGGGCGCTCTCGTTCACGCCCTTAGAAGCAAACAGAAATCTCTTGACAGCAATGAGTTTGCTGCGTAAGAGTATTCACTGGTGCCGCCGCTACCCGACCAAATTCAACAGCGGCCGGGACATCCCCCTTCGTTGACCTCCAGGTCGCTTAGGCCTGAACGCCAACCTTGCACAACAACAGTTACCGGACCCGTGAGCAACATGGCCAAAATCACCGCTTGCGGAACTGCAGTGGTTTTCATCGGGGACGGGCCGTCGTTTGGCCACCCACACCACGATCAGCGCGCCGATGAAAGCGAGCCCTAAAAGGAGGAGAGCTCGCAAGAAGAGCCGGTTCAAGAGCGAGTCTGTCTCGATGGCAAGTCGTTCGCTCCCCTCGTCGAGATCTCTTTGAATCGTGGTTCGCGCATCCCGGAAATCGCCGAGCAGCACTCCACGTAGCGCCTCCACGCTCGAGAAGATTTCTTCCCGTTCAGCGCTGAAAACCGCCAGAGTGCTCAGACGTTGCCGGTCGACATCCCCCAAGATCGCCGCGCGCTCCTTTCGTAATGCCTCGAGAATCCTTGCTCGCTCCGTGGCTACGAGGGCGGGCGTTTCATCGACGAACTCTCGGATGCCCTTGACCGAGCCGTCGAGCGAGGCGGCGGAGCGTTCCAGACTCTCGATGTCCGCCCAAAGCGGCTTGATGATCCGGGTTTCCGCTTCGAGGGCGAGAAGCTCCGCCTCCCAACGGGCTAGGTGCGGGGTTTGCTCGGCATAGACTGCGAGGCGGTCGGTAAGGTCTCGAACCAGTTCCTCGATCTGCCCGACCGATTGAAGTGCGCCCGAACCCCACTTCGCGGCCGTCACGGTGGCGAGATCTAAAGAATTCGCGTGCCTGCCGAACGCGAGCGTGGAGAGCGGATTCGCTTCCGCCCAGCGCTCCACTTCGGGCGAGCTCTTCACCCTTGTTTCGACGCCCACCACGGACTCGACGAGAACAACCACCTCTTCTTCGAGGTGGCGCGCCGCATCGACAGCCACGCGTTGAGAGCGGCCAAAGACTTCTCTTCCATTGCCATTCTCGAAAAACCGCCTCATTTGAACCGAGAGCGCCCACGCGTCGGCAAGTCCGGCGAGCGGATCCGACTGAAACACCGCCTTCTGGATGGTGGGAATAGCATGAATTTTGAAGCGAAGAGCCGCCCTCTGGACGTCACGGTCCTCCTCAGCGCCGAGGATCGTGTCCGCGGCATCACCCACGACCGCGGAGAAATAGCTGGCATAATCGTACACGAGGAGCCGAAGCTCGTAACGCGTCACGTCGGCCTGAAGTCGCGCCATCGCCGCCGTTCTCGGCGGGGGGGCCGTCGAGCAGCCGGCGAGCGCGATGAGCGCCACCAAACACAGGCTTCGGAGGAACGCTTGCTTGTTGTCGATCCAGAACACCGCCCAGGACATCAAAACTATGAACATGAGTGGAACGATGACCCGAAAGACGTAGTAACCGAGCTCACGCTCGACGTGGAGCTCGTAAACGAACCGTACTAAACGTTCGCCGGTCGCGGCCGTGGCGCGAGTATCGAGGATATCGACGTGATGGGTCTCCTCGATGACGTTCCAGCCCGCAATGGCAAACGCCTCGGCGCGGCTCGGCGCTGTGTCGTCGAAGGCGAGCTCCAGCTGCTCGGGCCCGTACTCGATCGAAAGGAATGTAATCGGAAGCACTTGGGTGTCGAGCGGAAACTCTTGGAGGCGCAAGGGCGACCTGAGCAAGCCTCGGAAACGGTGCGTGTACTCGACGCGGCCCTCTCGGTCGACCCGTACGACGTCGGGTAGCTGTCGATCGTAGCTGCCCTGATTGAACAACACGATCGCCGGATTCCAGACCTCGTCCCGCGGGATTCGGCACGCGTGAAACCCCGACCGCTGGACGCTCGCCACGAGCCGCGGATCTCTCCACCGTAGAATCGCGAACAGGTCGGCCCGGAAGGTCTGGTCGACGTCATCAACGCGCTCGATGTCTACCACGTAGATACCAACGCCCACCTCGGTAGGTTTCCCCTCAGGGTCGGGACGACGCGCGGGGTCATATGGTTGTTCTGTCGCGCACCGTCCTGGGCTCTGAGCCCTCGAGGGTGAAGTCGCGAAGACGAGGACGATAAAAAAAGCTCCGGCGCCAAACGGCCGTCTCAGAAAGTGATATCCCATCAGCACCTCAATGTCGACCACACGCGAGCTTCAGAAACTAAAGGCGAACTTGACGCCATAGACGAACAGCGTCTCCCATTTTCCCGCTTCAGGTTGATGTGAAGCTGACGAGCTTTCTTTTACAAAATCGAAGTCGACGGCCGGGATCACCGCGAAACGGCCGCCGAGATGAAAGCTGTACTGGACCCCGGTGCGGATGAGAAAACTGCTGTGATCGCCGCGTTGTTCGTTTCCTCGCGGAGCGGTTTCCCAGCCTGGACCTGCGAGCACCATCAGTCCGCGATAGACATGAAATACCGCTGGGAAAGCGAACACCCCTGTGTCGGCGCCGTTCACGTACTCGACTTCGACCGAGATTCCCAAACGTGGCAGAAACCGAAACTCGTATTCGGCGCCAAGCGTAAGGAAGCTCGCCGACTTCCCTTCAGTTTCCGTCGTGCCGCCGAGAAACAACGCCACCTCATGGTGGCTCGTGTGCTCCTCATGAAGGTGGCGTTGGGCGAACGCGGGTGCGGAAGCAAAAAGAAGCACGACCAGAAACTTATGTGCCATTGTTCTCTTATCCCTAATCGTCGGCGAGCGCGTTGGCGACCTCAAGATTGCGGGTCCTTTCCGGACCTTAAGAGCGCTTCCGTCCCCGTGCCCCAGTTCAAGAGCCAGCCGAGGGCGTCCGTCATGGGCGCGTCGAGCTTCTTCACCTTATTGCTGTGGACGATTTGCAGAAAACCCACGCCGGGCGTCGGTGCGATGGGCACGAAGACGGTGACTAGATCGTCGGGCAGCTCTTCGACGATGGCGACGAGCATACGCGTTCCGGGCAGGACGTCGAGGAGAGCCGGCTGTAACTGCTCGTTGGCCGCGTCGCCCGCGATCCATCTTGAAAGGCTCTTCAATACCGCATAGGGCGGGAAGCGATCGAGAAACGCGTTCTCGATCCAGTTCCCGAAGCGCCGAGCTGAGCGGGTTCTTACGGCAACCCCGACGACCAAGAAGAGCCCGATCAGGATTCCGGCGGCGGTGAGCTTGTGGGCCAACACGTCTCCGAAGGGTCCTTGCGGCATCACGTCGAGAATCGGCTGAGTCAGCGCCATGAGCATGTCGAAGAGCTGGCCGAGCATCAGATAGGCAATGAGGACCGGCAGGAGAATGAAGAACCCCTCGAGGAAGAGGGTCCCGAGGGGAAGTCGGTTGCGTTTGTTCGTTGATCTCATCAGCGACCTCCAATGGCGGTTGGGCCTGACACAACATAACGAGGAGGCAAACGGAGCAGCCCCAATGGCGTTCTCGGCGTCAACGTTTTCTTACTCGATTGCATCGCGGCACAGACCGCCGTCGGTTCGATGAGCGGGACCAACCGGCGCACCTGGAGACTTGGACGCATGAAATTCGCCTGGTAATACGCATGGACTGGAAGTAGCTCGAGGCGGACGGGTCCCCGGCTCAGGAGCGAGCCGGGGACATCGAGAGCTCGGCCGCCGGGCTACTTGGGCTGCCCCTTCTCCAGCGTCTCTAGGACACGATCGAGAGAGAAGCTCCCTGGCTTCTGGCGAGGCGGATATTCCACGAACGTCGTCAGGAACTCGCGGACGATCTCCTGCGCCGGCACCAGAACGAACATGTGATCGGCGCCCCACTTCTCGTAGAGCATGGACTCATCTGCCGCTCGCTCGAAGGGGTCCATACGTAAGTTCTGGATCAGCGGCACGCGCAAGGTAGTGAAGGGCTCCGACCAAACGTGGATGCCGTGAGCGCGCTGAACGGTGAAGTTCATCTTCCAGTCGTTGTAGCGAAACGCCGAGATCGACCCGTCGTCGGTAAAATAGAAGAACGCCTCGCGAGCGCCCTTCTCATCCTGACCCGTGAGATAGGGTAGGAAGTTATAGCCGTCGAGATGGACTTTGTATCGCCTTCCGCCGATGGTCTTGCCGTCCAGAAGCTCTTGTTTGATGTTGGTTTGGCCGGCGGCGGCAAGCAGCGTCGGCATCCAGTCCAGCAGGGAGATGATCTCGTTGGACACCTGGTCTGGTGCGATCTTGCCCGGCCAGCGCACCATCATGGGCACCCGGAAGCCACCCTCCCACGTGGTGTTTTTTTCGCCTTTGAAAGGCATGGTGCCGCCATCGGGCCAAGACATGGCCTCGGCGCCGTTATCCGTCGTGTAAATAACGATGGTGTTGTCTTTGATGCCCATCTCGTCGAGCTTATCGAGCAACTGGCCGATGTGGCCGTCGTGCTCGACCATGCCGTCGGCGTAAACGCCCTGACCGGTGACGCCTTCCGATTCCGGCTTGAGGTGCGTCCAAATGTGCATCCGCGTGGAGTTGAACCAGACGAAGAAAGGCTGGTTGTTGGCGTGCGCCGTGTCCATGAAACCGAGCGCGGCGTCCAGAAATTCACCGTCCACCGTTTCCATCCGCTTCTTGGTGAGCGGTCCCGTGTCCTCGATGCGTCCGTCAGCGTAGGAATGGATCACGCCTCGGGGACCGAACTTCTTCCGGAACTCAGGATCTTTCGGGTAGTCCGGGTGCTCGGGCTCCTCTTCCGCGTTGAGGTGGTAGAGATTCCCGAAGAACTCGTCGAAGCCGTGATTGGTGGGGAGCTGCTCGTCCCGATCGCCGAGGTGGTTCTTGCCGAACTGCCCGGTCACGTAGCCCGCGCTCTTGAGGAGGGTGGCGAGGGTTGGATCCTCTTCCCTCATGCCCTCGGGGGCGCCCGGGAGCCCCACCTTGAGTAGCCCCGTGCGGAACGGGCTCTGGCCCGTGATGAAGGCGGCCCGCCCCGCGGTGCAGCTGTTCTCGGCATAGGCATCGGTGAAACGCATACCCTCGTCGGCAATGCTGTCGATATTGGGCGTGCGGTAACCCATCATCCCGTCGTTATAGGCGCTGATGTTGGACCACCCGATGTCGTCACCAAACATGACGAGAATGTTGGGTTTATCTTGCGCCGAGGCGGCCGTCGCGAAGCACAGCAACGCAATCCCCGCGCCGATAGCCCAGCGTTTTTCTTCGTTTCTCATGTCCTCTCCTTTTCAGTATTGACCAGTGATACTCGTCCCCACGGACGTACCAATTCTTCAGGACCCGCTTGGCGGGTAACTCTCGAACAACTTTTTTGCCACTTGATCGATTTTCTTGGCGTTTTTTGCCGGGTCGTCGCTCACTGTGTCCGAGGCGACGCCTCGCCATACGAGCTTCTTCGTGCTCGCGTCCCACATGTCGAGAACGAGCGTTCCTGTCGTGTAGGTTCGCACCGTATTGGTGGAGCTGCCCATGCCCATGCCCCCGCCCCAGTACCAGCTATCGCCGTAGCCATAGTCGAAGTGGTTCGTATCGATGACGGTGTTCTCCTCGTCATCGGCGTGGTAGGTGATGTAGACGTCGGGATTCGACGAAGCCTTTTGAAACCCCGCGGCCGCAAGCTCTCGATCGACAGCGGCTACGAAGCGCTGGTGCGCAAAGGGATCTTCCTCGGCGATGGTATGATCACCTTCGTACCAGGCGTAGGTAGTGTATTTCGAAAAGTCCGCCTGACGGTCGTAGTCGAAGTTCACCTTCTGCGACGAGCAGCCTGCTAAAACGAGCACACCGAACGCCATTGCGACGAATAGTTGTCTTTTCATGTCTTCTCTCCTTTCTCTCTTTTTGAAATCCAGGACTAGCCGAGCGGAATCGTGTAGCTGACGTTGAAGCGGTACGAGTTCTTGACCGCGGGCCCCGGGTAGCTCTTGTAGATGGCGCTCGTCTGATATTCCCCGTAGATGTTCCAGCTACCGTTATCCATGACAAGTACTTTGCCGAAGCGAACGCCGATCGGCAGGTAGAAACTCTTCGAGTCCCAGTCATAGCTGGCGAGCATGTCGCCATTGCCGACGTACCAGCCGCCGCCTAGTTGGAAGTTCAGAAACGGGGCAATGCCGAGCGGATTCGTGTCCGACTTGCCCGGCGGCAACGCGGTGGGTTCGACGCCGCGCCAGGACTGCGTGACGAGCAAGCCGTAAAACCAGGGACCGCTGCTATTTACTACAGCTGCAGCGAAGCCGTAGCCCCACTCGTCGCGAGCGACGTCTTTGTTGCCCGGAAAGGTCACGAGCGGCCCGATGCCCCCGCGCCCCGATCCCCAGTCGAGAGCCTTTGGGATAATGAGAGCGAACAGCTCGGTGTTGCCGAGGCCCGACTGGCCCTGCGCGTTCTCGTAGTGGCGGAACGTCAGCCTCGGCAGGATCGTCAAACGCTCGAGTGCTATGGGAGCGACGATGCGGAACTGCACATAGTCGGTGGAGCCGGCGGGCCGCATCTGGCCGTTATCCAGGGTGTCCTGGTGGTAGTCAGGCATCGCCTGGTAGGCGAACTGAAAGCTCCACTGCGTGGCGGTGGAGTCGAGAGCCTTGTTCAGTTTGTCCTGGGCCGCCTGCGCCTCTTCCGAGGAGGCCTGATTCGCAGCCGCCGTCTGGCTGTCCTCGGTCTCCTCCCGTCCTTCAGAGCCGGCGGAGTCGTAGGCGAGCAACAGCCCGGGCATCAGAGCGAGGGCGAGCGCAACCGTTCCGGCTAGGCGCCAGGCACCGATTTTCTTTCTCATTTCCATGGGATACTCCTTACGATTGATAAACGTAGTCATACGGCCTTCGTGTCGTATCTGAATAGGGCGCGAATCTTCTGCCAGAACTCCCCACCGAGAACGAAGAAGCTCGTGAGGAGAATTAGGTCGAGAAATATGTGCCGTCCCCAACTCGTCTCGCGCCCAATGACAGCTTCGAAGTAGGGGCCCAACCACCCGTACAGCAACGGGATGGAAAACATCACCAACCCGACGCGATAGCGCATCGGGCTACCGGGTCGGCTGGGAGGAATCGCTCGAGCGTCGCAAGAAGTCGACGCGTCACCATCTCGAACCCGGGTTTCCCCATAATCGCAACGGCGGTGAACATCCCTAGCTCCGGAAGACCGATAGCGAAGAACCCGGACAGAGTCGTCTTCCACTCCGGGGGCAGATCGGAAGCGATGACCAGGGGAACCAGGACAAACGGGCTGCCGAAACTGACCGCGAAGACGAAGGCGCCGAGACGAAGAGGCCCGCCAGACGGGATTTGTTCGCTCTTCCGAAGGTCACGGTCGCTCATACGCTGACTCCCTCTACTTACTGACCCACGTGCGCTGATAAACGATCCCGATCGAATCGAAATCTGCCCCGATTCGGGTAGCCACGCCGCTCGCGTAGTTGACGCGGATCGAGTTCCCCGGGCTCAGCGGAAGCGACAACGTAAGCCCTAAGCGTGAGTTCTTCTGAAAGTTGTCGCGTTGACTGCCGTCGATATTGAACTCGCCGCCATAGGCAAACCCGAAATTGAACGCGAGCCAGAGCGCGGGGCGAAACGAGCGGACGACATGCCCCTTGACGAACAAGATCGGGTTCTGGGTCATGCGCGATCCGCCGAAGAAGTCATCGTTCGCCGTGAAGAGCCACGTACCGCTCGCCAGCTCGAAGTACCACCGGCCACGATGGTGCGACACCCCGATCTCGGGAAGGAACGACCATCGGTTGGCACCGAGGTTGATCAGCTTTTCCGAGTCGTATTGCCCGAGAGGCACCGCGACAGAAATGCTGGCACCGACGATCGTTCTTTGGTCGTAGCTTCCGAACCCCTCTCCTCTCAGAGCGGGTGAGCCTAAGAAGTTCACGCCAAAGCGGAAGCGCGGATCGGCCAATCCCGCCACATCCCGGGTGCGCGCTTCGCTGTTGACGAGCCCTTCCCATTTCCCGGCCGCGAACGGGACGATGACTTCGAGCTTCGCGAGGCGGCCGAAGAAGTCCAGCGTTCGAAGATATCCGACCGAGACGACGCTGAGATCCGCATCCACGTCTTGGAACGGAAGCGATGTATCGAACAATACGTTGCCGTTCGAAAAGCCGTATCCTACGACGAGCGCGTTCAGGCCGACGGGAACGTTCCGATAGAGCCGCGGCTCGAGCTCTTGCGCATGCGTCACGCTGCGCGGCACGAGAACGCCCAGGAAAATAACGACCCACCATCGTAAGGTCATACGACGCGCTCATCCTCGGACAACTCAACCAGTTGAACCTCTTCCAGATGCCCTAGCACGGTCGCCGCGCCTCTGAGCGCACGGTACGTTTCGGAGCTCAAGAAGTGTTCGAGATCCGCGCGCTCTCGCCACTCAGCCATCCAGCAGACGAGAGCTTCGTCATTGATCTCCTGGAACAGCAGCCTCCGAAACGGACGCGCCGACTCTTCCGGGATGAACGAGCTGAGCGCTTGCACCAGCTCCTGTCGTTTGTCACGCGGAGCGCGCACCAAAAAACGTAGCGTTACCATGTCGCCGTTCGTCACCTCCCGCAGACCGCCTATTGCAGGAAGTCTGCCAATCGTGGCGAGGCGGCTAAAGTCAACGTTGCCTTTACGTTGAACGACCTACGTCGGTTTTTGGAGGGCTGATCTTCCCGAGAAATATGGTGGGCCCACCAAATACGGTGGGTTGGGTTGATATCAGTGGGTCGGGACTGCTGGACGTTTGATGCCGAGCTTTCGCATACGGAAGCGAAGGGTGTTCGGATGCAGGCCGAGACGCTCCGCCGCGCCTTTCCTACCCTCGATGCGCCATGCGCTCAGTTCGAGGATGCGAGAGACATAAGCTCGCTCGACGTCCTGAAGACTGCCCTGATAGTCGCCGTCGGTGGTCGCTCGCGGCTCGAGCCGGGCAGCCAGACGCAGGACTTTGCTCGATGACGTAATGACGGCACGCTCGAGCACGTTCTCGAGCTCGCGGACGTTCCCGGGCCAGTCGTAGTTGACGAGCTCGTCCATTACCGGCTTCGGGATCTCCACGATGTCTTTTCCCTGTGCGCGAGCAAAGCGCCCAACCAATGCGTTGACGAGTAGCGGAATGTCGTCGCGGCGCCGGCGAAGCGTCGGCACTGTAATGGGATAGACGTGGAGCCGGTAGTAGAGATCTTCGCGAAAGGCTCCGCGATCGACTTCTTGCTTCAAGTTGCGGTTCGTGGCGGCGATGACGCGAACATCGACACGGATGGTCGCTTCGCCGCCGACGCGCTCGAGCTCACCCTCCTGGAGAACCCCCAAAAACTTAGCCTGCAGGTCGAGAGGCAACTCGCCCACTTCGTCGAGAAAGAGCGTCCCTCGATCGGCAAGCTCGAAACGCCCCCTACGCAACCGCGTCGCTCCCGTGAACGCCCCTCGCTCGTGGCCAAAGAGCTCGGCCTCGACGAGATTGGCCGGGAGCGTCGCACAATTGACCTTCACGAGAGGTCGAGCGCTCCGAGGACTATGCTCGTGGATCGCGCGCGCGAAAAGCTCTTTCCCAACCCCGGTCTCGCCTTCGATGAGAACCGTCGTGTCGAGGGGCGCCACCTCTTCGACCTTTTGCAGCACGTACTTCAATGCGTCGCTTTCGCCAACAATTGCTTCGAAGCGTCCCGTTGTGGTTATCTCGCTCTTGAGGTACACGACTTCGTCCTCGAGGCGATGCGTGAGGGTCTCGATCTCGGTCAACGCGGCTTCCCGCGCTTTTTCGGCCTTGCGCTGGTCGGTGACGTCCGCACCGATACTCAACGTGCCGGTCGCGCCACCATGGGGGTCGCGCTGCAGGACGCTGGACCAAACGACGAGCCGCTGCTCCCCTTTCTTGGTAAGGAGAAAACGTTCGACCCGCGGGCGCAGCTCGCCGCTCATGGCAGCTTCAAACTCCTCTTCGATCCCGTCCCGCGCATCCGGAGCCAATAGCGCACCGATCGGATTACCGACTAGCTCCTCGGACGAATAGCCGGTCACGTCGGTACAGAACGGATTCACGTAGTCGATACATCCCCTCCGATCAACGCCAGCAACGAGAAGCTGCACGTGCTCTAGAAGCGATCGCCAACGCCGCTCGTTCGACCGCACTTCGGCCGACAGTGCCGATGCGCGCACGACTTCACCTGCAAGCTCGTGACTCATGGCAAATGCGACCGCGAGGTAGCCCCACGTGAACAAGTACGGGATTGGCAAAAGAGCAAGGTCGACGATGACGCCCGTCACGAGCAGGAGCACCATGTACAGCAGGAGGCTACCGCCAATCATCAGGGCGCCCCGCCGCTCCCCTCGCTGCCAAACGTCTCGGAAGCTAACGGCGATGAGGACGATGACGGCCACGAACGCTGCGTCCGTCGCCACCCGCCACGTGCTACTCACGCCCTCAGCGAATGCTATGCGTTCCCCCCAAGGCAGCACGACGTAGCGGAGTGCCGTTATCTCCGTGTAGAGAAAGCCGAACGGGAGAAAGGAGTTCGCGAGTGCGGCGAGAAGGAGCACAGCGCTCAACGACAGAACCACCCACCGACGGGCCGGCCATGTCCCGGTGTAACACGTGACGAACCCGAGGACACTCACGAGCCATAACACATTAATGTTGTTGGACCAGCGAAATGCCTCGATGAATGCGGCGACAGAGCCCGATTTGTAAAAAGCCGCTTCGGCGAGGGCGGCGAAACCGGAAAGAAAAGTGGTGAGCGCGAACCACAGATGCACCTTCATGCCCCGTTGGCGGGCCCAGATGAGAGCGTGAAAAAGCGCAACTACCCAGAAAGCGGCGGCAGCCATGAAAAGACCAATCGACAACGGAAACGATGTATCGAACACAATGTTACCGTTCGAAAAGCCGTATCCGAAGACGAGCGCATTCATCCCGACTGGAACGTTCCGAGAGCCGGGCTCCAGCTCTTGAGCATTCGTCACGCATCGCGGAACGAGAACGCCTAGGAAAACAACGATCCACCATCGCATAGGTCATACGACCACGATCTTGTCCTCGGACAACTCGACCAGTTGAACCTCTTCGAGATGCCCCAGCACCGCCGCCGCGCCTCCCAGCGCACGGTACGTTTCGGAGCTCAAGAAGCGCTCGAGATCCGCGCGCTCTCGCCACTCACCATTCCAGCGCACGAGAGCTTCGTCATTGAGCGCCTGGAACATCAGGCCTCCGGCACGGCCGCGCCGATTTTTCCGGGATGAACGAGCTGAGCTTGCACCAGCTCCCGTCGCCTGTCGAGCCCGCGATTACTGTCGGTCGCAGATTTGCCATGTCACTATTCTCCAAAGGACTTGCCCACGAGAGCGCCAGCAGGCCCGCACTGAACGAAACCGGTGCCCTGGTGCTCCAACCGGCCCGGGGCCTCAATCGCGAGCAGTTCCGTTTGTGTCGGGTCCAGCTATTTGGCGCGCGGAGTAGAACGACTCGTGTGACCAATGGACGGACAAGGGGCCCGCACCTCCGCTTCTTGAACAAATAGCAAAAAGACAGTCGCAAAATCTGCTGTCAAAACTGACCGCTGTCAAAATTGACAGTCGGTCTTCGTGTCTCTCTTCAAACTCCTGCGCCATATAAAACCCGCTCGCTCAGAACCGCAGAGTCACCCCGCCGGCCAGCTGAAACTGGTTCGAGTACTGCGTATCCGCGACGTGGTAGCAGACCCACGGCCAGAACGGGCTGCACCAAATGCCGCCCGGATCGGACTTGATGTAAGTGGGCGTCCAACGGGCGAGAATCTTGATGCCGACGTTCGACGAAGGATACATCTTGATGCCCCCACCCCAGTTGCTCGAAAAACGCGTGTTGCTCTCGACGGCATTCCCCATGACATCGGCAGGCTTGTATTGCGTCGCGCCGACACCGCCGAAAATGAAAGGCCGCATCACGTCACGGTCGTCACCCCAGTTGTAGACGAAATTGGCGTGATAGTTGTTGAGCTTCATGTCGGTGAACTCACGCTTGCCGTCACGCCCCGAAGCCTCGAGCGCGCTTCGCTGCTGGTCGAGCGCGAACTCGATCTCGATATTCTCGGTGACGAAAACACCAAAGGTAAAACCATAAGAGCCGCCGCTCTTCGGCGTGATCCGGTTGAAGGTCTGACCTTCGAACTCGATATTGTCGATCGGCACGCCGCCGCTGAACGTCCAGCCGGCGTAGCCGCTCACTTCGATTTTGTAGTCTTGCGCCCCGGCGGCACTCGCCAACAAAAGAACACACAATATCAACCCTGCTTTTTTGAGCACATGATTCTCCTTCAGAACTCCGTTTGTGTTGGCGTACAGCTATTTGGCGGAGTAGAAGGACTCGCGTGGCCAATGGACTGACAAGGCAAGCCCGCTCTTCCGCTTTTTGAGTAAAATAGCAAAAATACAGCAGGAAAATCTACTGTCAAAACTGACAGTACTGTCAAAACTGACAGTCGGTCATCGTGTCTCAATTCAGGTCTCGTGGCGGAAACTCTTCCGGCACGGAAGGGCGACGCGTGCTTGATCCCCTACTTTTGTTGCGTTGCTGGTTGCACAATCCACAGATTGATTCTAGGATTTAACGCACAGATGAAGTCGAAAGTCGCTGCCATGCCGACCAATCCACCCCGCGGGGAGCTCCTCGAGCTGAATCGTCTCTACGAAGCGGCTCCGGTCGGGCTCTGTTTGTTGGACCACGAGCTCCGCTATGTACGAATCAACGAGCGGCTGGCCGCGATCAACGGTAGGCCGGTGTCGGAGCACATCGGTCGCACCTTTCAGGAGATCATTCCGGAGCTTGGACCAACACTGGAGCCCGTGCTCCGTCGAGTCATCGAGACAGGCGAGGCGGTGGTGAACATCGACATTCACGGCATGACGCGGGCAGAGCCGAGAGTCGAACGAGATTGGCTAGCCAGTTACTACCCTGTGACGTCGAAGGACGGGATCCTCGTTGGCATAAGCGCCGTCGTTCAGGATGTGACCGAGCACAAGCAGGCCGAGCGCGCACTTTGGGCAGTGCACGAGCAGTTGGAAACCCGTGTTCAGGAACGGACCCGAGAGCTGCAAGAAGCCAACGCCGCATTGATAACCGAAGTCGCGCAGCGTAGGCGGGCGGAAGCCCTCTTCAAAGGTCTCTTGGAGGCCGCACCCGACGCCATGATCATGAGCGACAAGAAAGGGAAGATTGCCCTGGTGAACGCGCAGACGGAGCGACTCCTAGGCTACGCTCGGGAAGAGCTGATCGGACGAAGCGTCGAAACGCTCCTGCCCGGACTCTTCCGTAAGCGACACCTCGTGCACCGTACGGATTACATCGCTGATTCCCGCTTCCGAATGATGGGAGAGGGAGGAGATCTTTTCGTGCGCTCGAAGGACGGCCGCGAGATCCCGGTCGAGATCAGCCTCAGTCCTTTTGAGAGTGAGGAGGGGTTGCTCGTTCTCAGTAGCATCCGTGATGTGACCGAGCGCAAGCGTCAGCAAGAAGAGATCGAAAAGAGCGAGGCGCGCTTTCGGCTATTGGCGGAGTCCACGAATGTCGTCCCTTGGGAGGCAGACGCCCGCACCTGGCTCTTCACTTACGTGGGCCCGCAGGCCGTGAAGCTACTCGGCTATCCCGTCAAGCGATGGTACGACGAGGATTTCTGGGTCGAGCACATTCATCCCGAGGATCGAGAATACACGATCGACTTTTGCATGAAATCCTCTCTTCATTGTCGGGATTTCGAGTTCGAGTACCGGATGCGGGCCTCCGACGGTCGCTACGTTTGGCTCCACGACGTCGTGCACGTTGAAACCGTCGAGGGCGGGCCGCGGACGCTTATGGGTTTCATGATCGATGTCACGGACAGGAACCGAGTCCGGGAAGCCCTTCGCGCTCTGAGCGCTCGGCTGATCGATGCGCAGGAAAAGGAGCGAGGCCGCATCGCGCGCGAGCTACACGACAACATTGGCCAAAAACTGGCCTTGCTCGCCGTAGAGCTCGACATCACCCGCCAGTCACCCCCAGGCTCGGAAACCGAGCTCAGCAAGCAGCTCGAAAAGCTATCGGGATTCACCAAGGAGCTTTCATCCGACATCCATCGTCTCTCCCACCGTCTCCACCCACGTAGCATCGAAAAGCTCGGCCTTTCCGTAGCGATCAGAAGGTTGTGCCGGGAGGTTGCCGATGGACACGAAGTGCGGATCGACTTCAGCGAGGAGAGGGTTCCCTCGTCGTTCTCCGACGACACGGCACTCTGTCTATTTCGCGTCGCGCAAGAGTCTCTTCGGAACACGGTCAAGCACAGCCAGGCCAAAGAAGTGTTGGTGGAGCTTTCGGGCGGCATAGAGGAGATCCGACTCCGTATCTCCGACTCCGGCATCGGCTTTAATCCGGACGACATCACCGAGAAGGAAGGCCTCGGCCTCGACAGTATGCGGGAGCGGCTCCGTGCCGTCGGCGGGACGCTCGCTATCGAATCCGACCCGGGCCGTGGTACGCGGGTCGAGGCGGCGGTACCGGTGAGATGAAACGGCCGCACGTCATACTCGCGGACGATCACTCGCTCCTGCTCGATGCGTTTGAGAAGCTCATCGAGACAGAGTACAGGGTGGTGGCCAAGGTGGCCGACGGACGTTCGCTCTTGGCCGCTGCGGAGAAGCTCGAGCCTGACGTCATCGTTCTCGACATCTCCATGCCACGGTTGAACGGGCTCGACGCCGGCCGACAACTCAGGAAGATGCTACCCGATACGAAACTCATCTACCTCACGGTGCACGAAGATCTTGATCTCGCCGAGGAGTGTTTTCGGATCGGCGCTTCCGGCTACCTCGTCAAGAGCTCGGCGGCATCCGAGCTGTTCGAGGCTATTCGCAGCGCACTCGATGGAAAGACGTACAAGTCCCCGCTCCCCATGCCGCGAGCGACTTCTTCCGGAGGGCAACGCCCGCCTCGCGTCGCGAAGAGCAAGTTGACGCCCCGCCAGAGAGAGGTGCTGCAGCTCCTGGCGGAGGGTTACTCGATGAAAAAAGCCGCCGACGTCCTGAACGTGACCCCGCGAACCATCGCCTTTCACAAATATCGCATCATGGAGAACTACGGGCTCAAGAGCACTGCCGAAATCGTGCAATTTGCCATCAAGCAGGGCCTCGTCTCGCTCTAGGCGCGCTTCCCGCTCGGAGCAGGGCTGGCACCATCGAGACCCGGCGGAGGCGACAACATCCTGCTTCTGTTTGCGCCGGATCAGCGAAGTCTCGACGGAGCTCTGCCTAGCTATTTGGCGGAGTAGAAGACCGCCGTGAAAAAGGCCCCCCACCGTCCTGGTGAGGAGCCTTCTCGGCCGAGTCTTGAAAGTTGACTAGCTGACCTCTGTAAACTCCGCGTCGACGACGTCTTCGTCGCCGCTCGGCGTGGGGCCGTCGCTTGCTGTTTCGCCGTTTGATGGCTCGGCTTCCTTTTTCGCGTAGAGCTTTTCGGACATGGCGTGCGCGGCCTTGGTGAGGCGTTCCTCGGCCGCCTTCAACGCCTC
>SMYC01000226.1 GCA_004356105.1 Acidobacteriota bacterium | reverse complement strand
TTCAGCGTCGAAAGAACCTTCACCCAGCGTCGTTCTTCCGACGTAAGCTGCCAACCAACTCCTTCTGTAGCCGAGACCATGGCATAGTAACCTACCCGACGGCGGAGGAAGTGTCCAGCTTATTGTTCTGCGCCCCCTAAGTCCTTGATTTCAAGCCAGCACGAGTTTTGACGAGGGACAGTAGCTACAATGTAGCTACTTGTGTTACCGTTGTGGCGTGTCGGGACTTCAAGGGAAACGGTGGCTCTTTTTCGTTTGGGATGAGGACAACATGGACCATCTTTGGCAGCATCGGATTCATCCGGAGGAGGCGGAACAAGTCTTCTTCAATCCCTACGTGATAACTCCCAACAAAAAGAAGCACGGACCGAAGCGATTCAGAATCGATGGCAGCGCGGATGCGGGTAGGAAACTCCGTTTGATCTTTGAGGATATGAGCGGCCAGGTTGCGCGCGTCATTACAGGATGGGAGCTATGACCAAAAAAAAGAAGAAGAAGACAGAGAATTATCAATACAACGCCGCAGATTGGGATGAATCCAAATCAGTCTCGGTCAGGCCATCGAGGCCGCCAGCTGGAATTTCAACCAGTATCCGGCTTCCAAAGTCGATGGTGGGGCAGTTGCGCCGAGTAGCCCGTACGAAAGGAGATATCGGGTATCAAACGCTTCTGAAGATTTGGATCGCAGAGCGACTTGAGAAGGAGCTGAAGAAAACCGGGTGACGACGCTTCATTTAGTTAGTACTAGACCAACTGATTGAGCATTTTCGGAATCGAGAAAGTCCATAAGCAATGGCGACGTTTTCCAAAAGCTCGTCCTTGAGAGGGGCGGCAAAGGCGGCTGCCCGCTTCGCCACCTTGTAATGTGCGGTGCTTGCGCCGTTCGCTGTTGATCGGTCTCCCTCAAACACGGGAGATCATGAGAGATACAGTGGAATTGTCGGCCCGGTACACTTGAGCGAGAGGGCGGTCCAGGACAAGGCATGCTCCAATCCACGGTGCGAGAACTTTGGAAAGCGGGGCATCAACATCGGTGGCCACGGCTGGTTTACCACCAAGTCGGGCCGACGTCGGCGGGTACCGCTGCAAAATATGCGGGGGAACTGTCAGCACGAATACGGGCATAGCGTACAGCGGTCTCCGCTGCACTCGGAGGGAGTTCGACCAAGTAGCACGCCTGCGAGTCGAGGGCGTGAGCATTTCTGCGACGGCCCGGGTCACGGGTCGTTCCCGCAACACCGTCGCACGTTGGCTCGAGCGGGCCTCGAGAGCGGCAGAGCGCTTCAACCGGCAAACGCTGCGGGACTTCGAAATCGTTGAGCTTCAGGCCGATTGAGCTCTATACGTTCATCGGCAGCAAGAGCAGGCCCACGTGGCTCTTAGCGGTCATCGAGGTGTCCTCCCCCGGCTTGGTGAGCAAGCTATTCATCTGGCGCGATATCTTCACTGCGCGTGATCTCTCTCCACGTCTTGTTGCCCTCGTGCGTGTCTCCGTCACCGTCGAGCCCACGGAGTCTGACACAGCCGCGCCGCCGACGTTCTCCTCGCCGTTGGCTCAAAGAAAGGCTGCCTGATCAACAGCGAACGGCGCAAGCACCGAGCGGCCACTCAGAATCCGCGCTTCGATTGAAGTCTCCGCTGACAGGGAACTTGATACACTCTCCAGATGGACACGCGTTTCGGTGAGCTCACCGTCGCCGACGCCCACGTGCACTTCTTCTCGCAACGCTTCTTCGCAACACTTGCTGCCGGGCTCCCCTCGCCGCCCAGCGAAGGCAAGCTCTTCGACGTGCTCGGACAAAGCCTGCCGTTCGAGTTTCCCGATAAGGACCCGGAGACGCTCGCGGCGCGGTGGGTGGGCGAGCTCGACCACCATGGGGTTTCTCGTGTCGTTCTCATCGCGAGCGTTCCCGGTGACGAAGCGTCCGTCGCTGCTGCCGCGCGCGCCTTTCCCGATCGCGTCATCCCGTACTTCCTGCTGAATCCCAAAGCGCCCGACGCGCTCGAGCGGACAGAGCGGGCGTTTCGTGAGCTCGGGATGAAGGGACTCTGTCTGTTCCCGGCGATGCACCACTTTCATGTCGCCGACGATACGTTGAAGCCCATCCTGGAAGAGGTCGCCGCACATCGTGGGATCGTCTTCGTGCATTGCGGCCGCCTCGTCATCGGTGTGCGCGACAAGCTCGGGCTGCCGAGCCCGTTCGACATGAGCTTCGCGAGGCCCCGCAGTCTCGAAGACGTCGCCTCAGCGTTCGGCGCGATCCGGTTCGTCGTCCCTCACTTCGGCTGCGATACGTTCGAGGAGTTTCTCGACGTTGCCGCGACCTGTCCCAACATCTACACAGACACGTCGAGCTCGAACGCGTGGATGGACTCAATGCCGGAGCCTCTGACGCTTCCACGAGTCTTCGAGCGCACGCTCGAGGTCATGGGCGCCGAGCGCATCCTCTATGGGTCGGATTCGAGCTTCTTTCCTCGAGGCTGGAACAAGGATCACTTTCAAACGCAGCTCGAGGCTTTCGACGTCACCCCGGAGCAGGCCGCCGCAATCTTCGGTGGAAATTTGGTACGACTTGCGGCCGGCTAGAATCGTGGGCCGAGAGCTGGCTTCGTCCTTTACTTTCGGACGCGACTAAAATACGGTCTCAACCCAGAGCTGTTCCCCTCATGATCGGACAAACCCTCGCCCACTACGAAATTCTGGACAAGCTTGGAAGCGGCGGCATGGGTGAGGTCTACCGCGCGCGGGATACCAAACTGAAGCGCGACGTCGCGATCAAAGTGCTTTCCGAGCGTTTCGTGGGCGACCGTGAGCGGATGGCTCGATTCGAGCGCGAGGCTCGTGTGCTCGCATCGCTGAATCATCCCAATATTGCCGCGATCTATGGACTCGAAGAAACCGACGGCGTGTTCGCGCTCGTCATGGAGCTCGTCGAAGGGCAAACGCTGGCACAGAGGATCGAGCGAGGCGCTCTCGAGCTCGAAGAGGCGATCGACATTGCCACGCAGATAGCGGCCGGGCTCGACGCGGCGCACGCCAAAGGCATCATCCACCGCGACCTGAAACCGGCGAACGTCATGATCACCGAAGACGGTACGGTGAAAGTGCTCAATTTCGGATTGGCGAAAGCTCTCGAAGGCGACGCGGCCGAAAGCGTCGACGACTCCAACTCTCCGACGTTGAGCCGGGCGGCGACCCAAGCGGGCGTGCTCCTGGGCACGGCCGGCTGTATGAGTCAGCAAGCACGAGGAAAGTCCGTCGACAAAAGGACCGATATTTGGGCTCTCGGCGTCGTGCTGTATGAGATGGGTGCGGCTCTTTTGAAACCGAGAGAATTGCTCATTTTCGCAGTGATCTAGGCGAACAACGATCCTCCACGTACGGCTCTCCGGAGTTGAGTCACGTTTGAGACTTCCGCCGCAATGGGCACCTCCAAGAGGCTCAATGCAATCGTGCATTCCCACCCTTTCGGCATCCTATTCCGCTATCGCCGATCGCATGTATGACCCGTGGCTTAACTGGCGTCGGCGGCCGGCGTCGTAACGCTCAACGTGAAGACGAAGTGGCCGTCCCGGGGATCGTCGGGGTTTTGTACCGTGATCTCCTGCTCGGTGACCTCACCTGTTCCCGGGGCGAGCACGAAAATTCCGGCACCTTTCACGGCAGGAGTACGATAGCCGAGCACGGTCAGGGCGAGGACTCCGTCCGCCGGCTTGTCGATGTCGACCTTCAAGCCCTCTTCTGAGAACTCCACGATTCCGCCCGCGTAGGCTCGGAGCGACACGCTCATCATTCTCTTGCCGTTTGCGTAGACTTCGAAGGCCCAGTCGGTGGGATCTCTGCTTCCGTGTTCGCGCACGAGGACTCGGTCGAGACTCACCGTTAGAGAGCGGCGTGTGGAGCGTGCACCATGCCTTGGTGCACGGTCGACCGAGAGCTCGAGGACGAAATCGCCGTTCTTTGGGTTCGAAGCCCGCACAGGAACCTGGACCACGGCGACTCCAGTCTGGTCGGTGCCGGTCTCGATCTCCCTCTCGCCGACTATAGGCGGCCCTCTGTAGCCGATGATCTCCACCTTGATCTCCCTTTTGGTGAGCGAAAGAATCGTTGCCGCATGATGCTCTGTTGACATTGAATAGGTTGGTGGATTGTCGTCGTCATCGTAAAGACGTACCGGAACCTCGAAAGCCTCGAAGCCGTCGACGAAGATGCGAAACCCCCATGGTGTGTCTCTGACGGGCCCGTCTTCGATCACTTTGATCTCTTCCAGATCGAGATGCGCGGTGCTTCTAGCGAGCGATGTGCTGACGATACCTTTGGACTTGCCGCCGATGAATCTCTGCAAGAACAGAGGTGCTTGGCTGCGTGTCAGCTCGAGGAAGACGGTGATCCTTTCGCGGCCTTCTCTAGACACCTCGATGGTGCGCTCGATCGTTCGGTAGCCTGGCGCTTCGAGGCTTATTGTGTAGCGGCGCGGCGAAAGGTAGAACTCGAGCCGGTGTTCCCGCGTCTTGGAATATTTGGCCTGCTTCGTCTCCACCTTCAGTCGCGAACGTGCCACCACCCTCCTGGTCCGGAAGTCCCGGATGGTAACTCCCATTGTGGATGGCAGCTCATCCGTCTCGGACACGAGAATGAGCGACACCCGAATGTTTTGCGCTTCTTCGCCCGATTCGTTACCCGGCCCATCGGCATAGGCCAGGGCGGGCGAGAATGGCGACCGGACTCGGCTCGAAGTGCTTGGAGCAGCACTGTTCAGCTCAACCGGGAACCTCACTCTCGACGCCGATCGGGGTCGCCGTCATCATGATCGCCAACACGCTGAGGCCCATCTTGAATCCGGCTTGGGGCGTCCGTGCTTTGAACACGAAGCACAAGCCGACGCCGAGCGACACCACGAGCGCAAAGACGACAGGCGATGGGATGTTGGACTCGAAGATGACTTCCAGCGCCTCATCGATCTTGAAAAAGGCGGAGGCGTTACTCTCGTACTTCGTGGCGACGTCGGCGATGATCGTGACCGTTCCGCCGAGCGCTGCGGCGAGAGCTACGCCGATCATCTGTTTGATCGTTGGCTGTCCTCGGGGGGGCCGGTCTTCCACAGCGGGCGTCGGGTTTGACGCACCGTTTCCTGCCGGCGGAGCTGGCGCTCGTTCGCCCTCCACTGTGTCGCTGCTCATTTTCGTCTCCTATACCTGATTGCGCTCGGGCTTGAATGCGCCCGCGCGCCTCGCCTCGCTACGACAAGCGGTTCCCCGTAGAAGCCGGTAGCGTGTCTTCGGTTGCCTCATTGCATTCGAGCCATTCATGGTGGGAAGGGGGTGCAGGGCCTTACTCATGTCATTCTTGGTCCCCGATTCCCTCCAAAGAGAAAGGTGGTCACCCGAACAAAGCGACGATATCACCGCTAGTAACAATAGACGAACCGAATTACTTTCTATATCAGGCGTTGTTGCACGAATCGGTTCGCGCGCAGATCTGCACTTTCGGCGTTCAATTTAGCCCCCGACGATCGCTTGGGATTCCGGCTTGCCCAGCTCAGCCATCCGGTTCAGTACGTTGCACCCGATCATCGCCTCCCGTTTCTGCGATTCGTAGTTGCACGCGCGCAGGCCGTCTCCGAGCGTGCGCTTGTACCTAGCTGCACTGAAAGATGGAGCGCCCCGGACCTCCCTTCGATGATGCGGACCGCGCATTCTGGGTGACGCTCCGCCAACGCCTTGCGCCGATCGTCCGAAGTGGCGGCTCTGATAGGATGCCCGAGAGGAAATTCGATGGGTGAGATTCGTGGCGCAAAGGGGGCGGGCTCACCGCCCGTCATCCATTTCGAGTTCGAGTCCGTTCGGTTAACGGACGGGAAGTTCGATCAGCTCCGTAAGGACAATCCTAAGGCTCGTCTGGAGCTGACGGCTGACGGCGAGTTGATTGCTCTGCGCCCTACTGGAGCCAAGCTTGGCGCAGGCAACTTGAAACTGAACCGCAGGCTGAAGAGCTGGAGCGAAAAGGACGGGCGTGGAAGGGCGTTCGATTCCTCGGCTGGCTTTACACTCCCGAACGGCGCCAAGCGCTCACCGGAAGCTTCGTGGCTCCCCGTTGAGCGTTGGGACGCGTTGAGCGATGAAGAGCAGCAAGGATACGCCCCCATTTGTCCCGATTTCGTGGTGGAGCTGCGCGTGAACCGTCGTCAAAAGCTGAGACCCTTGAAACGGAAGATGGCGGAGTACATCGATAACGGCGCCGAGCTCGGCTGGCTCATCGATCCAGTGAAAAAACGCGTCCACGTTTATCGCCCCGGAAACCCCGAAGAGTGTCTCGAGAACCCGGCGGAAGTCTCCGGCGAGCCCATCCTTACAGGCTTCACCCTGCGCTTGAAAGACATCTGGTAGGCTCACGCCTTGCGGCCGAAGCCGGTCACGACTGAGAAAGCCAGGACCGCGAGCAGCGCCCACGAGTGAAAGTTGACGAGCCCGATATCGAACGGGCTGAGCCGCGGCATTCCGAAAGCCTCGCCGCCCGCAGTCGTGGTCGCGGCGAGGATGGCCGGGAGCATGTAAGGGAGGATGAAGGGCAGGCCGCACACGGTGATGTCCATCAAGTTCGCTCTTCGATATTTGGAGATCCCGAATCGCTCGCCCGCGCGGTTCGTAAAGTCGCCGGCCGTCAGGATCGCCACGGTGCTGTGCGTCGTGATGAGCGCGGCCGCCGTTGTCACGCCCACAATCCATCCTTCGGCGGTGCGTGGCGATTGCGCGCGGCCGGACACCCAATGGACGAGGCGGTCGAGCATGCCGGAGGCTTCGAGCGGCGCGACGAGTCCCATCAGAAGCAGCGTAAAGATCGACGCACCGATCCCGCGCTCCATGCCTTCGACGAGCATGCCGCGGGCCGCGTAGCGCTCCTGGTCGATATAAAGAAGGGCGGACGGCTCGACGAGCTCGAAGACGAGTCCGACGGCGGCCGCGGTCAAGATGCCGAAGATCAATCCCTCGAGGAGATGGTGTCCTCGCAGCAAGAGGGCGACGACGAGGATGGGGACGATGAGCATGACGAGGCCGTTGGGATTGCCAGCTATGTCGGGGCGCTCCTCGAGGCTCGTGCCCGCGCTCCCGAGTGCGCCGTAAGCGACGAGTGCGATCGCCGCAGCGAGCAGCGCATAACGCAAGCGGCTCTTGACCACGCCGGCAATATCCGCGTTTTGCGTCAGTGCCGAGGCGATGGTGGTATCCGAGATCGGCGACACGTTGTCCCCGAAGGTTGCACCGCCGATGATTGCGCCGGCAAGGATCGCCGGTGTTGCCCCGAGCGGTCCGCCCGCCGGGTAGAGGAGCGGTCCGCACACCAAGAGCGTTCCGAGGCTCGTCCCGGTGGCCGTCGAGACGATGCAGCAGATGAAGAACGCCGTCACCACGTAACCGCCCCCTTCCACGCCCGCGCGGGTCGCAAGCCACGTCATCGCTTCCACGAAGCCGGTCTCCTGCATGATCTTTCCCAGGACACCGGCGAGCAGCCAAGCGAGGATCATGATGATCACGAGTGGCCGACTCATGCCGGCGATGACGACTTCGCTGAAGCGGATACGCTCGCGGCTCAGGATCATGCCCAGGCTGAGCGCGGCCAACAAGATCGGCCAGAAGCCCCGTTCGTCGGGCGCGCCCGAAAGGCCCAGCCACGCAACGCCCATGAGAAAGAGCACGAAAGGTGCGAAGACAGAATAGGCCCCGCCGTAGAATCGAAGTGGCTCCTTACGTTCCATAAACCTTGACCCTAGTGAGGATCTACCCGATAGTTGTCTTTTAGCGAAGCAAAAAATGAAACCTGCACCGAATCGCGGCAACGCGCTCCTCCTCGGCATTGGCCGCATCGGCCTCATGATCCTCGCCTTGGTCGCTTTCGGTTGCGTCCCGAAAGACACCCGTCTACCCGTGGAAGATCGTCTGCTCGAGGACGTGATGGAGATCTATTTCGCCGAGCGCTTTCGCTTCTATCCTGTGGAGTCCACGCTGTCGGGCCTTCCTGGGAACGACGATCGCCTTGGAAGCTTCGCGCGCGCGGATATCGACGCACGCGTTACATGGCTCTCTGATTATCATTACAAGCTCCTGGGGCTGAAGCTCACAGCGCTTTCGCAGCCGGCTTATCTCGACGCGATATGGCTCACGAGCCTCGTGAAGGCCGAGCTATTCGAGCTCGAGCAAAGGCAGCTTTGGAATCGGACCGCCGCGTTTTACGGGGACCAGATCCGCCTCGGGCTCGTTTCCCTGCTTGCGGAAGGGGAGCTTGCGACCCGCGCGGACGCCCTTGCCGGCAGGCTGGCCGCCATCACACCGCTCTTGGAGCAAGCGCGGGAGAATCTCGTTCCCGTCCAGCCCATCTGGCGCGGTGATGGCGTCCGGTCGCTAGAGAGCTGCCGGCGTTTGCTGCTCGATCTTTCTCAGATGCTCGAAGGCCGCTTGCCGCCCCCGAGGGTCGCGGAGCTCGCCGAGCTCAGCCGCGCGGCGACGCGCTCGGTGCAGAGGCTCATGGCCGACGCGCCACGGCCCACCGGTGACGACCCCGCCGGTTTCGTCCTCGGTGAGGAAGGCCTGCGCCGCTATTTTCTCTACGAGCACATGTTGGATTGGTCGCTGGACACGATCCTCGCCCTCGCGGAAGCCGAGCTCGAGCTCGCCACGCACGAGCTCACGGAGCTCGCGTTGACCCACTTTGCGTCGGAGTCTTTGCCCGCGTTGCTCGCGCCCAAGCCTCCTCTCGAGGCGGTCGAGCTCGAAGTAGCCGAGGCTTCCGAGCGTGTCGCTGCCTTTGTTCGTGAACGCGACCTTTCGCGCTCGTCCGATGTCTCGCCTCCGGTACGTTTGGTGCCGGTTTACTTTCCTGGCCGAGCGCCGGTGGTGTTGTGGCGTCCCAAGGCGCTCGAGCCAGCTCGAGGCACGTTTCTCATGGTTCGTGACACGGAGCTCGGTCGCGTTGACCGCAGCGAGCTCGAGCTTCTCACTTTGCGCGAAGTGGGTGGGCGGGCGCGTCAATTCGCTTATCAGGCTGAGTCTGCGAGCCTGTTGCGGCGCGTCCTTGCGACCGAGACCACGAGCGAGGGGTGGCTCTTGGAATTCGAGCGTGAGGCTCTCGACGGTGGATTCGAACCGGAGAATCTCGAGCTGCGCCTGCGGCACCATCACCGGCGCATGCTCGCCTTCGTAAGGTTGATCGCCGTCGTAGAGATGCACGCGCGGGGCCGGAGCTTCGAAGAGGTCGTCACGTTGTTTCGAGAGCGAGGACTTCTGCCTCTTGCTGCATCGCGGAGCGAAGCGACCCGTGTCGCGGTCGATCCGGGCGTTTCGGACCCTGCCGCCGGATGGCTAGCTCTGAACGAGCTCGCGGCCGACTACGCCTTGGAGCACCCGCTCGCAACGCGCGCTGAGCTCACCCGCCGGCTCCTCACCGAGGGGCTCCCTCCGATCCGACTCATCCGGTTCCGATTGCTGGGAGCTTCCTCGAGCTTTCATGGAGTCTTCCGTCCACGGAGGGGCAAGGACGGCCGTGCGGACTATAATTCCAGGGCGCATGCGCATCCTCATGATTGCCCCTCAGCCATTCTTTCAGCCGAGGGGTACGCCGTTCAGCGAGTTCTATAGGATCCGGGCGTTGACGGAGCTCGGGCATCACGTCGATCTCGTCACTTATGCGATCGGCGAGGATGTCACGATGCCGGGGCTTCGCATTTTCCGAACCCCCGCGGTGCCCGCCATACGTTCGGTCCGGGTCGGGCCGTCCCTCGCGAAGTTGCCACTCGATGCGCTCGTCTTCACCTCGTCGCTCAGACGGCTTCTTTCCGAGCGTTACGACGTTCTCGATTGTCACGAGGAAGCGGGGCTCATGGGTGTTGTCCTCTCAAAGCTCTTCGGGGTCCCGACCATCTACGACATGCACTCGTCACTTCCGGAGCAGCTCGAGAATTTTCACTACAGCCGCTCGCGCGTGTTGCGTTGGCTGTTCGACTGCGCCGAGCGCGTCACCATACGCGGCTCCGAAGCGGTCATCTACATTTGTCCTTATCTCGGCGAGGTCGTCGATCTCACCGACGCCGAGAAGCCCAAATTCCTCATCGAGAACTCGCCGCTCGCGGAATCGGGTGAAGCGTTGAGCGCGGAAGAGACGAAGCGAGTCCGTGGCGAGCTCGGCCTCGAGGACGCTTTCGTTCTTCTCTACACGGGAACGTTCGAGGCTTATCAGGGGCTCGAGCTTCTTTATGACGCCGTCGCACGCGTTTCGAATCCTTCCGTGCGGCTAGTGATGGTCGGCGGCAAGCCGGATCAAGTCGAAGCGGCGCGAAGGAATGTCGCGCGCTTCGGTATCGCGGATCGGGTTGTTTTTACCGGGCAGAAGCCGCCTTCGGAGATGCCGCGCTACCTCGCCGCCGCAGACGCGCTCGTCTCACCGCGCTCGCACGGCAAGAACACGCCGCTCAAGATCTACTCCTATCTTCATTCGGGGAAGCCGATCGTTGCGACGCGCATCCTCACCCATACTCAAGTTCTCGACGACGCGATCGCAGTGCTGACCGAGCCCGAGCCCGAGGCATTCGCCAGGGGCATCGAAGTCCTCGTGGCGGATCCCAAGCGCGCCCGTGAGCTCGGCGCGGCGGCCCGGCGACGCTCGGACGAAGAGTACAGCTACGAGCGTTATCTCGAAAGAACCCGGCGCGTGCTCGACTATGTGTCGAAAAAAATTACTTTACCCATGCCGCGCGAGAAGCCGGCACCTTCGGAGTGACCCATGAGAATCTATCTTGCAATCTTGACGATCAGTTTTGCCGCAAATCTTTCGGCCCAACCCGATGCAACCTCACGCCCCCGGGCGCGCGAGCTTGGTCTCGCTCCCGGCGTGCTGCCCACAGGCGAGCTCAACGCGATCACCGATGTTCCTGGCGTAAAAGTCGGCCAGGTCACGATCTGGCGCGGGAGTGACGTGCGCACCGGGGTCACGACCATCCTGCCGCATGGCGGAAATTTATTTCAGGAGAAGGTTCCTGGCGCCATCCATCTCGGCAATGCTTTCGGGAAGCTCATTGGCTACACCCAAGTGCGCGAGCTCGGCACCATAGAATCGCCCATCGTGCTCACCGGAACGCTCGCGGTGTGGAACGCTGCGAACGGTGTTGTGAGCTACCTCATGGGGCTTCCGGGGAACGAGAACGTACGCTCGTTCAACCCCGTTGTGGGGGAGACGAACGACGGCGGTCTCAACGACATTCGCGGCCGTCACGTCAAAGAAGAGCACGTGCTCGAATCGATCCGGATCGCGAGAAGCGGCCCGGTTCAAGAAGGTGTCGTCGGCGCGGGCACCGGCACGAGCGCTTTCGGGTGGAAGGGTGGCATCGGAACGTCGTCCCGGAAGCTTCCTGAAAGCCTCGGCGGCTATACGGTGGGTGTCCTCGTGCAGAGCAACTTTGGCGGCATCTTGCAGATGGATGGCCTCCCAGTGGGCGAAGAGCTTGGCCGCTATTATTTGCGCGACGCCACAACCAGCGACGAAGAAAATCCCGATGGCTCGATCATGATGGTCGTGGCCACCGATGCTCCCGTGCTCTCGGCGGGGCTCGAGCGCGTTGCGAAGCGCGCCATGCTCGGTCTTTCGCGGACGGGCGCGACGTCTTCGAACGGAAGCGGCGACTACGTCATCGCGTTCTCTACCGCGCCCGAGCTTCGAAGCGCTTTTACGAGCCGAGAGCTCAAAGACGGCGCGCCCTCGCTGCGCAACGACAAGCTCTCGCCGATCTTTCAAGCGACCATCGAAGCGACGGAAGAGGCGATTTACAACTCGATGCTGAAAGCGGTGGACGTCACCGGAAGAGACGGCAACCACAGAGAAGCCCTACCGATCGACCGCCTCCGCGAGATCATGAAGAAATACAACCGCTAGCGTGTCCAAGATCAAAGTTCTTCAAATTTGCGATCACCTCGGATGGGAAGGATCCCGGATGCACGGGGTCAAGCGGCTCTTTGCATGGATGATCCCCCGCTTCGACAAAACCCGTTTCGAGGTATCGCTTCTGAGCTTGCGCAAGAAAGATCTTTCCGAAGACAAGCTCGAAAGCTACGGCTTCGGCGTCTACTATCTCGAAAAAGGCAAGTTCGATCCCTCGACGCTGCCCGCGCTCATCGGGCTCTTGAAGCGTCTCGAGATCGACGTTATCCAGACGCATGGCTATGGCGCGACGACCTTCGGTCGCGCGGCTGCGGTCTATCTCGGGATCCCGAACGTGCTCCACGAGCACGCGAACCTCACCGACACGCCGTGGTTTCAGAAAATCCCCGACAAGATTTTCGATCCTCTGACCGACGTCGCGGTGGCCGTTTCCGAATCCACGCGCGAGTTTTGCGTGAAGGGTCGCAAGCTCTCACCGAAGCGGGTGAAGAAAATTTTTCTCGGCGCTCCGCTCGACGAGTTCCAGCCGTTCTCGCCCGAAGCCCGGCGCGAGGCGCGCCATCGTCTCGGCTTCGAGGATGAAGGTCTAAAGCTTTTCGGCACGGTCACGCGCCTCCACGAGTCGAAAGGCAATTACTATCTCGTGGAAGCTGCCGCAAAAGTCGCGAAGAAGATCCCGGAGGCTCGCTTCGTCGTTGTGGGCGAGGGTCCGCTCCAGCCGGAGCTCGAAGCGCAGGCGACGCGCCTCGGCATCGGCGATCGCGTCATCTTTCTCGGCTTTAAGCGCGATGTGGCCGCATGCTTTGCGAGCTTCGACGTCGTTGTCTTTCCCTCTCTTTGGGAAGGCACCCCTTTGACGGTTTTCGAAGCCATGGCGCTCGAGCGGCCGATTTTGTCGACGGATGTCGATGGCTTGCGCGAAGTGCTCGTGCACGATCAAAACGCGCTCATGGTGCCGCCGCGCGATGTGAAAGCACTCGCGGAAGGGATGGTGCGCCTTGTCGAGGATGAAACGCTCGCGCGGCGATTGGCGGAGGGCGCGCATGCGACTTCGAAGCGGTTCGCCGTCCAGACCTTCGTTGACACGATGGAGCGCCTTTACGAGGTGCTCGTGGAGCGCTACCGCGCCCAAGGCGGGCGACCGCGCTGGGACTACGCGAAAGACTTCGAGTTTCTCGAGGAGCCCTGGCGCGTTCCCCCCGCAAAAAATACCCAGCGTGAGCCCGAACCTGTAAGCTCGTGAGCGCTCTTTCCGGAAGACTCTCTTTCGCGCTGCGCGTGGTGGTGAGCCTCGGACTCATCGCCTTCATGCTCTCCCGGCTCGACCTCGAGAACATGCTGCGCTTTCTCAGGCGAGCGGACGCCTTTCTTGTCTTTCTCACGCTCGTCACCGTCTTCATCGACCGCTCGTTCATGGTCACCCGCTGGATCCAGCTCGTCGAAGCTCTCGACGTGCACGTAGCGCGCTGGCGCATGGTGAAGATCTTCTTTCTCAGCACTTTCTTCGGGAGCTTCCTCCCGAGCGGTGTGGGCGGCGAAGCCGTGCGCGCGGTATCGTTCTCGCGGCTCACGGAGCGGCGTGTAGAGTCGGTCGCGTCCGTCGTAATGGACCGGCTTCTCGGGCTCCTCTCGATGCTTCTTACCGGGCTTCTCTCGCTCAGCTTTTTCTACCGCGTCTACCCGCACCCCGCGCTTCTCGCACTCGTCGTGGTGGGCTCTATCGGGCTTGTGTCGGGGCTCGCCCTTGCCCTTTCACGCCGCGTGCATGCGAAGATCTTCGCGAGTGGCGAAGACAATTGGTGGACGAAGGCGGCGCGAGCTATGGCGCGCTACCGCGCGCGGCTCACGACACTCGGTCTCGTTCTGCTGCTCTCCGTGGGCGTTCAGCTGTTGCGCGTGCTCCAAGCTTATTTGCTCTCGGAAGCCATGAGCCTCGGGACCCCCGCGATTTACTTCTTGTGTTTCATCCCGCCGATCCTCATCGTCACGATGCTCCCGATCTCCATCGGCGGCTGGGGGACGACGAACGTCGCTTACGTCGCGCTCTTCTCGCAGGTGGGGATGGATCCGGACGGCGCTTTCGTGCTCTCGGTGTTAATCCTCGCGCTCGGCATCATCGGCAATCTTCCCGGCGGATTAATTTACGCCACGGAAGGATTCAGCTCCACGCGTGCCGCAAAAGCAACCGAGCGGAATCCAGAGAACGCATGACGAAGACGGGCCGCCGTGTCGTCGTTGTGACCTCGGACGTACCTTTCGTAGCGGGCGGCCATCGCGTGATTGCCGAAGAGCTCACGAAAGCACTGAAGCGGTCAGGCCACACCGCCGAGCTCGTGCGGACGCCGCAAAATCCTTTCGGCCGGCAGTTCTCGGCTTACATGGCCAACTGGTTCACCGACGTTTCTGAGACCGGTGAGAGCGAGCCCGTCGATCAGCTGATCTCGCTCCGCTATCCGAGCTTTGCCGTCCGCCACCGGCGCCACATCTGCTGGCTCAACCACCGCATGCGTGAATATTACGACTTGTGGCCGGCGCTCAAGCGGCGCATCTCTAAAAAAAACGTCGTGAAAGAATCGGTGCGCCGTTTTCTCATCCACCAAGCGGACCACTTCTTGCTCACGCAAAACGTCGACAAGCTCTACGCGCAGTCGAAAACCATCGCCCAGCGACTGCGCGATTTCGGCGATATCGACTCCGAAGTTCTCTACCCGCCGCCGCCGGAGCGTCCGTACCGAACCGAGGGCTACGAGAATTTCGTCTTTGCTGTTTCGCGGCTGCATGAGCTGAAACGTCTCGACCTTCTCGTGAAGGCGATGAAGCATGTCAAGACGGACATCCGCGCCGTGATCGCGGGCACGGGCGAGGAAGAAGACGCGCTCAAAGCCCTCGCCGGCGAGCTCGGGGTCGCCGATCGCGTCGACTTCGTCGGGCGCGTGGACGACGACACGCTCGTCGACTATTACGCGCGCTGCCGCGGTGTCTTCTTCGCGCCCTACATGGAGGATTACGGGTTCGTTACGCTCGAAGCCTTTCGCTCGAAAAAACCCGTGTTGACCTGCATGGATAGTGGCGGGCCCGCCGAGCTCGTGTCGGTTGGCCGCTCGGGCTACGTGCTCCTCCCCGAGCCGATGCAAATAGCAACGCAGCTCGACGTTTGGGCCGAGAATCGCGAGCTCGCGATCCGCATGGGGGAAAACGGCGAGGCGGATACTCGCGAAGTCCAATGGGACCAGGCGGTAAAAGTACTCCTGTCATAAGCGTCGGCGTCATTAGGGGAAGTTTCCGGCGGGCGTCAATATGGATTCGCAAAGAGGTGTGACATGAAACGTGCTTTCTTGTTGGTTTCCGTTCTTCTAATGGCCGCCCTCGCCTGCGCTTTCCTGCAGGGCTCGCGGGTCGACCGCGACGAGCTCGAGCGCGTGTTCGAGCTTCTCGAAATCGAGCGCGGAGACGTCGTCGCCGATGTCGGCGCGGGCGACGGCAAGTGGTCGGTGGCCGTGGCCGAGCAAGTTGGCCCCGAAGGACGGGTATATGCCACCGAGATCGACCCGGATGACTTGAAGAAAATTCGCGACCGCGTGGCGCGCGAGGGCGCGACAAACGTAAGCGTGGTCGAAGGCCAGGCGGACAGCACCGGGCTACCCGATGCCTGCTGCGACGCCATCCTTCTCCGCCGTGTCTACCACCACTTCACCGACCCGGAGGCGATGCAAGAGAGCCTCCGAAAAGCACTCCGTGACGACGCCCGCCTCCTCGTCGTCGACTTCGACACGAGGCGCCAGTGGAACCGCCCGTCCGGAGTTCCCGAATCGCGCGACGGCCACGGCATCGCCAAAACGCTGCTCGTCGCCGAGATGGAAGACGCGGGGTTCGAGCTCGTCTCCGACCTGAAATGGCACAACGGTGACTATGCCCTCGTTTTCAGGCAGCGGCGATAAAAAGAAAAAAGCAAGAGATCAATATTAAAAAAAGCGTAACGCAAAGGCGCAGAGACGCAAAGGAAACAAAGAAAGAAATGAAAGCTACTGCTTACCGCGCCTTCCCTAAAAAAGGAGCGACAAGAGCGATTCCTCTCATCTTCTTTTCTTTCTTCTTGCTTTTCTTTGCGCCTTTGCGACTTGGCGCCTTTGCGTTACGCTTTTCCTATTATTGATCTCTTGCGGACTCTCTTGATGGGCTCCACTCGGCGACGAGCTCTTTGGCTATTTGGCCGATTGTTTCTTCGAGCTTTGTGAAGTCGCCTCGGTTTTGGTTAATGAAGACGGACACTACCGTTGGGCCGCCTTCGTGGAACAGGATTCCGACGTCGTTGCCGGCTACGGGGGGCCAGTCTCCGGTTTTGTGGGCTACGCCGACGCCGTCGAAACGGACGAAGCGCGGAAGTCGTGAGCGGTAGAATTGTCGTCGAAGGATGCCGATCATCGCGTCGCTCGACGCGTGGGACGTCAGCTCAGCGTTGTATATCTCTTCTAATAGCTTTGACATTTCTTTCGCGGTCGTCTGTCCGAGCCACTCTTTTGGATTGCCCTCGAAGGCGAAGGTTCGATCGGAGGCGCCTGGGTCGTTGGGGAAGCCTCTTTCGAAGACTTCGGCGTGGGACAGGCTCTTCAGAGACGGGTCTTGCATCTCCCAGAGGCGGCGGAAGAGACCGCCGGTCGTGGTCATTAGACGCGTCGAGCGATAGCCGCGCTCGGAGAGGAGCTCGTTGACCCGCTCGAGGCCCAGACGGTCGATCATGATGTCGGTTGCGGTGTTGTCGCTCGTTACGATCATCTGTGTGAGAATGTCGCGATAGGTCGGGTTCAGGCCGGGGGCAAAGGTTTGGATCAGGCCGCTGCCGCGGCGGCGGTCTTCGGGCTTTATCGTGTAGCGCTCGGCGAGGTCTAGTTTGCCCGCTTCGCTGTCGCGAAAGGCGAGCGCCAGGATCGGAATCTTGATGACGGATAGCGGGTTCATGAGCTCATCGCCGCGCACCGAGACTACGCGACCGGTTGGGAGATGCTTCGCGTAGAGTGAGCTTTTGGCCGGGAGCGCGTCCAGCATGGCGGCGAGGCGCGCCTCGAGTGTCTGGCTGCTGACACCCGCGGCGGTTCCGGTTGTTAGGAGGACGGTGAGAAAAATGGGTCTCATACGGTATTCTATGTTGAAAAATGGCGCCAACGGGTGTATCAATTTAGATCTGATGCGTTGTCTTTGCGCCATCGCCGTCTCGCTGGGCTTGACGGTCTCGGTCGTGGCCCAAGAGGCGGTCAAGAATGACGCGCTATGGCCGGAGCGCGAGAGGTTGGAACACTTTCTCCGCAAGGCCAAAATCACGGATCGCAAGAAGATAGGCACGGGCATCACCAATCCCGAGAAAGTCACTTTGGAGATGGACGGCATCGTCATGAACGCCATCTACAAGAAGGTCGACAAGAAGCACGATAGCTGGCGCAACGAAGTGGCGGCCTATCAGCTCGACAAGCTTCTCGGTCTCGGTATGGTGCCGCCGACGGTGAAGCGGAGCATCCGCGGGCGCAAGGGCTGTTTGCAGCTATGGGTTACCGGCACCGTGATGAATGAGTACGAGGAAAGCTTTCCCGATATGGATGCGTGGCATCAGCAAGTCAGTGTCATGTGGCTCTTCGACGATTTGATTGCCAATATCGATCGCCACTTGAACAATGCGATGGTCTCGCCGGGCAAGCGGCTGATGCTCATCGATAATTCCAAGACGTTCCGTATCCAGAAAACACTGCTCAACGATTTGAACGGCGTGGGTACGGGTACCCATGCGCGCTTTTGGGGCGTCGAGTATGACGCGGACCGAGAACGGTACGACACCCATTACCCGCCCGAGCTCATCGAACGGTTGCGGACAATTTCCAAGGACGATATCAAGAAAGCGTTGAAGAAGTTCGTTTGGGGACGCAATCGTGGTCTCGTTTCCGACAGGCTGGAGCTCATCCTCGCGCGCATCGACTCGATGGGACAAGCCGCTTATCGGAGGGAGACGGCGCCCCCACTTGGCCCGCCTCGCTCCGCCCATTGACGATGCAGCTTCCTAATCGTCGAGGTTTTACCGGAGAGCTCTGGGCGGCGGCAGAGCCCATATTCCAGGAGATTGTCCGGCACCCTTTCGTGACCGGTCTCTCGGATGGAACGCTCGATCAGGCGGCGTTCCGTTTCTATATCATCGAGGACGCCTACTATCTCACGGAGTTCGCCCGCGCTTTGTCTATCGCGGCGTCGAAGGCTCCTCGCGACGATTGGATCGTGCGCTTGAATCGCGACGCTATCGGCTCGCTCGAAGCGGAGCGCGCGCTCCACGAAAGCTACTTTCGTGATTTCGGACTCTCCGAAGCGGAGATCCAAAACCGGCAGCCGGCTCCAACGACGCTCGCCTATACGAGCTATCTCATCGCGTCCGCCTGTTCCGGTGCTTTCTCAGAGGCCCTCAGCGCCGTGCTTCCTTGCTATTGGATCTACTTGGAAGTCGGCAAGGCGCTCGCGGCCAAAGGCTCGCCGAATCCTCTCTACCAAAGGTGGATCGACAACTACGCGAGCGACGAGTACGAGGCTGAAGTCCGCTCGATCCTCGACATTATGGACGAGGTTGCCGAGCACGCCTCCGCGCTTGCCAAGAAGAAAATGCTCGAGCGTTATGTCACGACCTCCCGCTACGAATGGATGTTCTGGGACATGGGCTACCGGCAAGAAGCGTGGCCGGTGTGAGCCCTAGACAGCCAGGTAAACCTGAAAGCTCCGCCGTCCGCATGAGACGCCTTAAGAATGGCCACAGAGACACAGAGACACAGAGACACAGAGACACAGAGACACAGAGTTTCGAAAACACCGAGTGCTCTTCGCTCACGCTTTCTCTGTGCCTCTGTGGCCATCCCTTTTGGTTGCGACCGCAGGCTGTGCTGCACGAAGTTCGAAAGTGTGAACAAAATCCTCGTTTCTGATGGGTTAGAGCCTAGGCTATAGAAGAAGCGACAAATTGTTGCCGCAGTGACAGAAGCCCGTCGTCGGCTCTCGGCGTTATAATCCTCCGCCATGAGAAGCGTTGTCCTCGTCTTGTTGGCTCTAGGACTCGTTCAATCGCGCGCCCCGAATTACGACGAGTCCCGCGTTCCCGACTACGAACTGCCGGACCCGCTCGTGCTGATGGACGGCACACCGGTAGAGGATGCCGCTACTTGGCGGTCTCGCCGCCGCCCCGAGATTCTTGAGCTCTTCGAAGAGCATGTCTATGGTCGAACGCCGTCTCGCCGTCTCGAGGCGCGCTACGTCGAAACGAGCTCCGATGAGAGCGCGCTACAGGGGACGGCGACGCGCAAGGAAGTCACGGTCTTTTTCACCGAACGCGACGATGGTCCGTTCATGAACGTTCTTGTTTACATTCCGAACGCGCGCTCCGGGCCCGTCCCCGCTTTTGTCGGATTGAACTTCTACGGCAATGCGTCGATCCATCCCGACCCGAACATCACCCTACCTACCGGATGGATGCGGGCCGGTGACGAGTTTGGCGTCGTCGGAAATCGAGCGACCGAGGCGACGCGGGGTGTGCGCGCGCATCGTTGGCCCGTCGAGCGGATCGTCGAGCGCGGTTATGCCCTCGCGCCGATCTATTACGGGGATCTCGATCCGGATTTCGACGACGGGTTTGCAAACGGCGTGCACCCTCTCTTTTACGAGGAAGGTCAGTCGAGACCCGCAGCGGATGAGTGGGGGAGTGTCGGTGCCTGGGCTTGGGGGCTTTCGCGCGCCCTCGATTATCTCGAAAGCGCGCCTGAAATCGATCCCGAGCGCGTGGCGGTAATGGGTCACTCGAGGCTCGGAAAGGCCGCCCTTTGGGCGGGAGCGCAGGATGAGCGCTTCGCGCTCGTGGTCTCGAACGAATCCGGCTGCGGCGGGGCCGCGCTTTCGCGACGGCGTTACGGCGAGACCATCGAGGACATCAATAACGGTTTTCCGCATTGGTTTTGTACGAACTTCAAGCGATATAACGGGCACGAGGACAGGCTCCCGGTCGATCAACACATGCTCGTGGCGCTCATAGCACCTCGTCCCGTCTATATCGCGAGCGCTCAGGAAGACCGGTGGGCCGATCCGCACGGCGAGTTTCTGTCCGCGCGACATGCGAGCGCGGTCTACGAGCTTCTTGGCACGGATGGGCTGGCCGCTGCCGAGATGCCGGCCGTCGAAAAACCCGTTTCGAGCACCATCGGGTACCACATGCGTCGCGGCGGCCACGACGTGACGGCCTATGACTGGGAACGCTTCCTCGACTTCGCCGACCGCCACCTGCGCTAGCGAGAGCTCGCCTCTAAGGCTCTAACCCGTCAGAACCTAGGATGCTGTTCCATGTTCTGGAGCAAGTTCTTTCGCCTCCTCCACATCCCCTCCTATCCCCACCTCTCCTTGCTTTTAGTTTTAGCGGCGTTTTTAAAGGCAAGGGGATGTGGGGATAGGAGGAGATGTGGGGATGAGAGTCGGCTCTGTGTCAAAAAAGGCTTTCACGTTTACATGGCTAGAAGTGGATGAGGCTCTCAAATGCCGAAAAGCGGTCGCGCCAACAGAAGCGTCAAGATACTGATCAGAACCACGCCGATGATGTTCACGCCGATGCCGGCTTTCACGAGCTGGGGGATGGTGAAGTAGCCCGTCCCGAATACGATGGCGTTGGGGGGTGTCGCGGCCGGGAGCATGAAAGCGCACGATGCGGCGACCGTGGCGGGGATCGCGAGCATTAGCGGCGAGAGCCCCATCGCGGTTGCCGTTGCGGCGAGGATCGGAACGGACATCGCCGTCGACGCGACGTTCGAGGCGAACTCCGTGAGGGTGACGATCAGTAAAACGACGATCACGACGAAGACGGGGAGCGGTAGCTCGGCGAAGAACTGAAGCTGCCCGCCGACCCAGGTGGACAGGCCGTTGCGCTCGAACCCCGCGGCGAGCGAGAAGCCGCCGCCGAACAAGAGCAGCACATCCCAAGGAAGGCGCGAGGCCCATTCCCAGTTCAAGAGCTTCTCACCGTTTCCGGCCGGGGTGAGGAAGAGCACGACGGTCGCGGCCATCGCGATCGTCGAGTCCGAGACGAGATTTCCCGTTGGGATTACGGCCGTCCAGTATGGGCGAAATGTCCACGCCGCGGCCGTGAGCCCGAATATGATCGCCAGCCGCTTTTCTGGAATCGTCATGGCCCCGAGCTTGTCGATCTCCGCCTCGATGCCGGCCGCGCCGCCGGGAAGCGACTTTATGCGGATCGGGAGCGCCACCCGTGTAAGCCACAACCACGTCAAGGGCAGGAACAAGAGCACCAAGGGGATTCCGAAGCCGAGCCATCTGAGAAACGAAATCTCGATCCCGTAATTCTCTGCCATGGTTCCCGCGAGGAAGACGTTTGGCGGCGTGCCGATAATCGTCGCGACGCCGCCGATGGAAGCTCCGTAGGCGATGCCGAGCATGAGGTTCGCGCCAAAGTGGAAATGCCCCGGCCGGGTGTCGACGTCCGCACCTTCTTTTTCGAACGCTTCCACCGCCTGTTGGATGACGGCGAGGCCGATGGGCATCATCATCGCGGTGGTCGCCGTGTTCGATACCCACATGGAGACGAAACCCGAGGCGCACATGAAGCCGAGCACGATGCGCGATGGCGACGTGCCGATGCGCTGCACGATGGTGAGCGCCATGCGGCGATGGAGGCCCCATCGCTGCATGGTTTGCGCGAGCATGAAGCCGCCGAGAAAGAGATAAACGAGGTGGTTTGCGTAAGGCGCCGCCGACTCCGACGCCGTGCCGAGCCCGAGAAAAGGGAAGAGCGCAAGCGGCAGAAGCGACGTCGCCGCGAGCGGGATGGCTTCGGTGACCCACCAGGTGGCCATGAGCGCCGCTACCGCCATCATGCGTTGCACCGGCGGTGGGATTCCCGAAGGCGCGAGCGCGATAGCGAGGAAGAGCGCCGGTCCGAGAACGAGGCCGACGCCCTCGCGGGTGAGCTTTTTACTCACCCGTGCCGTCGCCAGATTTCGGTAGGCTGAGCAAGTTTGCGAAGAGCCGATAGGCCGAAGGGACACCTGCTGGAAGCTGTCGAAAAAAACCGAGCCCGATATAAATCCAACGTCCCTTCCCGTACTTCGCCTCGACGAGCATCCCCGTCTTGACGCCTTCGTTGTACTCCCATGGATCTTCCGATGCGAGCAGCTCTGTGTAATGTGGATCGCCTTCGGGGTCGAGGAAGTAGAGCCCGCGCTCTTGAACCCAGCCGCCCCAATCGTCTTCGGTGATTTTATTGGGAGTGTTGAAGACCGGGTGGTCGGGCACGAGGATGTCGATGGGCGCTTCCTCTACGGTGACGCGGTTGCGGCTGACTTTTTTCGGATAGGGTCCCCACTGAGCGCGGTTGAACTCGAACTTGTTGTATTGGACGAGAAGGGTCCCGCCGCTCCACACATAGTCGAGCAGCCGATGGTTGTAGGAGCGCAGGTCCGCCCGGCTCAAGTAAGCGCGGATGCCTGTCATGATGACGTCATATTGCGAGAGGTCACCCTCGGCGAGGTCCTCGGTCGTCAGCATTGCGAGCTTCGCGCCGAGCTGCCGAATAGCGGTCGGAATCTCGTCGCCGACGCCCATCACGTAGCCCACCGAGACGGGAGCGATCGCGAGGTCGAGCGCTTGCACCGTGGCTTCGGCGGGATGGTAGAGATAGCGCGTTTGGATGTGATCGTAAGCGATCGTCTGGACACCTTCGCGAAACGCTTCGCCGTTCAGTAGTGCTGTTGCTTTGACGCGATAGGCGCCGCTAGCGACGCCCTCGGGGGGCATGATGCGAAAGCGTATCGACACGGCTTCATTCTCGCGCTCGAAGGCAATCGCCGCGTCGGCCGGCTCGACGGTCCAGCCCGAGGGCACCTCGAGAGACAATGTACCTTGGGCGGGCTCGGTGCCTCTATAGAGGGCGTTGACCGAAATAGGCCGCGTCTTGTCGTCGGCGCTCGTCGGAAAAACGATGACGCCCGGTGATAGCGTGACGGAGACGAGGGGTAAGACCGAGACCTGCTTCTGCTTTTCGCCGCCAACCCACGGACCGGGATAGCGATACTGGACAATACGTTCCACGTTGAACGCGGTTGTTCCCGAGCGCAGCGCGATCGTCGCGTAAAGGCTCGGCCTCCGCCACGGCAGGCCGAAAAACTCCGGCTCGGTTAGATCGAAGCGGTCGATGGTTTTGTCGTTGCGCGTCCAGTACGGGCGGTCGTAACTCGCGTCCTCTGCTACCGCGACGTCGTAGCCGGCGTCGAGCGCGTTGTTGTTGGACAGCGTCTGCGGAAAATTGGGAAAGATGTCCTCGCCGTCATCATTTGTTTCTATCGGCGCGACGCTCCATCCCTTCGGCGCCTCGATGTCGATCGATTGAAGCTCTACGGGCTGGGGACTTCGGTTTGTGACGCGAATGTCGACTTTCAGCTTCGAGCCGCGCGTCACTTCGCCGCGATCGGCCACGGAGTCCAAGCCGATCCCGTGAGCGAGCCCGAGGGCGATCTCGAAGTCTCTTTCTTTCGGCGCGAGACGGTGCTCGAGCTCGTAACGCGCGGTCTCCGAGAGGCCGCTCCCGGCGACGCTGGCGCGCAGCTTGCGCACCGCCTCGAGTCCTCGCCGCAAAGCCGGGACCGTCTTCCAGGGTGCTTTGGCATCGAAAGCATCGTTCGCCGCGTCGACCTCCTTTTGGATGGCGTTCAAGCCGAGGCCGACGAGCTCCGCGTCTTCACCTTCGCCAGCGACGAAAGCTTCGAGGCGGCTGAGTCCGGTCTCGATACCGTCGAAGAGGTCCGACTCGCCACTAGCCACCTCGATAACATGGTCTTCGAGCCGCCAAACCGATTGTCGCGACCCCGGGAAGGCGCGCAGCTGACCCATGCCCTGGCATCTGTGGTTCGAGCGGCCCTCGAGCCCCATTTGATAGTAGGAACGGCCGAGAATGGGATCGTAGCGGCCGGTATCGATGTGCACGAGATGGAGATCTTCTTCCGGCTCCTGTTCCTGGCGCCTTGGACCAAACCCAACGCGATTGCGCGAATAGAGCTTGAGCGGCTGCCACGGCCGAAGCCCGTTCTCGAATTGTTCGGGAAACCGATTCGGATCGGCGGCCGCACGGAACGCCTCCGCGGTGAGAAGCCCGGAGGCCTGGTGGTGCTGGCCCCCGCCCTCTCCGCGAGGCGGCAACATGACGACGACGTCAGGCCGAACCGTGCGAATGATGCGGACGATGTCCTCGAAAATCTCGTTTTTGCCCCACTTTTCAAGCGTCTCCTCGACGCTGAACGAATAGCCGAACTCGTAGGCGCGGGTAAAATATTGGTCGACGCCATCATAGCGATGCATTGCCATGAGCTCTTCGGTTCGCAAAATGCCGATGGCTTCGAAGAGCTCCGGCCCGATCTCGTTCTGACCACCGTCCCCGCGCGTCGCAGTGAGAAGCGCGGTGCGAAAGCCCCGACCGCGACTCAGCATCACGAGGAGACCGTTATCCTCGTCATCCGGATGGGCCGTCGTATGCAAGAACGTCGCGCCCGCGTCGAGCTTGCGCAACTGCAACGCGAGCCCACTAGCGCCGCGGTCCTCAGGAATGGGCTCGAGCTGCGCGTGCGAAAATGTGGCGGCCATAAGAAGTGCCAAAGCAATCAAAGAATGCCCAATCAAAGAAAGCCGTTTCATCGGAGCTCCTCGTCGACCTCGTAAAATCGATACCTTCGAGCAGCATATTGAGCGGCCCGAGAGATGTCAAAAACACCGCTGCTGCGAACCGGTGTCTCAAAAGCGCGACGCAAAGGCGCAAAGGAAGTACACCGGCTTCGCCGGTGGACGCAAAAAGAAAAGGAGAGGTGGGGGATAGGGGGATAGAAGGGATATCTTCTTTTCATCCCCACCTCTCCTCCTATCCCCACCTCCCCTTTCTTTTAAAACATCGACCGGCGAAGCCGGTGCATTTTCTTTGCGTCTTTGCGCTGCGTTTCCATAACAGCGGATACAGTGCGTCGATCCTTTATAATGCGCCCGCCAGCGAGGTTGCATGGATAAAGAGTCTGATCTACCGCCGCCTATCTTCAAGACTTGGGGGCGTTTCTACGCGGTTGTTATCGCGAATACTCTCGTTACTTATTTGCTGCTCGTTTTGTTCTCAGCTTATGCGCGCTGATCGCTGATTGATGCTGCATCCGATTGATTGGCTCGTCGTCGTTCTCTACTTTGCGTTCATCGTCTTTGTTGGCTATCGGACGGGACGCGGCAATAAAGGGATCGAAGACTTCTTTCTCGCCAGGCGTTCGATGCCGTGGTACGCGATCGGGCTTTCGGTCATGGCGACCCAGGCGAGCGCCATCACACTCGTCGGTACGACCGGTCAGGGTTACGTGGACGGCATGCGCTTCATCCAGGTCTATTTGGGCATGCCGCTCGCGATCGTGATCCTTTGCGTCACGCTCGTGCCGTTCTTCTATCGCGCCAAAGTTTTTACGGCCTATGAATTTCTCGAGAAGCGGTTCGACGGAAAGACTCGGAGCTTGACGAGCTTTCTTTTTCTCATGGGGAGAGGTCTTGCGGACGCCGTTGTGATCTATGCGCCGTCCGTCATACTCGCCATCGTCTTCGGCATCGATGAAAAAGTCATCATCATCGCGATCGGTCTCGGCGCCACAATCTACACAACGCTCGGCGGCATGCGCGCGGTCATGTGGGTCGAGATGTGGCAGATGTTGATCATCTTTCTCGGGATCTTGTTCTGCCTCGGGTCGGTCATCGTGGGCCTTCCCGACGGGGTCTCGCTCACGGACGCGATCCAGATCGCGGGCGCCACCGGGCGCGCGGAGACGATGGACTTCAATCTGGATCCCACCGTCACCTACACGTTCTGGACCGGCATCTGTGGCGGCATATTTCTCATGCTGTCTTATTTCGGGACCGATCAAAGTCAGGTGCAGCGCTATCTGACGGCACGTTCGCTCAAGGAAAGCCGGCTTGCGCTCTTGTTCAGCGCGCTCGTCAAGATCCCGATGCAGTTCGTCATCCTTCTCACCGGCGCGCTCCTGTTCGTTTTCTATCAATTCGAAAAACCGCCGGTCGTGTTCAACCCCGTTGCGCTCGAGCGGCTCGCCCAGGCTCGGGATGTGTCGCAGCTCGAGGCCGATTACGACGAGGCTTTCGAGATCCGCAAAGAGGCAGCTCAGAACTTTGCCGACGCTCTCGGAGGTACCCGCGAAGACGAGATGCGCAGAAGCTTCCTCCAAGCGGATGCAGTTTTCAGTGGCGTTCGCTCCGAGGTCTTGGGGCTCATCCGGGAGAGCGAGCCGGGTTTCAGCGACACGAATTACGTGTTTCCGACCTTCGTTCTCACGAAGCTTCCTGTCGGGATCGTCGGGCTCATCCTCGTGGCGATTTTTGCCGCGGCCATGTCCACCGTGGAGTCCGAGCTCACTTCCTTGTCGACAGCGACGGTCGTCGACTTTTACCAGCGCTACGTCCGCAGAGAGGCCGAAGACAGCCACTTCCTCGCCGTCAGTCGTGTCGCGACCTTGTTCTGGGGAGGCTTCGCGACCTTTTGCGCGCTCTATATGGGCCGGCTCGGCTCTGCCATCGAGGCGGTGAACCGCATCGGGTCTAACTTTTACGGCCCCATACTCGGTGTTTTCGTCCTCGCCATCGGGGCGAGGCGGGCGAACGGCCACGGCGCCTTCGCCGGCGTGCTGCTTGGCATCGTCGCCGTACAACTAACGGCCCGCTATTCCGAGATCTCTTATCTTTACTACAACCTCGTCGGGACCGTTGTTTCAGTCGTTCTTGGCTACATAATTAGCCTTGTTTTTGCATCGCCTGAGCGGTCTGTATAATGGAAGTACACAAAAAGGCCACGTCTGATCTCCGTCCAGCCGGCTACGCGGCCCAGGTACGTCTTGAGCCAGTTCATCTTTCCCATCGAGAGTTTTGAGCCACTTGTTCTTCTGACGACGCTCGTCCTTCTGGGGGCGGCCAAAGGCGGCTCGGGTTGGAAAAAAATGTTCGGCCTCGGCAAGAAAGAGTCAAAGAGCCCGGCTTCTACCGCGGACCCTGCGCTCGCGGCGGGCGATTGGGAGCGGGCCGCCAAGATATTCGAAGAAGACGGACGCTATCGTGATGCGGCCAAGCTCTATCGAGGCAAGGGCCAGAACCACGAAGCAGCGCGCCTTCTCGTCCGAGCGGGAGCGCTTACGGAGGCCGCGTCCATCTTCGAGCGCGTTGGCCATTATCAAAAGGCCGCGGAGGTTTGCGCGCAGTCCGGGGATAACAAAAGAGCGGGCGAGAATTACCGTCGCTACCTGCAAGACAAGTTCAATACCCTCGCGGATGCGCGCTCACCCGCGGACCATGCGGAGTTCACGAAATATTGCCGGCTTGCGGGGCAAGCCTTTGAGCGCGCCGGACTTCACGAGCAAGCCGCGGAAGTGCTCGAGCGTGGCGAGCAGTGGGAGGATGCAGCGGGGTTGTTCCTCAAGCTCAATCGTCACCTGAAAGCCGCGGACCTCTATGAGCGTGCGGGCGCCGTGGATCACGCCGCGGACGCCTACGCGCAGGCAGGCGACCGTGTGCGTGCCGCGCAAATGCGAGGCGAGCATCTCTACAAGCGAGACCAGAAAAACGAGGCGGCGGTGCAGTTTCTCCTCGGTGGCGATCCGCTTCGAGCCGCAGAAGTCTACGAAGAAGCGGGGAATTATCTCGACTCCGCACGCTGCTACGAGCATTGCGGCGCTCACCGTCAGGCCGCCGAGGCCTATGAGCGCCTGGAGCAGCTCGATCGCGCGGCGGAAATGTACGGCCGGAGCCAGGACTATCAAAGAGCCGCGGCGCTCTACGAGAAGGCCGAAGACTGGGGCCGGGCAGCGCGGATGTTCGCCGAGTCGGGCGATTATTATCGCGCCGCGAAGAACGCGCGCAAGGCGAGTCTCACCGAGCTCGCCATCGACTGCCTCCAGAAGATCGAGCCGACGAACCCTCATTATCAAGAATCCCTCGTCGAGCTCGGGCAGAGTTTCATGGAGCGGGATCTGCCGGGCGTCGCCGTCGAGAAGCTGAAAAGGGCGCTTCACGATCAGCCGCTCACGGCCAAGAATCTTGATATGTATTACACACTCGCGGTCGCTTCCGAACAGATGGGCGGCTACGAGGAAGCCGCGAAGATCTTCAAACAGATCGTCGCGGAAAATTACAGCTATCGGGATGCCGTCGGGCGGCTACAGGAGCTCGACAAGAAGCCAGCGAAAAAGGCCACCGAGCCGTCACTCCATCAAGCTGCCAAAGAAGAGCTCGGTGGCAAGCGCTATGAGTTCATCGAGAAGATCGGCGCCGGCGGGATGGGCGTCGTCTATCGCGCCAAAGACACACGGCTCAACCGCATCGTGGCCTACAAGATGCTCATGGAACAGTTCATGGAGGTCAAAGACATCCGGGAGCGCTTCTTGCGCGAAGCACAATCGGCCGCGCAGCTCAACCATCCGAATATCGTCACGGTGTTCGACGTGGACGTGGACCCGGAGCAGAACCGACTCTTCATCGCGATGGAGTTCGTCTCGGGTGAAAGCTATTTCGACATCCTTCAGCGCGAGACGAAACTCTCGATCCAGCAGACGGTTCAGTTCGTTGGAGGCGTTCTCAAGGCGCTTGCCCACGCGCATAGCCATGGCGTCCTCCACCGCGATATCAAGCCTTCGAATGTGATGCTCTCGAAGCAGCGCGCCGTCAAGATCATGGATTTCGGCCTCGCCAAGATACTTAGAGACGCGAAAGCGCAGGGAAGTGAGAAGGCGAGCGGGACCCCGCTCTACATGTCGCCAGAACAGATTCTCGGCGGGCCACTCGACTTCCGCACGGACATCTACGCCTTTGGAGGGACGGTGTATCACCTCCTTGCGGGCGAGCCTCCTTTTGTTGATGGCGAAGTGCTCTACCATCACGTGTACACCGCCGCCCGCCCGCTGAAAGAGCTGAGGCCAGACGTTCCCAAAGTGCTCGCCAACATCGTGATGGCCTGTCTCGAGAAAGAACCCGCCGACCGCCCGACTTCCGAACAAATTCTGAAGATGCTGAAGAAGTGATCCGCATTCAGCTTTTCAGAATCCCCTCAGGGTTTTTAAGAGAAAAGGGGATGTGGGGATAGGAGGGGATAGGGGGATGAAAGACAGTTAATTTTTTGTCCCCACCTCTCCTTCTATCTCCACGTCCCCTTGCTTTTTCACAGCCAGCCTCGAGAGTTCCTCAGAGGTGGATGCTGAACCGCGCTATAATGCTTGCCCGCACGACATGAGCCGACTTTCGGACATCACGCACCGCATTCAGGAGCGCGTCCGTGAGTCGATGGCGCAGAACGAGAACCAGGTTTTCATGGGGCTCACCTTCGTTATCGGCGCGGTTGTCGGGTTGGTGATCGTCGCTTTCATCGTTGTCACCGATAGTCTCGAGGCGTGGCTCTATGCCGAGGGCACCCCGCATTGGCGTCGTCTCGTCACGCCGATCGCGGGGACGCTCTTCGTGGGCTACCTTCTCTATCGATTCTTTCCCGACGCGCGCGGGAGCGGTGTCCCGCAGACGAAAGCGGCCATGTTCGCCCGGCGCGGGCTCATCCCCCTGCGAACGGTGATCGGCAAGTTCATCGCCTCGTCGATAACACTCGCGAGCGGAATCGCTCTTGGTCGTGAGGGCCCTTCGGTGCAGATGGGCGCGGGGCTCGCTTCGAGTATCGGACGCGGGCTCGGGCTGAGCGGCGACAAGCTCCAAATGCTCGTCCCCGTTGGAGCGGCGGCCGCGCTCGCTGCCGCCTTCAACACGCCTCTCGCCGCGATTCTCTTCGCGCTCGAAGAGATCATGGGGAATTTGCACGCGCCGATTCTCGGCTCGGTCGTCGTCAGCGTCTTTACGTCACTCTTCGTGATGCGCCTCTTGCTCGGAAACGAGCCTCTTTTTCACGTTCCCGCATACGAGTCGGTGCACCCGGCCGAGTTCATCGTTTACGCGCTTTTGGGTGTCGTGGGCGGCCTGGTCTCCGTTTTCTTCGTCAAGCTCATGCTGCGCATGCGCGAGAAGTTCTTGAATATGCCGCGCAGAACGCGCTGGCTGCAACCCGCCGCCGGCGGGGTAGTCGTGGGCGTTCTCGCGTTCGCTCTTCCTGGAATTTTTCGCTTTGGACATTCCACCGTAGGCGAAGCGCTCAACGGCTCGCTCCCGCTTTCGTCGATGGTCATTCTTCTCGTGCTCAGCGTCTTCGCGACCGCCGTTTGCTACGCCTCGGGAAATGCGGGGGGTATTTTCGGGCCTAGTCTTTTCATGGGTGCTATGGTCGGCGGCAGTCTCGGGGCCGTCGCGCATGGCTACTTTCCCGACATAACCGCGAGCCCTGGCGCCTATGCGCTCGTCGGAATGGGGACAGCCTTCGCCGGAATCTTGCGGGTGCCGATGGTCTCGGTGATCATGATCTTCGAGCTCACGCAGGACTACGCGATCATCGTGCCACTCATGATCTCGAACCTCATCAGCTTTTTCGTTTCCTACAAACTTCAGAAGACGCCGCTTTACGAAGCGCTCGCGCTTCAAGAAGGCATCCACCTTCCGACCTCCGAAAGCGAGAAGCGCCACCTCCAGGTGCGGCTCGCCATGCGTCCGCCCCACGAGACCTTTTCGTCGGACATGACGGTTGCCGATTGCATCGAGCGAGCAGGCCATAGCAGTATGCGTGCCTGGCCCGTTACCGACAAGAACGGTGTGTGGGGTGTGGTGTCTCTGGAGCAGCTCGAAAAGGCGCTTGACGAGAATCGGAGCGACGCCAAAGTCGGTAGCCTTCTGGACTCCCGCGCTTTTCCTCATTTGCACGCCGACCATTCGCTCGACCTCGCACTCGAGCGCATGGGCAAAGTGGGCTACGATCTCTTGCCCGTGGTGAGTCGAGCCAACGTTCACGAGATGGAGGGGGTTTGCTCGCTTCTCGATGTGCTTCGGGCGTTCGGCGTTCATGGACGACAACCGGGTGCGCCCGACTCCGATGAACGCGTTTCGTGAAAGCTGTAGTGCAACGCGTCACCAAGGCGGGCGTCGAGGTCGACGGCGAGCGCGTGGGCGCGATCGATGCGGGTCTTCTCGTGCTGCTCGGCGTGGCCGACGGTGATACGGAGGATGAGGCGCGGTGGATGGCCGACAAGATCGTCTCGCTGCGTATCTTCGAGGACGAGGACGGCAAAATGAACCTGTCACTCGCCGAAGTCGGCGGGTCGCTTCTCGCTGTGTCCCAGTTCACGCTGCTCGGCAATTGTCGCAAAGGTCGGCGGCCGTCCTTCGTAAAGGCGGCGCGACCAGAGCTTGCGGAGGAGCTCTACGAGCGCTTCGTGCGCGTCGTGGACGAGCACGGTATCCCGACTGCGAAAGGAAGGTTCCAAACCCACATGGCGGTGTCTCTTGTGAATGACGGGCCCGTCACGATATTGGTGGAGAGCCCCTGATGTCGGCGTGGGCGCTCGTTCTAGTCCTCGCATCTTTCCAGCCAGAGATCGTGGTGTCGCGGCTTTTTGCCGCGACGACGGAGGGCGCGTTCGTGAGCTATAGCTGGGGAGAGCATTGGACTCGGCTCCGCCCGGCTATGCGTGGCCTCTCGGGTGAGCTCCGGGCTTTCGCCTGCCTGGGGTCGAACGTTTTTGCCGGTGGCTCGGACGGGGTTTTCGTCTCCGACGATTTCGGAGAAAACTACCGGCTTCTCGAAGACTTCGAAGGCGAGGACGTGACGACGTTGCAAGCGGCGCGCCTGTTCGCGCTCGAGCCCACGCTGTTCGCAGGCACCGAGACAGGACTCTATAGATCGAAGAATGCCGGAGCCGAATGGGAGCAGATTGGAGCGGAGACGATTCGGATGGCCGTTCGTGCATTGGCTTGGCCCGGGCCGGAGCTCTTCGTCGCGAGCGACGGAGGACTCTTCGTCTCGGATGACGCCGGGGATAGCTGGGACCGTGTCGGAAAAGGGCTTCCTCGTGTCCCGATTCTCTCGATAGCGTTGTCTCAGCTGTTTGGGCTCGACCCGACGATTTTCGTCGGCACCCGCGATGCGGGACTCTACCGCAGCTCTGATGGCGGCGCGGCGTTCGAACGCGTCGACCACGAGTTGCTGATGGACAAGTCGGTCGAGGCTCTTTTCTGGTGGGGCGAGCTCTTGTTGATTGGGACGGAGGACGGATTGCTGCTTTCGAACGACGGCGGGGATACACTGCGCGAGGTCGAAACCTTTCGAGGGCGAGCCGTTCGGACTATCAACGTGCCGTCGCCGGAAGGATTTTCGCAGAGCGACGTAATCGTCGGCACGGATGCGGGTGTCTTCAAGAGCTCGGACGGCGCCATCAGCTTTCGTCTGATGAGCGAAGGTATCGGGACACCGCTTGTTTTCGATCTCGCTACGTTTCCTCAACCTCCGCAAAGCTTTGAGCCGCCACGTCACTAACGTGTCGCGTCGCAACATGGGGCTACCTCTGCGCTGGCTGGTCTTGGCCGAGGCCGGCATGGGACTTGCGACGCTCATATGGGTACGCTTCAGCGAAACAGCGGTGCCATACGCACTCACGGCCCGTGCCGTCTCTCTTGCGCTCGGCGTCACGTTCGTTTTCACGCTGTGCAACTACAGCTTGTTCCGCGTGAGCACGCGGTTCGCGCTCACGCGACCCGTGCAAGCGTTCTTCGAAGAGGAAATTTTCCCACTGGTGCGCCAAGCGAGCTTCTTGGATATCGTGCTCGCATCGGCCGCCGCCGGTTTCGCTGAAGAGCTGTTGTTTCGCGGCATGCTCATGCCGCGTATGGGACTCGTGGCGTCGAGCTTGCTGTTCGGTTTTCTTCATGGCCCCGAATACAAGCTCTGGCCGATGGCGCTCTGGGCGTCGATAGTGGGGTTCGGCTTCGGTGTACTTTATGAGGGAACTTCGAATCTCGCGGTCCCGATGATCGTTCACGGCGTCTATGATGCGTTGGCGCTTACCTATATCCGCTTGACGCCCGCGAAGACAGGTGCCTAGGGTGACGAAGATGCCGCCCCTCCCTTTCGCGAAGATCGAAGCACACGGAAACGACTTCATCGTCGTCTCGGACAAGAACGTTCGAGAAGGCGCGCCGGATCTCGCACGTGCGATGTGCGACCGCCTACGAGGCGTCGGCGGTGACGGGCTGATCTTGTTCCGCGCCGACGGCGCGCGCTTCGTGATGACGATCATCAATAGCGACGGCTCGCCAGCCGAGATATCCGGGAACGGGCTCCGCTGCCTCGGCGCCTATTTGAGCCACGTGGGCCTCGCAACCGGTCCGGAGATCGAGGTATCGACCGGCGCGGGCCTCTTGAAGCTGACGGCGCTCGGGCGGAACGGCACGATGTTTCGTTTTCGCGCTGACATGGGTCCGCCGCGAGAAATCGCGGTCGGGATAGAGCTCAGTGTCGGCGACGAGACGGTTGTGGTGACGACGCTGTCGATGGGGAACCCGCACTGCGTCGTGTTCACCGAGCGCTCGAGACTTCGCGAAATCGGCCCGATCCTGGAGAGCCACCGGAACTTCTCCGACAAAACCAATGTGGAGCTCGTCGAGCCGATCGATCGCCGCGCGATCCATATGGCTATCTGGGAGCGCGGCGCGGGGGAGACGGCATCCTCGGGGACGGGCTCGGCGGCAGCAGCCGTTGCATCGATCATAAACGAGCATGTAGAAAGTCCGGTCCAGGTACATTGTCCCGGAGGTATGATCGAGGTCGCCTGGACGGAAGGCGAGAGCGTGATCGTTACCGGAGATGCGTCCGTCGTTGCCGAAGGGCACTACTTCATCGACTGGAGAACAGCATGAAGAAACTACGGACCCCTGGCGCTCTTTGTCTCTCGAAATCTTTGTTCGAACAAGAGAAGCTCTGGCTTGAAAGCTTCTGCTTCCGCGATCGCGGCTAGGAGGTCGCCGCTCTCGCCCAACGTTCTCACGCCTTGATAACGAAGCTCGAAGGGCGCGAGCTCTTCGGGCGTGGCGCCACGGGATCGCGCGATCGAGATCAAGCCTTGGAGCTCGCCGAGACAGTGCCTGAGCTTTATCGTGACGACCCTCTTCGTCCTTGTGGATTGCCTGAAGGCTTCGTCCGCGCGCTCCACGGCTTCGCCGGCGACAAGGATGGCGCTTCGGTAGGCCTTCTCCTCCTCCGCGAGGCGCCGGGCTTCCGCGAGCGCGGCCTCGGCGCTTGCCAGGAGCTCAGCGGCAAAGAGCGCAGCCTCCGACGCCCGAGCGACTTCGACCCTTGCTGCGGCCATGTCCAACTCTTGACTAGGCGGCTGCGCGCAGCCGGCGGCCGAAACGATCCATAGAAAGGTGCAAAGTCCCGAAGACGTTCTGCGGAGCATGACTAGTTCTTGCGTCGAAGCGTTTTGCGGTAATTTGCGAGGACACGCTTGACGAGCGTCTTCGTCTCGCCCAGGTAAGCGCGGTAGTTGACGCAGTCTTCGATTTCTTTCGGGCGGAGGTGCTTCCGCACGATCGGGTGCGCTCGCACGGCGTCGGAAAAAGAAACTTCGTTTCGTCGCGCTTCGTCCGAGAGCTCTTTCACGATGGCATGGGCGCGGTCTCGTCCAACCGCAATGGCGAGCTTCATGAGGAGCGCCTCGGAGCACACGAAGCCTCCGGCGCGCTCGAGATTCCGCTCCATGTTCTCCGGTTTGACGATTAAGTTCGCGAGAACACGTTGGGTGAGCTCGAGCTGCGCGTCGATGAGCAAGCAGGCTTCCGGCACGAACTTCCACGCCGTCTCGCCCTGGCGATGGTCGTCCTCCCACTCGGCGTGAATGTAGTCGAGTGCGGGGAGCACGTTCGAGCGCAAGAGTCGTCCGAGAAAAACGACCGAGCCTGAAGCGACAGGGTTTTGCTTATGGGGCATCGCCGAGCTTCCGACCTTGCCTTCGGTAAACTCCGTCACTTCGTCGACGTCGGTTTGCTGCAAGTTGTAGATGTTCTGCGCGATCTTGCCGAGGGTGGCGGAGAGCATCCCGAGGTGAATGACGAACTCGGCGAGGCGATCGCCGGCCGTCTTGACGGGGATGGTGGCTATGCCGAGCCCTAGGCGCTTCATCAGCTCTTTATGGATGCGCAATCCTTTGGGGCCGAGTGAGGCTAGGGTACCCACCGCGCCGCCGAACTCGCCCACGAGAACGCGCTTCTTGCCTTCTCGAAGCCGGTCTTGCTGGCGCAGGATCTCGTCGAGCCAGACGGCCGCTTTGAAGCCGAAGGTCACCGGCAGCGCGTGCTGCCCGTGTGTGCGTCCCGCCATGATGGTGTCGCGATGTTCCTCTGCGAGGCCTGCGAGCAATCGCGCCACGGATGCGAGGTTGTTCTCGATGACCGCATAAGCCTCTTTGACCTGGATGGCGATTCCCGTGTCGAAGATGTTCTTGCTCGTTGCGCCCCAATGCACGTAGCCGGCCGATCGCGGAGACAGCCGGCGCCTCAGGCCGTCGACGAGCGGGACGACGGGATTCCAGGTCCGGTCGAAGGCTCGTTTCAGAGCTCTCAGATCGAGATTTTCGATCCGTGCTTGAAGCTTTATCTCTCTCGCGGCTTTCCTGGGAACGATGCCGAGCTCCGCCTCGACCTCGGCGAGCGCGACCTCGACGTCGAGCCATCGCTGGAGGGTGGCGCGATCGTTCCAAATGTCCCGCATCGCAGCGCTTCCGAAACGATCCTTGAAATAGAAAGAGTCGAAGACAGTTGATGGCATCGAGACAATCCTAGGGCCCTAGGCGCACTAGCCCCTCACCTCAGGACCCTTGCTCGCGCACCGCGGAGACTTTCGTCTCCATCTCTCTCTCGAGGCGTGCTTTCTCTTGGGACACCTCCGCGCGAAGCAGCTCGAGCTCTTCCATCGAGCCGACGGCCCGCATCTTGGTCTCCTGTTGAATCTCGAACTCTGCAATTTTCGCGCGGCAACGGCTGCGGATATCGGCAATCTCGGACTTCTGGTTGTCCGTGAGTTTTGTTTCTTCGAAGCCGTCCGCGCGAAGCTTCTCCATCGCGAGCTCGACGGCGGACTTGGGTGCTTCGTCGTCTGACATGGTTATGTGTCTCCTGCTCTGAGAGATTCGGCCCGATGATATACTATTGCCCGTCGAAAGGAGACACGGGATGGCCGAAATTACTGTGCTCAACAACGGACCTTTGCGGGTAAAGGGTGACTTGACCGTGAAGGATGCCCAGGGGAACAATTACGACCTCAAGGGCCGCGATGCGATTTCGCTTTGCCGCTGTGGGCACTCCGAGAACAAGCCTTTTTGCGACGGCTCACATAACCGTCAGGGCTTCACGCACGAATCTGAAGCGTTCGACCTTCCCGAACCCAAAGCCTGAAGGGAGCTGACCATGGTAGAGATTCCGTCGGACTATCACGACATCCTGGACAAAAAGGCCTTCGTGCATCTCGCAACGAGGATGAAAGACGGGAGTCCGCAGGTGAGTCCGGTATGGGCCGAGCGTGACGGCAACACCATCATCATCAACTCGGCCAAGGGCCGTCTCAAAGACCGGAACATGCGCGCCGATGATCGCGTAGCGCTCTCGGCGACGGACCCGGACAATCCCTACCGCTCGATCATGATCCGCGGCCGCGTCACGAAGATTACCGAAGAAGGGGCTGACGAGCACATCGATGCTCTTGCCAAGAAATATCTCGACAAAGACAAGTACCCTTTTCGACAGGCGGATGAAGTCCGGGTCAAATATTTCATCGAGCCTCTCAAAGTCGCGACGATGGGGTGAGGATCATGCGCTGGGTTTGGTTCACGGCAGGCCTGCTCATGGCCGCTTCGGCGGGCGCCCAGACCATCGTTCTCACGTGCGAACGGCGCACCTACTCGGCGTTTTGATTCGTTGCGGCCACGGATACAGGATATGGCTCCGATAGCACGCTCACGTTGCAGCACGATATCGAGATGTTGACGGAGTGCGGCTTGTCACCGATGGAGGCCATCCAAGCAGCGACGCGCGTGGCCGCCGAGCTCGCAGGTATCGAGGACGCACCGGCTCGATCCAGCAAGGGCTCGAAGCCGACCTCATCGTTGTCGATCGGAACCCGCTCGAGAACATCCTCTCTCTTCAGGATGTGCTCATGGTCGTGAATAACGGCAAAGTGGTGCTCGACCGCTTGAGCTTCGCTCTCGAATAAACATGCGGGGCCTATCCCGTATCGAAGAGCCCTTTATCCTCAACGGGATGGCGTCGCTGATCGTGGCGACGGTCTGGCTTTTCTGGCGTCATGACCTTCTGCTGCAATATTTCTATTTCGACCAGCTACTCGCGCTGACTCATCTAGTAACACTCGGCTTTCTTTCGTCGCTCATGATGGGGGTGCTCCATCGGTTCGTGCCGACTTTTCTCCACGTGGAGCCGGCGTCGCTTCGCGTCTCGCGCTTTCAATTCATCTTCTACGCCATCGGTAGCTGGGGAATGATCACGCATTTCTGGATGGGCGGATCAAAGGGCGTGAGCTGGTCGACTTTTCTCGTCTTCCTCGCGAGCGTTCTCCAGCTCTGGAACTTCCGTGCGCTTTTCCGTCCTTCCCGAGCGCGCGGAGGAAGAAAAATTTGGGTTGGGCGCTTCGTGGCGTCCGCGCTCGTTTTCTTCGTGCTCGCGGCGAGCATGGGGATTCTGCTCGGCCTGCTCAAAGCCTATGAAGTGAGGACGCCCGGACTCGCGACGCAGTTCATAGACAATGTTTTCGCCCACGCGCATCTCGCAGCGATAGGGTGGGTGCTTACGATGATCCTTGGCATCGAGCTCCAGCTCGTCCCGTCCACCTTTGGCGACCGGTTCAGCTTGCCGATACGCTTCACGCTTCTGTGGGTCGGCACACTCGGCGTGGCCTTTGCTTTTCTTACCGGGCGAAGCGTGGCGCCCTTTGCCGTGATGCTCGCGATCCTCTGCGGCTGGCACATGTGGGGCCCACTACGTTCCTTTTGTATAGGCAGGACCCGTGAGTGGGAGCTTTTGCCGTTGACGCTTCTCGTGACCGCCGCCGGCCTAGGCGTTGCCCTCGCTTTCGGCTGGCCGTCGCCGAGCGATCCGCTACGCGGCCGCGTCCAGCTCGCTTACGGCTTTCTCGGCATTTTCGGCTTCATGGTGCTGAGCGTCGTTACCCTTGTCTTCAAGCTCTTCCCCATGTGGGTCTGGAAAGAACGCTTCCAGAAAGAGTTCGGAAGACGTCCGGTCCCCGCTATGAAAGAGCTTCATAGCGAACGCCTTCGCATTGCCGCCAACGTGACGCTCTTCACGGGAGTCCTGACCACCGCCATCGGCATCTACCAAGGCAACGAGACCGTCCTGGCCGTATCGACGACGCTCATTCTGGCAGGTATTGCCTGCTTCCTGATCAACTTCGTCAGGGTCGCCCGCTGGGATCTTCTAGAAAAGAACTACGAGCCCACCGAAGCCGACTGGGTCAAGTTCAAGAAGATGTTCCCGGAGGCAAGCTCTGCAGGAAGTCCGCCCGGAGACCTGCGTCCTCGCTGAACTTGCCGGTGAAGTGCTGGCTCACGGTGCGAGCACCCGCGCGCTCCACACCTCTTGCCGTCATGCAGGTTTGATCCGTGTCGAGCACGACCGCGGTACCGGCTGCGTCGAGATGTTCCATGAGAGCCTCCGCGATCTGCCGAGTGACGGTCTCCTGGATCTCCAGCCGATGGGCGAAACAATCCACGAGCCGCGCGAGGCTCGAAAGCGAGGCGAGCTTCTGTCCCGGGATATAGGCGACATGCGCGCGCCCGTGGAAGGGAAGCAAATGATGTGGGCACATCCCGTGAAACGGGACATCCTTGACGAGCACGATCTCGGCAGCGCCCGCGATGCCTTTTGACGTGTAGGCTGTCTTCAGGATCTCGGCCGGGTCGGCGTCGTAACCGTCGATGAAGGATTCGCAAAAAGCCCTCGCGACGTTCTCCGGCGTCCCTTCGAGCTCGGTACCCTCCACGTCGAGGCCGCAAGCGTCCAGGAAGGAGCGGATCGCTTGCGCCATCGCCGAGAGGCGATCAGTTGGATCCGTTTTCGCCAAGGGGCTCTCCGCGATAGATCACGGCACTGTCATTGGTCTCGTAGAGCTGCATTTCCTTGAGGCCGGGAAGTCGGGGCTCGAGTCGATCCCACATCCACATGACGACGTTCTCCGCGGTGGGGTTGTCGAGGACCTGGTTGAGATCGTTGTGGTCGATGTCGCGAAGCACGTGCTCTTGGACGAGCTTCTTGACCTCGAGGAAGTCGATGGAGAGCCCGGTTTTGGGATCGACGGGCCCTTCGGCGAAAACGAGGAGCTTGTAGTTATGCCCGTGCGTGTGGAAACACGGGCCCTCGTAATAGGGAAGTCGATGGGCAGCGGTGAACTGAAACTCGACGCGAAGGATCACGTTCGCGCGGCGTCTCAGACGCCAATGACTTGGGCGGTGACGCTGCGCTCACGCGGCCCGTCGAGCTCCGCGAAGAGGATGCTCTGCCATTGACCGAGATGAATTTTTCCTTCTGCGATCGGGAGCGTGACGTTGTTCCCGAGTACGAGCGCCCTTATGTGGGCTTCCGCGTTCTTTCGCTCACAATCCGAGCAATCCTCGCAATTGTGGAGGTAGCCGTGGTCGCGGTTCGCGATCCGCTCGAGGAAATGCTTGACGTCAGCCATGAGCGCGGCCTGGAACTCGTTGATGAAGACGGCTGTCGTCGTATGGAGTGTCGAGATGATGAGAAACCCCGCTTTGATACCTGAGGACTTCACGAGGTCTTTGATGCGGTCGGTGACGTTGAAGAGCTCAACTGGGGAGTTGGTGACGACCTTCAGCGTCCGAGACAGCATTTTCAGCGAGCCGTTGAGCACCTGCACAGTGTCATCCGTGGACTGGAACGCGTCAGCCTCGAGGGGGTAGCTCACTCCGCTTAAACCGTTGGCTCCGTTCGATCCGTTAGGGCTATCGGATAAGGGGCCGTTCACGGTGTGCTCTTGGTTGATGTCGGCGTTAGGCACGTTTTCGGCGTAAATGTCATTCATAATCATTCCACTCACTAGTTACTATTCGGCAAACGGGAGGGTTTCGCAAGCGATATCCCGCGTTAGCGTGAAACCTTCGGTTCCATAGTCGAGGGTGCTGTCCTGCGCGATCTCGAGTGTTTTCAGGTCGGTGACGACCTTGACGCCATCGATGGACAAAAAAACGTCCCGCTCGTGTGGGCTGTCGAAGGCCAACCCGACCTCGAGCACGCCCTGGTCACTGCGCTCCGCGAAAACCCGAACCGTACCACCTTCGTGATCGCTGGCTTTCATGAGCTGTCGAATCTTAGCTTGGGCGCGGTCAGAAAGCCGCAGGCACTCGTGATTCATCACAGTCCTGACTTGGGGGGGTTCGGTACCTATTTCGCTCGAGATCGAGGTTTACCAAAACGACTACTCTAATACAGCAGAGCCCTCGGCGCAAGGCCGTGTGGGTCATCTTCGTGGCGGAAAGGGACACAGCGCGGCTGCGCCGCAACCAAAAATCTCACCGCCGAGGCGCAGAGAACGCAGAGGTTAGATTAGAGACTTTCCTCTGCGTTCTTGTCAGGCTGAGTTATGGTCTTCACGACTCCAGAAAGCCCAAGACCAATCGCTTGATCCTATGTCCTGACTTCGCGAGGACGAGACCTCCTGAGTGCAGTCCTGACCGCACAGCGCATCACTCTCGACCAGCTCAACAAGGCCGCCGCATAGCTCTCCGTCAACCACACGAATTCTTAGCCGAACAAGAGCACGCAGAGGAAAATTCTCCGCGACCTCTGCGCCTCTGCGGTTAGATTCTTTTCCAGGAAACCAAGAAGGGCGGCATTAGTAGTATAGGGGCACCAGCCAGCCTCTTGTCATGGCGAATCCGCCCGTGTTAGCGTCGTATCCTATGCTGAGCGCGTCCTTCCTCGAGAGACTTACGGGCTGTCTCCGCCCAGAGGCCGTTCTCGTCGAGCCGCACCACGTGCTCGTTTACGAATGCGACGGCAGCACTGCCTTCAAGTCGACGCCCGATGCCGCCGTACTTCCGCGCACGACCGAAGAGGTCGCCGCCGTTGTCCGGCTGTGCTCTGAGGAGAAGGTTCCGTTCGTGGCGCGCGGCGCGGGCACGGGCCTATCGGGCGGCGCGATCCCGAGCGAGGGCGGTGTCGTCCTATCGCTCGCAGGGATGAACAAGTTCCTCGAGCTCGACCTCGACAACCGTGCCGCTCTTTGTCAGACGGGTATCGTCAATCTCGAGGTTTCTCGTGCCGTGGCCGGACACGGGCTCTATTTCGCACCCGATCCCTCGAGCCAGTCGGCGTGCACGCTCGGCGGGAACATCGCCGAGAACTCCGGCGGACCTCATTGCTTCAAATACGGCGCGACCACGGCGCACATTCTCGGCCTGACGGTCGTGATGCCGGATGGAGAGATCGTACACCTCGGCGGACCGCGGGACACGGTCGGCTACGACCTCGTGGGTCTGTTCGTGGGCTCCGAAGGGACCTTCGGGATTGCGACCGAGGCACTTGTCCGTTTGATGCCGGTGCCGGAAACCGTGAAGACCTTCCTCGCGCCGTTTCGGAGCATGGAGGTCGCTTGCGAGGCGGTGTCGGACATCGTTGCCGTCGGGATCGTCCCCGCGGCGCTAGAGATGCTCGACCGCGCGACCATCGAGGTCGTGGAGGCGAGCGTGGTTGCGGCAGGCTATCCCACGGATGCGGAAGCGGTCCTCCTCATCGAGCTCGACGGCGCCGCGCACGGCATGGAGCGCATGGAGCGCGAGATTCGGGCCATTTGCATGCGCCGGGGCGCGACGTCTTTCACGGTGGCGCGCGACGAGGAGGAACGCGCGCGTCTTTGGCTCGGGCGCAAAGCCGCTTTCGGCGCGATGGGTCGTCTGTCGACAGACCTCTATGTACAGGACGGGGTCGTCCCGCGCTCGCGGCTTCCGGAGGTGCTCGTCAAAGTTTCTGAGATTGCGGAGCGCCACCGGATTCGTGTGGCGAACGTGTTCCATGCGGGCGACGGAAACCTCCATCCATGCATCCCTTATGACGGCCGCGACGCGGATGAGCGCGAGAGGGTGCTCGAAGCCGGGCGCGAGATTATCGAGCTCTGTGTCGCGGTTGGGGGATCCATCAGCGGTGAGCACGGAATCGGGACGGAAAAGTCGAGCTACATGGGGCTCTTGTTCTCGGAGCAGGACCTCGATCTCATGAGCGCCATACGCGACGTTTGGAATCCCGACGGACTCTGCAATCCAGGAAAGCTCTTTCCGACCTCCAATGGATGTGGCGAAGCGGCGAGCCTTCCGAGTGTTGCTGCCATGCCCGGGGCATGGATTTGAACGAGTTCCCCGAGACGCTCGGCGCGCGTGCGCCGAACGGGAACGACCCGCGGATCGACGGCCTCGTGCCGTCCCTCGTGCTCGAGCCAGAGGACGGCGCGGCGACTGCCGAAGCCCTCACCCTTTGCCATCAAGAGTCGATGGGGGTGATCCCGATAGGAGGTGGAACGCGTCTTGAGCTCGGCAACGTTCCGAGCCGGCTCGACGCTTATCTCATGACATCGGGTTTGAAGGGGATTGAGATTGACGAGCACATTCCCGGCGATTTCACCATGGCGGTGCGAGCCGGCACGACGCTCGGCGAGACCCAGAGATATTTGAAAGAATTCCGTCAATACGTGCCGCTCGATGTACCGCATCCCGACGAAGCCACCATTGGCGGCATCTTTGCGCTCGGCGAGCCGGGGCAACGCCGCCGGCCAGGCGCCCGCCCGCGCGATCTTCTGCTCGGCTTCGAAGGCGTTCTCGCCGATGGCACGCCGTTCAAAGCCGGCGGCCGGGTCGTCAAGAATGTCGCGGGCTATGAGCTGATGAAGCTCTTCGTCGGCTCTGCCGGAACGCTCGCGGTCATGACGCGGGCCTTTCTCCGGCTCAGGGCTTTGCCGGAGGAGGTCACGACCGTAGTGATTCAGGCGCGCCGCCCGCGTGCCGTCGCGGCCGCATGGCGTGAGCTTCGAAACTTGCCGCTCGCGCCGGAAATGGCCGTGGCCTTGAGCCCGACCTATGCCGAGAGCCACGGCTTGCATGAGTGGAACCTTCTTCTTCGCTTCGAGGGGCTTCACGAAGAGACGCGCGGCGCGCTCCATGACGTTCGACAACGATTCGACGCCGAAGTCTTGCCGGACGACAGGAATCTTTGGGACGCGATACGCGATTTCCCGAAAAGCGACGCCGCGCTCGTGCTGCGGGGCCAGGCGGCGCCCGCACGGACGATCCCGCTCGCGGAAAGCTGGCAAGATGGAGGTGCGCTCATCGCTTATCCGGATACGGGAATCGTCTACAGCCAAACGACGGACCCAGAGGCGCTTTCCGACCGGCGCGCACGGGCGGAAGAGAACGGCGCCGCGGTCGTGATCGAGAAAGCGCCTTTAGAAATGAAACGAGAGCTCGACGTCTATGGAGAAACGCCCGGAGGCTATGAGATCATGAGACGTATCAAGGAGAAGCTGGACCCGAAGAATATTCTTTCTCCCGGGCGCTTTGTTGGCAAAATATGATGATCGAAAGCTCTCTCTATAAAAAGACGCTCTCCTGCGTGCATTGAGGCTTGTGTTTGCCGGCGTGTCCGGCATACGAAGTCGACCCGCGTGAGTCGCTCGCGCCGCGGGGGCAGGTCTATAACGTGCGCGCGATGCTCGAAGGCCGTCTCCCTTTGACGGAGGGTCTCGCGGCGGAGATCTATGGGTGCCTCGCCTGCCGCGCGTGCGAGACCGTGTGTCCCGCCGGCGTTCCCGTCGGCTCGATCATGGAGGAGGCGCGCGGGCTGATTACCGAAGCGGCGAAAGAGAGCGTGTGGCTCCGTTGGTCCAAACGGATTTTGCTCGGCGGCGTGCTCGCCCATCCGTGGCGGCTCTCGTTGTTCATGGCGCTTGCTCGCCTCGGCGAGGCGGCCGGGGCAAGGCGGATCGTCGCCATGTTGTCGCCGGCACTGGCCGAGCGGCAAGCTCTGCTCCCGAGGATCCCGAAACGTAGCGTTTTGCCGGAGCGTCTGATGCCATCGGGCGAGCCGCGCGGGCGGGTGGCACTGTTTTCTGGCTGCATCGCCGCCCATCTTTTCGGCGACGTCAACGAAGCCACAGCGCGCGTGCTTCAGCGAAACGGCTACGAGGTCGTCGTGCCCAAGGCGCAAACCTGTTGCGGTGCGCTACATCTTCATAACGGCCTTCCGGAAACCGGCCGTGAGCTGGCGCGGAAGAACATCGAGGCCTTCGGCGATATCGAGGCGATCGTCGTCAACGCCGCAGGGTGCGGCGCGGCGCTCACGGAATATGGCGAGCTTCTCGAAGGCGACGCGCGCGCGAAAGATTTTGCCGCGCGCGTGATCGACGTTTCGGCTTTCCTCGTTCGCGAAGGATTCGAAGCGCCCAAGCCGTCGGCTTCGACGCGCGCAAAGCGTGTCGCCTACGACGCGCCGTGCCATCTCTTCCACGCGCAAGGTGTGAAGAGCGAGCCGAGAGAGCTTCTATCGCAAATACCCGGTGTCGAGCTCGTGGACTATCCGAACTCGGAGCGTTGCTGCGGAAGCGCGGGCATCTACAACGTCACACATTACGATATGTCGATGGAGGTGCTCGAGAGCAAGATGAAGGACATCGTCCCCGCGCGACCGGACATCATCGCGACGGGAAATCCCGGATGTCACATGCAGCTTACGGAAGGCGTGCGCCGGGCGGCGCTTAGTGCGGAAGTGGTGCACCCGGTGGTTCTTTTGGACAGGGCGTATAGCGAAGAGGAGCGAGGCTGACCGATTTCGGCTTGTCTCGTCCAGAGCTGAACGCTCTCGACGGCCCCACGCGTCGGCTCTCACGAGATACTGAGCAGCAACCTTTTGTCAGTCGCAGCCACACGCGATGACGAGGGCGCGGCAAACTCTCGCCATTTTGTCTGCGGTTAGGGAACCCACGAACCGAACAAGCTCGTGCTGGGTGACCGTGAAAAGGTTACACAAGTTCACGCATGAAGGCTTCTTCAATCCTTCGTCCACGCCGACTTCCACCTCCGTCGGTGCGCCGCGCAGCGTCGACGTGACCGCCACTACGGTTACGGTATGCAGAGACCGAATGAGCGACGGTCGGCTGACGATGAGAACGGGACGCCGTTTGTCCGTCTTGGGCCGGCCCAGAAACCAAAGCTCGCCTCGGTTCAGTCTTCTGGCCATGCCTGGGCGCCCACGAGATCCGCCACCTCGTCCAGCATGTCGTCGGCACAACCTTCATAGGCACGGCTGATCTCGTCATCAATCTCCCGGCGCCTCTTCGCTTTGAGATAGACCTTAATGGCCGAACGAATAAACGCTGACCGGCCCCGCTCGTGGACTTCCGGATCCCGGTCGATTCGCTTCAAGAGGTCTTCGTCCATAGACACTTGTATGGCTTGCATCGACAGTGTTGGTATTATACCACATGATTATGTGGTGTTTTCTGTTGTGTACGTGGGTGAGCGGCGACAAGTGTTCCGGCGCGCGCTCGACGAAGCCGGAGCGAAAATGATTGCGGGAACCGAGGGCACGGAGCAGAGCTCCATCTCGCGACCTATCGATAGTCCGCACCAGTCAGGCTGTTCAGCGTGGATTGCTGCCACTCGCGCAGCCGTTTCTCCATTTCCTCCACGACGCCGGGCTTGCGCGAGGCCAAGTTGATCGTCTCAGCAGGGTCCTCTCTCAGGTCGAACAGCTCCTTTCCCGATCCTTTGGAGCCATCGATGACGAGCTTGTAGTCGTTGTCCAGAATGACGCGCGGGCCGGCAAAGTCGGCCGCGTCGACCGCTCGGTAATGGTAGTTACGAAAGTTGCGCGTCAGAATCCCGTCCATCAACTTGACCAACGGCGTCGTGCCTTCTTGCAGCTCCGGATCGATGTAGGGTTCCTGCTCGCGTCCGTCGAGGCTTCGGATGTTGAAGCTCCAGAAGAAGATCGGCTTTGGCCGCGAGCTCATCTTGCCGTCGAGCAGCGGCTCGAGGTTGACGCCGTCCAAGGGCCGCTCTGGGACCGCATGACCCGCGAGAGCGGCGACGGTGGGCAAGATGTCACTGGTGACGGCGGCGATCTGGCTCGTGCGCGGTTCGGCAATGCGCGCTGGCCATTCGATGATGCCTGGGACACGGATACCGCCCTCATACATCGTCCCTTTCAAACCTCTGAGAGGCGTCTCGGCAAGTCCGCTGCGCGGGGTCCCGTTGTCGCCGCAATACCAGAGCAAAGTGTTCTCTCGCAGGCCTTCTTCTTCGAGGTAGCTCCGTAGCGTTCCAATGGCGCGATCCATCGCCGTGATCTCGGCGTAGCGCTCGCGCAAGACGTCGCGCAACGGCCGCCGGACTTGCCCGCCGGTCTCGTTCGAGGTCAACGAGACAGTCTTTTCCGCATAGACCTCCGGTAGGTCGTCATAGAGCGCGAGGTCGTTCTCGAGCCCGCTATAGGGCTCGTGCGGGGAACCGAACCAAACGACCGCCAAGAACGGCTTGCCGCTTCGTTTGTTCCGGCCGATGAAGCGAATGGTCTCGTCGATGACGATCTCCGAGCTCTCGCCTTCGAAGCGGGTGGGCGCTGCTCCGTTGCGCGACAGGCTCGGATTCATCTCGAAGAAATTGTCGTGCGACAGCCATTCATCGAAACCCATCGCTCCCGGATTGGTCGGCGATGCGGCCTTCACGGGACCGACATGCCACTTGCCGAAATGGCCTGTGGCGTAGCCGGCTTCGCGCAGCAGATGCGCGATGGTGATCTCCTCCGGGCGCATGGACCAGTTGGGGGAGAACGTGCCGTAGCGATTCGGATGGCGCCCCGTCAACACACTGCCGCGGGTGGGCGAGCAAGACGGGTGCGCCGCGTAAAAACGATCCAACCGCAATCCGTTGGCGGCCATCTCGTCGAGGACCGGCGTTTGCAAATGCGCGTGTCCGTTGTAGCCCGTCTCCTCCCAGCCATGGTCGTCGCCCATCAGCAGGATGATGTTCGGGCGCTCCGCCGCGTGCGCCGATGTCAGCAGGAAAAGCGGAGTCGCGAGACACGCCAGAATGAGGCCGTTGTTCCAGTGATGACCCCGCATACCGATAGTCTAATCCCGTGAGCACCACCGAGGCTATCCACTTCACAGCTACGACGTGTCCGAACACTCTCGCACTCGTGTTGACGAAGGAGCCTGATTGGGATGCATTACCCGACGAGCTTCCGCGCACGCTTCGCCCGTTTTTGGAGCGCTGTCTGGAAAAGGACTGTGGGAGCCGACTGCGCGATGTAGGCGACTTGCGTTTGGCGATGGAGGGAAGGCTCGAGGCAACCCCTAGTAAAGCTCCTGGCGGAGACTCGCCGGCGCGCGCGCGGCGTGCTTCTGCCGCACTCGTGATCGGTCTTGTTCTGGGAAGCCTCCTCATGATAGCGGTGGGCATCGCGACGCGACCAAATTTCGAACCCGGGGAGTCTCTACTTCTTTTCGCGCGGAGCTTTCAATCTGGACAGGACGCCGGTTCGGGAAATCCGTTCATCAACTACGACGTGGCTCCGGACGGGCGATTCGTGATGGTTAAAAGCGAGCCGGTACCGCAGAGACTGACCGTTGTCGAAAGTTGGACCTCCGTACTGGAGGAGCGCCGTCCAAATCGCTAAGGCTTCAGAATCAGCTTCCCGCTGGCCGCCTCCGCGCGGGGGAAGCTCACGATCGATGGCGACGTCAGAGCTCGCCCACCCGTGCCCGGCACCGAGCGCGGCGATGACATGATCTTGACTGGACGCGCCACGGGAGGGAAACGCTTTCAACAAGATACGGCCTGTAACCTCGATCGGGCCGCGGACCCATCGCGATCGAGTGCAAATGGTCAGCGACGGGCTTCGATGCCAGGAGCTTCGTCGCCTATCGTCGCCAATCGTCGCCAATATCCAAGTAGCACGTTGTTCGTCGTCGTGAACGACGTTGATAAGAGTTTCCGGCGAACCTATCAAGGTGTGCCCGTGACTTTCGTGAGCCTTGACGGCCTCATCAGAAAGTTGAAAGCGAATCGCTCGAGAACAGCTCGGAAATAGCCGAAGCGAGGGACGCTCGTTCTCGGACACGGCGTTCTCAACTTGAAGTCGGCCGGCCGGTTATCCGAGTCGCTCGACTTCGAGGCTCGCACTCCGTCCGGACCGAGGATGTGAGAAAAAATCTAGGATTCGTACGGATGTACGAGGCTTCTGGAGGTTGTAGGCGGGGCAAAAATAAGTCCTATCCTTGGTGCCCATCGAATCTAATGAGGGGCGCCCGGTCAGCTCATTCAGCCGAGCAAGGAGGCCAGGGTGGATGCAACGATGGCCAAGAATGGGAAGTTAGGTACTGGCTCGTTTGCTGCGCAAATCGCTCGGCAAAACGAAAGGCCCCATCGCTTTTACTCCGTCTGGAAAGAGTGAAAACGAAGGCGACGGTTCACGGACACCATCGGCGCGTCGGCGGTGCTGGTCCATCTTCTCCTTGCCGTAGTCCTTCTCCGCCATGTAACGATTATGCGCGCGACACAAGAGCCTTACATTCTTGGCGCTTTGGTCGCCGCCGAACCCGTAGGACGCTTGGCGTAACGTCTTCGTTGGCTTGCTCCGAACCTTCCCTTTCCGCCGGTTGCTGCCCATTCTTCTTTTGTCGTTCGGGAAGCTTCCGGATGGAAGGCGCCACATCCGGCTTCGGCGCAACCTCTGCCACCAGCTTCTGGATCTCACCTTTGGTCTTGTGGGTTGCTCGAGCCAAAAGCTCTTCGCAATTGCTGTCTGTGAGATGCGGTGCCAACACCGCGAGGCCGCTCAAGTGAAGACGTCCATCGTCGAGCATCTTAAAAAGCGCGGGATGTCGACGTGATGCACGTGCGGCGGTGATCCGTAGAAACGCTTCCGCGCCAGATAAGTGCAACACGTCGGTGCAATACTTGTGCATCGATGACGACGCTTGACCGACAAACAATCCCAGACAGCGCCCAACTTTTACGCGGGCGCATCCCGCGTGGTTTTGGCCAATCAAACCGAGTACGACTCCTTCGCCGGCACGGGCTCCTTCGCCGTGCGAGCCGACGAGAGTTTTCTCTTGAACGCCCATTCCGGCTCAGCGGGCACGAGAAGCCTCGTCATACTCCTCAACTGGACCAAGGAGTTGAACCGGCTCGTGCCGATGAACGACTGAGACCCGAACAACGTCGCCTGGCACGAGAACGTTGCCTCGCTCAGGGTTCGCTGATGGTACAGTAT
>SMYC01000225.1 GCA_004356105.1 Acidobacteriota bacterium | reverse complement strand
GAGGATCTCGTAGGTGCCAAGGCGTGTGCCCGCGCTGAGGGCCATCGACGAACTCTACCGGTTCGAATGTCGAGATTCAACCGTACGGGATGGTAGAATTCGCTGTAGGCACTGAACCATGTTCTTTCAACGGTATGGTTCTATCAGCGCGGGACAGGCGATCCTTGCCGCACTCCTCTTCGTTTCCGGGCCGGCAGTCCCAGACGCGCAACCCATCCGCTCCGAGTTCGAAGCCGTCGACCGTATCGTGGCCATTGGCGACGTTCACGGAGCCTTCGACATCTTCGTCGCAAACTTGAAAGCGACGGGGCTCGTCGACGATGAGCTCGACTGGATCGGCGGCGAGACGCATTTAGTGCAGACGGGCGACGTGGTCGACCGGGGCCCTGACTCTCGCAAGGTGCTCGATCTCCTCATGAAGCTCGAGCCTCAGGCGGAGGCCGCCGGCGGAAAGGTTCATGCCCTCATCGGAAACCACGAGTTCTACAACGTGGTGGGAGCCCTCGGTTATGTCTCCGAAGCTGAAGTGAAGGCTTTCGACGGCGCGCGCGATCACGCCCTGAGAAGGTTTCGAGACGTCAAGAACCTTCCCCGGGGGTTGCTCGCTCACCGCGAAGCGTACAGCGCCGAGGGCGTATATGGGCAATGGCTCCGGAGGAACAACGCGGTCGTCCGGATTGGGGATCTCCTTTTCGTCCATGGTGGCGTGACTCCAGAGATAGTGGGACTCGGACTTGCCGAGATCAATCGCCGCGTGCGCGCCGATTTAGACACAGAGAACTGGCCCGAAAGCTTCTCGTTGAGCGACGAAGGGCCGCTGATGTCGCGGCGCTTTTCCGACCAGATTCCCGATTCGTGGGTGGAGGGCGTTCGGGACGAGCTGCGCAGCGTGCTGGCCGCGCTCGGTGTTCGCACGATGGTCATGGCGCATACGGTCACCTACGGTCTCATCGAGCCGCGATTCGACGGGGCCGCGATTCTGATCGATACCGGCATGTTCGAAGATTACGCGGGTGGACACCAGGCGGCGCTCCTCATCGAAAAAAGGGGAGAAAAGGAGCGCTTCTATGCCGTGTACGCGCGAGGGAAAGTGGAGCTTCCCATGAAGTCGGGCGACGCTGAGCTGGACGTCTACGTCGAAGCGGCTGCCGAGGTTTCGCCGAACGGAGACGGCTTGAAGCGGCACCTGGCGGATGTCCGTAAGCGACAAAGGCGTTACCAGGAAGCGGCGGAGCTCTACGAGAAGATTGGTGTTTTCAATTCCAAGCGCAAGCTCCCATTGGTCTGGCGCCGCGAGGCGGCTGAATGCTATGAGGCTCTCGGGGACGAAAACAGAGCCACAAAATTGTACACGCTCTACGTGGAGGAGCTCGAGCGATTCGCCGTAAGCGGGGTTTCGTCTCGCCTGCAACTCCTGAACCAGTACGCGTGGGAATGCTTGCGCCTAGGGCTCGAGACCGAAAAGGCCCTCGACATCGCTCGGGAGGTGTCCGCAGCGTATCCCGACAATCCGTCTTACCGCATCACTCTCGCCTGGGCTCATCTCAAAAACGGTGACGCCCGAGAAGCGCGACAGATTCTGATCGCGCTGCCCGAGGAGAACCGTGACCGTTTCTACGTCCAGCTAGTCCTGGGTCGGGCGCACGCCCAGCTGGGAGATCGGGCGCGGGCTCTCGAAGCGTTTCGAAAAGCTCAACAACACCGACCAAACGACTCCGAAGTCGCCGAGCTCATCGCCGAGCTCACGTCTCCTTTTTGATTATTGAGATGTCGGGCGTCCTACCGGTCTCGCCAGAATCCGGGGAACGGCGCTCTCCTCGATCACACGGTTGAGCTCCGCCACTTCTCCGCTCACGGCGGCGTCGAGCGCGCTCTTGCGCTCGGTCAGATCCCGCGACCAGGCGGTCAACTGTGACTTCTGCTTCGCGCTCGGCGCCTCGGTGTAACCGTCGACGGCGCGCATGTGACGCGTCACTCTCTGGAATAGGGGCCGTGGGCCGCCCCCGCCAAAGCCACTCCGGCCTTCATCGCGAGATAATAGTCTCGCGGCCTCGACGACTTTCTCCTGAGCGGCGGCGAGTGCCGTCGTCACTGACTGGGCCACGCTGTCCGCTTTCTCGAGCGACGTCTCGAGGCTTGCAAGTTGCTCTTCGAGGTCGGCCGCCACCTGATGGGACTCGTGCATCTCCGAGATCAAGCCTCGCAGCTCCAGCAAGTAGTCCAGATGGGCCCTCCGATCGCTTGATGTGGCGAGAACATTGGGGTCATCGCTCACGCTCACCGTCTGAGTCGCCTCGTGGTCGCCTAGCGTCACTTTGACGGTGTACGTCCCCGGAAGCACCCTCGGCCCTGGTGGCGGATCACCAAACCCGCCTGTCGACTCGCCTGGTTCCGGCGGTATCGGCGCGTCGTATCTCAGGTCCCAGTTGGCGCGGTTCAGCCCGCGCTGCCCCGAGCCTTCGAGCTCACGCACGACGTGTCCGGAGGCGTCGGTCACGGTGATGTGGACCTCGCTTTCACCGTCTTCTTCCTTCGCCGGCTCGTCTTTCAGGTAATAGGAGACGAGCGCTCCCTCGGGCGGATTGGGGGCGATGAACATCTTGTGCCCAGTATTTCCCTTGTGACGAAAGGAGCGGTAGCTGATCGCATCGCGGATCTCGAATAGATGGAGGTCGGCGCTCATGACGGACTCGCTCATTTTTTCGAGAGGCGTCATGTCGTCTAACACCCAGATGCTGCGTCCGTGGGTTGCCAGGATGAGATCGTTCTCGCGTGGGTGGATGGTGATGTCGTCGACAGGCACGCGCGGGAGTGGGCCGGTAAGCTCGTGCCACATCGCGCCGCGATCGAACGACACGTAGGCGCCGAGCTCGCCGCCGGCAAAAAGCAAATTCTCACTGCGTGGATGCTCGCGGATCACGTTCATCGTGTGGCCTTCGGGTATGCCGCTCGTGATCCGGCGCCAGCTGTCTCCGTGGTCGTCACTCATAAAGACGTAGGTGCCGAAGTCGTCGTTGCGGTGCCCGTCGAGCGTCGTGTAGACGCGTCCTTCGGCATAGCGTGAGGCCACCACACGACTGACATAGGTCGGGTCGGGAACGCCGGTGAGTCCGTCGAAGACGTTGGTCCAGCTCTCGCCGCCGTCACGCGAGACTTGCAGGTTGCCGTCGTCGGTCCCCACATAAAGAAGCCCCACTTGGAGCGGTGACTCGCTAATCGTGATGATTTGACCGTAGCTCGAGATCCCGTCATTTCGTGACAGCGTCTCGTCGCTTGGCATCACGCCCATGATCGGCATCTCGTCGCGGTCCATGTTCTTCGTCAGGTCCACGCTTCGCGTCCACACGTCGCCACGATTCTTGGACGTGAACAAACGGTTCCCGCCGTAGTAGATCGTCGTCGAGTCGTGCGGTGAGAGCAGCACGGGAGAGTTCCAGTCGAACCGATAGCGGTCTTCGCCGTCCTCCGGCTCGGGCCGGATGCTCTTGGTCTCTAGGCTCTCGAGGTCGAGCCGCCGCAAGTTTCCGTTTTGGGACTCGACATAGACGGTCGTGGGATCGTTGGGGTCGATCTGAGTGTAGAACCCGTCCCCTCCGCCGACGCGGAACCAATCCTCGTTCGTGATTCCCTGCTGGTAGCGGGTGCGTACGGGACCGCCCCAGCTCCCGTTGTCTTGGAGCCCGCCATAAATGTTGTAGGGCGTGTCCATGTCGTAGCCAACTTCGTAGAACTGGCCGAGTGCGAGCGTATTGACGAAATCCCACGTCAGACCACGATCATAGGAATAGTGGATGCCGCCATCGGAACCCAAGAGCATGTGGTTGGAGTTCTCAGGATTTATCCACATCGCGTGAAAATCACCATGAATCATCGTCACGCGATCGTCGACGAAGGTCTTGCCGCCATCCTCCGAGTAGAACATCCGCGATCCCATGACCCAGATGCGCTGGTCGTTTTGGGGGTCGATGCGGATGGTGCTGTAATACATCGGACGGGGGTTGGTATCGCTCATCCGCGTCCAGCTCGCGCCCTTGTCCTCGGAGCGAAAGATGCCGCCCTCCTCGTTCTGGATGATCGCGTAGACGATGCGCGGGTCTTTGCGATAGATATCGATCCCGATGCGCCCCATATCTCCGCTAGGAAGCCCCTCGGTGAGCTTCTTCCAGCTCGCGCCGCCGTCGGTCGTTTTGTAGAGGCCGCCCGACGGCCCGCCACCGTTGAACCCGTAGGCCCGGCGCCGCCTCTGATAAGCCGCGGCGTAGAGCGTGTCCGGGCTCTCGGGATCCATGGCCAGATCGATGAAGCCGGTGTTCTCGTCGATGAACTTCGTATTCGTCCAGGTTTTACCGCCATCGGTCGTCTTGTAGACGCCGCGCTCCTCGTTGGGACCCCAGAGATGGCCGATCGCCGCGACATAGACGATATCCGGGTTTCGCGGATGGATGTGGACCCCGCCGATGTGATGCGTATTCTCGAGGCCCATGTGGGTCCAGCTTTCTCCGCCATCGGTCGACTTGTAGACGCCATCACCCCAGGACGAGCTCTGGCGATTCGCAGGCTCGCCGGTTCCCGCCCAGAGGATCGAAGGGTCGGACGCGGCCACCGCGATATTGCCGATGCTCGAGACCGGCTGATCGTCGAAGAGCGGCTTCCACGTCACCCCGTTATTCGACGTCTTCCAGATGCCGGCCGACGCGGTCGCGACGAACGCGATATGCGGGTTCGATTCCACAACGGCAAAGTCGTCGATGCGCCCGCCCATGATGGCGGGGCCGATATTGCGCCACTCGAGCTGGCTCAAAACGAGCTCCAATGTGCTCGTGTCTTGAGCGGAAGCGACGCTTCCGAGGGATAGGACCAAAAGAAACGAAAGGGCCAGGACAGTTCGATTCATGGCTCAGCCTCCTAAATTGGGTATGTATTGTATGCTCTGGCGCATGAAGAAACACGCGAAATGGTGGACTCCGGTTGTCCTGGTCACGGTCGCTTTGTTTCCAGGTGCTTGCGGCGACGGAGGTGGTCCCGACCTCGATCAGGCGCTCGTTCTGAGCATGGCAGCTCTCGGCGAGAACGCAGACGGCTCTCCCAACCCGCTCCCTGCGCGCCTTGGAATTCTCACGCGCGAGGGTGGAGCGTGGCGCTACCGCTTCATCGAGGACCCGGACAGCAATGTCTTCCACAAGGCGATGGCCTATCGATCGAGCTTGCTGACCCTCGGCGGCACCCGGGCGGTCGTGAAGCTATGGGGCGCCGATGGCAGCTTGGACACGCTCTGGGACGTCGATTTCGGCGGAAAGTTCAGCCGGATACGGGACGCCGAGATCGGAGACATCTACGGCGACGGCTCCCAGGCCATTGTCGTCGCAACGCACGACCAAGGCGTGGTCGCGGTTTTGCGGCCAGACGGCGAGGGTGGTTTTTCCGTCGAGGAGCTCGACCGTACGCCCGAGACTGTCGTCCACGAGATCGAGCTCGGGGATTTGAACGGCGACGGTATTCTCGAGATCTACGCCACGCCCACCGCACCCAACAAAGTGGATGGAACACCGCAGCCCGGCAAAGTCGCACGCTACGTCCCCGCGTCCGGCGAAGGCCGCGTGGATGTCGTCGACCTCGGAGACCGCCACGCCAAGGAGATCCTCGTCGACGACCTCGATGGCGACGGGCGCGACGAGCTCTACGTGTCCGTGGAAGCGATCTCCGGGGGGAAGGTGGAGATTCGCCGATACGATCATGACACGGATCCAACCGCGGCCAATATCGTGGCCACCCTCGACGACAAGCTGTGTCGTTTTCTCACCGTGGGTGACGTGGATGGCGACGGTAAGAAGGAAATGGTGGCGGCGACGTACAAAGCCGGCCTCTGGCTTTTGCGGCCGCGCGAGGGCATGTGGAAAAAGGAGCTCATCGATGCGGACTCCTCGGGTTTCGAGCACGCCTCCATTCTTCTCGATTTGGACGAGGACGGTCGCGACGAGCTTTACGTCGCGAGCGACGATCAGGGCGAGCTGAGGCGTTACGTTCTTTCTGACGACGGCTGGCAGCGAGAGACGTTGTGGACATTCGAGGACGATCTCAGTCGGTTCACGTGGAACATCATGTCCGTTCCGCTCGGAAACTTGCCGCCGTCCTCCAACACGGCATCCTCGGCGACTGAAACGACGGAAGATATTGCCGACGAGCCGCCTCGAGGCCTTCTCATCAAGGAACCGTCCGTTTCCGCCGGCTACGTTCTCTTCTCGCCGCTCCTTTCGGGCGTCACTTATCTCATCGACAACGACGGCCAGGTCGTGCACACATGGGAGAGCGACTACGCCCCCGGGGTCAGTGTCTACTTGCTGGATAACGGCCATCTTCTACGTGCGGGCCGCGAGCCCGAAGTACCCGTGTTCTCCATCGGAGGGCATGGCGGCCGCATTCAAGAATTCACGTGGGACGGCGAGCTCGTCTGGGACTTCAAGCTCGCCAACGAACAGCGCCTCATGCATCACGACATCGAACCGCTTCCGAACGGAAACGTCCTCGCCATCGCTTGGGAGAGGAAATCCCCCGCGGAAGTTCTTCGCGTCGGTCGCCGGCCAGACGCGATACCTGAGGCGGGGCTTTGGCCCGATATGCTGCTCGAGCTCGAGCCTGTACGGCCGGATGGAGCCCGCATCGTGTGGGAGTGGCATGCATGGGACCACCTCGTTCAAGACCACGATTCCAATTTGGATGGCTATGGTGACCCGAGCGAACATCCGGAGCTCATCAACCTCCACGGCGATGGCGAGCGCACGGAGTTTCCTGCGGAGGAGCTCGAACGGCTCAAGGCTCTCGGCTACATGGCCGCCGATACGAACTCCCAGGACTTGCTCTCCGATTATCTTCATACCAACGCAATCGCCTATAACGCGGCGCTCGACCAAATCGCTTTGAGCACACCGCGGTTCCACGAGATCTGGATCCTCGACCACAGCACCACGACGGAGGAAGCCGCGGGGCACTCGGGTGGACGCTTCAGTAAGGGAGGCGATCTCTTGTATCGCTGGGGTAACCCGAAGACTTATGGCCGTGGCGACGAGTCGGCGCGGCAATTATTCGGACAGCACGACGTCCGCTGGATTCCCGAGAGCTGGCCGGGCGGCGGACACTTGCTCGTCTTCAACAACGACCCGAGCAGCCCGGAAGGCAACTACTCGGCCGTCGTCGAGATTGCGCCGCCGATAGACAGCGAAGGGCGCTACGTCTTTCCGGCGAGTGGCCCTTGGGGACCCGCCGAGCCGACATGGACCTACGAAGCTCCCGACAAGACGTCCTTTTATTCGGACTTCATCTCCGGCGCGCATCGGCTGGCGAACGGGAACACCATGATCTGCTCGGGCGCGCAAGGACGCTTCATGGAGGTCACTCCTGCGGGCAAGATCGTTTGGGAGTACTGGAGCCCCTATTCCGGCAACGTGCGTAATCCCGACGGTTCACATCCACATTTCGTCGCGGGCAACTCCTACGCTGTTTTCCGCGCCACAAAATACGCGCCCGACGCGGCGGCGCTCGCCGGACGAGACCTGCAACCCCTCGACCCGCAGCCAGCACCTGTGGCTGCCGAGCCATGATGTCGTTCGTCATTATTAATCGGCGCGGGCACTGCGGGCTCGTGTGCCCCGACGAAGACGAAGAAGTAAGCAAGGTCGACGTGCGCGAGACAGTGCCGCTGTCACATCGACTGCGGACTTGATGATCGGAAAGCAAGAACGGTCACGGCTTCGGGCCAAGCGACGTGCGCCACTGGAAACGGCGCTACGCAGCTTCCCGCCACTCGTAGCGATGGTGAAGGCCACCCACTCTCGGCAACGCCACGACCTTGGGTTGACGAGCTCCAACCTTATCCGCTAGCACTATCGGCGCCTCACCAGGCCGAGCGTGTCGGGTATTGTGTTACCAACGCGTCCGGCGTCAGGAGTACCAATCCCGCCACGATGGCTTGGCAAACGAGCATGCGGTCGAAGGGGTCCTTGTGGAGCGGGGGCAGAGTGGTGAGATGAAGAGTGGCCTCTTCTTCGAGCGGCAGAGGCTCGACGGCGTGAAGCCGCCGTAGCTTGGGAACATAGGTGTTAGGTCTTTCCGGAAGAGGGAGCTTCCCGAGAGCATGCTTCACGACAATCTCCCACGCCGACACGGAACTCAAATAGACCTCGTTCTCGGGATTTTGGAACAGTTCCCTGGCTTTGTCTGAGAGCTCCGGAGCATCGCCGGCAATCCAGAGAAACGTGCATGTGTCCAACAACAGTTTCAGCGTGCACCTCCCCCGAATCCTTCTAGAATATCCTCGGGAAGAGGATCGAAGAAAGAGGAGGGTACGACGAACTCTCCTTTAGCAAGGCCGATGGGTCTCTTCTCACTCCGGGCCGGTGTCAGCGGGCGAATTTCGGCGATGGGGGTGTTCCGCTTGCACAGAATAATCGTCTCCCCTTTCCGCAGTCGCTCCAGGTACCGCGACAGGTGCGTTTTAGCCTCATGAATGTTTAGTTTTATCATGACTAGATAGTAAACTAAAAACTAAACTAGATCAATACATGTAAGACCAGATGACCAGATGTCAGCTTGAGCTCCTTCTTGTAGTTCGTCATTATTAATTGGCGCAGGAACTGCGGGCTTGTGCGCCCCGGCGACGAAGAAGAAAGCAAGGTCGACGTCCGCGAGACAGTGCCCGCCGTTACGTCGACTGCACGCTTGATGTTCGGAAAGCAAGAACGGTCACGGCTTCGGGCCACGCGTAGCGATGGTAAAGGCCACCTACTCTCGGCAACGCCACTACCTTCGCCGCGGGTGAGATCGTTTGTAAGTGGGCCTGGGTCACAGGCGGCGGCCGGCCCACGTCCCGCCGTCATCACGGGAGTCTCGGTAGCCCCAGGTCCCCGCGAAGGCCCCACCTTCATCTGTGTCCTTGAACGTACCCCTCCCCGCCGTGCCGCCCCAGGCCCAGTCGAAATATAGTGTTTCGCTGCGGATCCGCCCCTCCAGGGTGCCGACGCCGATTCCGAAGTCAAAATACCCCGTCACCCGATCACCGTGCCGCTCGAACACAACCCGGGCGTTCAAGGTTTCTTGTTCGAAGGGGAGCCTCCGGACGTAATCGCCGGCATAACTGCCGTGGAACGCAGGGCGCTCCTGCTCTTCGTCCGGCTGTGTACGCCCCGGGGGCGGGCCGAGGGTATCCGTGTCTCTTCCCCGGGCGGCGAGTACGATGCTCAGCTGGGCCTCAGGATCCTCCAAGAGGTTGGCTAGCTTGGCCAGGTCACGACCCAATGAACGGACAAGACCGGGATCCGTACCGTTAGCTGCAAAACTGTACGCGGCTTGTTCCACTCGCTGGGCCAGCGTGCGTAGCCGGTCCGCAGTCAGTGGATGGGTGGCATCCTTCTTCAGATAGGCCTCCCAATCCTCCTCGCTCTGGAAGTCCCAGCGGTTCTGTAACCAGTGGGCAGAGGCCTGGAAGAAGAGCACCATGCCCATCGGAATCGTGGCCGTGCGACGCATCAGCTCCAACGCGAAGCGGTCCGCCTCTTCTTCCGCATGTCGGGAGGCTTCGGCTGTGGCGCCAGCGCTCTCTGCCCGATGGGCGGCACAAAAGCGCAGCGCATGGCCCATCTCGTGAGCCAGAATGGAGGCCCGTGCGGAATTGAAGAAGCGGAGCGAGAGCGCGTCCACCTCCGGGTCCTGCACGGCGTTTGTCGGAATCTGGAGCGCTTCCAACGGTGGCACCCTCCGCGCTTCCGATCGGCTGTACTTCAGAACGGCCATGTAATCGGCGATCGACCCCAGACTATGCCCGTTTTTCCAGAGCCACGCATGGGCCACAGACAAGTCATCCAGAAACTTGAGAGACTGGATCGGCAAGGTCACTATAGGGTATGGGCAGGTGGCACTTGCGTAAAACGAGAGCGGATCGTTTCTCAAATCCTCACCGCCATAGGCCGGGAATTTCAGTTGGATGCCGGCTAGGGAACGCTTTTCGCTCTCGGTCAGGTACTGCACGAAAACGTCGAAAATCTTCTTTGTCGAGACCGGGTAGCGCGCCTGCCAGTACGAAAGCGTGGCCTGGTCGTAGAACCCGGGGCTTGTTTGGGCCCCTCCGGCCAGCGGAACTGCCAGCAACGTGATGAGCAAGATTCCGAAGCGTTTCATTGTCTGCCCTCCTGCAGTCCTGGATCGTAGAATGCCGCCGCAGCTTCCAGCTCTTGTGGCGGATCCTCAGCTGCGCTCCTGAAGACCCAGTCCTCGAAAGCTTCGGGATCGCCCCAGTCCTCAGCCCAGACTGTCTTCAACAGGGCCACCTTGATGCGAGGAACAGCCAATTCGATGTCTACTTGATCCTCGGGGTTCAGGTCGGTCCGCAGAGCATTGGAGAGGCTGTTGAGAATAAAGATGTCCCGCTTCACCATGGCCCTCGAGACCTCGAGCGATTGAAGTGTACCCGCCGTTCCTCTTTCCCCGATGCCGGAGTACTCTCTGACGCCAGGAGAGAGCGGGGTTTCATCGGATGTGCTCCCGTGGCCGTCATACGCCTCTGTACCGCTGAGGGTTTCCCGGTACGTCACGGTGTTGTGCAGCGAGAACGCGACCACTGCGGCGCCGAAGAGCGCCATAAAGATTCCCGGCCCCACTCGGCTCAGGTAGATCGAGATGTTGCCAGGGAGGATGATTTTGCCTGCGCTATCGGTGCGGTCTGGCAGTTGGAGAAACAGCCGGTAGCCAAGGTAGATCGAAAGCCCGCCCATGAGAACGGCGAGAATCCTTTCTATCGCGCGTAACGTGTCCGGGTCCATGACGACTCCCTTCGATGGATGGTTGAATGCTCCTGGGCCGCGTTGCTCTATCTTGTTGCGCCGCCGATGACAGCCAGCCCGGTCTTGTCGTAAGTGCTCAGGATGCCTTCGCGGCGTACTCCGGTCCGCTGTGCAATGGCCTTGAGATTGCCCAGCGCGGGTCCCCCCTCAAAGCCATAGTTTCCCTGGGTATCGAGCCAGTAGCGACCGGGGTACACGATGCCGACCAGTAGCCGGAGCTCCCGAACCTCCTGGAAATGCAGCTCCCGCCCATTGACGAAGACGCCCGTGTTGCCGTTCGAGGCATCGGGCCGAAGCCGCCCGCCGATAGCAAGGCCAGGGAGAACGTAACCCACCGTGGGCCCGCCCACGTGGCCCCACGCCCCGCAGATCTTGTCGTACCAGTAATTGCCTTCGGGGATCGACACGCCGTACTGCCCCTCCAGAGCACGCACCTTCTGCTCGCTGAGCCGTACCCCGTTGATCACGACGTACGTTTGGGATCTCTCGCGCTCGAAGGTGAGCTGGATCGCATCGCGCGCGTCGGCGCGGACGAAGCCTTCGCGCACGCCGAACGCAAGAAAGAGGTGATCGCCCTCCGGGCACAGTCGCGCCACGAAGGCAAGAGGCTCTCCCGGGCCGGTTACCGTGCCGCTCATCCCGTCGGCCCCAGCGTAGGCCGTGAGCTCTAGGGACTGGCCATCGCCCGTCAGGCGGCCCCGCACCTCGCTCCCGGTCTGAGTCAGCGTCAGCGTGAAGCTACCGTCTGCTCCATGGATCGTGTACGTGCCGGCATACTCTTGTCCGAACACGGTCCCGCAGGGAAGCAGGAGGAACAACGTGGAAAGGAAAAGTCTCTTTTTCATGTTCCGTCACCTTGTCGTTTGCAAGCCCGTGCTATCTCTCCCGCTACGGCCCTGCCTGCAAGTTAACCGTAGCTTTAGGTGTTCGAGACCGACGTCACCCCCAAGCGCCGGGTTTCTGATCCATTCAGTTTGCCTGGGTCCTGTAGGGGGCTATTGCAACAGACGTTCCAGAACGATTGTCGCGCATAGCAATCCCCATGTTGTTGAGTGCACGGCGTTTGGTGGCGTCCAGCTCCCCGAGCGGGTGTAGCCAAGCTTGGTACATAACCAGCGTACATCGAGCGCTTGTAGTCAAGCTTGGTACAATCGATCGTACTCCACGCGCAGCGAGGCTCGCAGGCGCGACGAGAGTACGACGTCGTCATGAAGCTTCCTACAACGTATAGGGTTACCCGATGGCGAAGCCGGGCTGGCCCCCATAGAAGGGGTCCCGGTCGCTATCTTCTTGAATTTGCTCCCGACGCGGCGGCGCTCGCCGGACGAGACCTGCAACCCCTCGACCCGCAGCCAGCACCTGTGGCTGCCGAGCCATGACCTAGCCGGTTCAATTTCTGTTTCGTAGTACGTCGGGCTCTAGGTGCCACTCCAGGTTGTTGGGCGGTGTGACCGCGAGCTCCTCAGGTCGGGTGAGCTCCCTCAGCTGCGGGGTGAAATCGTAGGGGACGGGAAAAGGCCGTGTCGTACCGCCTCGGTTCACATATTCCCAAACGATCTCGCCGTCGGGCTTCACTTGAAAGAGCCTCCCTGTGTTGTCCTCGACGATGAACGTATTGCCGTTTTTAAGCCTCCGCTGCGTTCCCATGGTCTTGCTGAAAAACTTTAGATTGGCATAGCCTTCCGTTTCGTATTTCCAAACAATTTCCTTCGTGGTCGGATCGAACTCGATGATGAACGTCTGTCCGTTGTGGCTCCGGTGCTTGGGAAAAAGACCGTTGTCGAACAAGATGATGTTGCCCGCTCCGGGCAGCCCTTTTTCGATCATCTCGGGCTCGTGGCAGTGCGACAATCCGCCTTTGTAGTCATGCGTCCACTCCCAGACGATCTTCTTTGTCTCTCGGTCGACGATGAAGAGCATGTCGATATTGCGTGGGTTGATGAGGATATTACCCGGCTTGAATCTTTCGTCGCCCGCGTCGTACCACTTGTTCTCCGGAAGAGGCTGGATCGAGTTCATATGGAGCCAGTCGCCCTCGGGCGTGACGGGTGAAAACCGGTTCAGGTCGAGATGGTTATACGCATGCCACTCCCAGACGACTTCCTTGTCCATATTTACTTCGTAGATATCGGCGCCTCTTTGATGCTCGACGCTTCCGCGCTTGCGTGGTGACCACCAGGGAGCGATCGTGACATCTTCTACCTGCATCTGGAACTCGTCGGGAAGCAGCTCGTGCGCAATGAACAGCCGGTTGTTGTTGGGCAAGATCCGCAGGTCGTTGACGGAGGCGATGCCTTCGTGCTCCCAAACGACGTTTCCGTCCCAATCGTATTCGGTGACCGTTTCGTTGGGGCCGACATAAACCAAGTGCCCGTTGGGTAACAGCCGGCTTCGTTTGTTGAAATAGGCCTTCACCTTCCATGTGTGCACGACATTGCCGTTCATGTCGATGAGACGGATATCGTCGGGAGCGGTGCTTTCTGCTCTGACTTTGGCGGATGGATGGTTCCCCTGGGACGAGTGGTCCGAGATCAAAATGTAACTACTGTAGCTTTCGTCCGGATTGTAGATGGTGGTTCCCGTCGGGAATATCGTGGGGTACGCCACGGCCCAATAGGCAATCGCCAGGGAAAACACAACCCCTGCTACGGTACACGCACAGAGCTTCTTCGCATTCATGGCCAGTCCTTTCGCCGTGTTTCACGTTTCACGCCGCCACTTCCTTGACAGGCGGGGCGGCAACGACTATTTATCATCATTCGGCTCCACCGCGCACGCCCAGGAGGGAAAATGAGAGAACGTATTGCCGCCGTTGCCATCGTGGCCATCGTCTCAGTACTCTCGGCGGCCGGCTTATCTGCAGAGGACAAGGCTCGTTGGACTCGCTTTCGCGGCCCGGATGCCGGTGCTGTTCCCGACGATCCGTCTTTGCCCGACACCTGGAGCCGGACCGAGAACATCGCCTGGGAGATCGACATCCCGGGTTTGAGCTGGAGCTCACCCATCGTATGGGACGACCGCATCTTCATCACTTCGTCCATCAGCGCGGGCGACGAGGAGACGCCCATCCGGGGGCTTTACGACCCGGGCGACGACAACGGCTCGCGGCGATCCCTGGCGGAGCATCGATGGATGGTGTACGCCATCGACTTCGATTCGGGAGAGATTGTATGGGAGCGTGAGCTGCACCGCGCACCGCCCCCAATTCAAAAACACCTCAAGAACAGCTTCGCCTCAGAAACGCCGGTCACCGACGGCGAGCACGTCTATGTGTATTTCGGCAGCATCGGACGCGTCAGCGCTCTCACGATGAGTGGGGAGATCGTCTGGACCAAGGAGATTGGAACGTTCAATACCACGCAGGGATTCGGTATGGCCGCTTCGCCTGTCCTCCACCACGATCGCCTGTACATCGTCAACGACAACACGACGGAGTCCTTCATGGTGGTCTTCGACAAGGCGACAGGCGAAGAGATTTGGAGAATCGCCCGCGCCGAGGGCGGTCGGAACTGGTCCACACCCTTCATCTGGGAGAACGATCGCCGCGCGGAGATCGTGACGGCGGGCACTGGTGGCGTCCGCGCTTACGACCTCGAAGGGGATTTGCTGTGGGAGCTCAAAGGGATGTCGGGGCTCACCATCCCGTCACCATTTGCCAAGCACGGGCTGCTCTACATCAGCTCGGGTTATCCGGGCGGCGGCATACGCCCGGTTTACGCCATCCGCCCCGGCGCATCGGGAGACATCTCTCTGTGGCCCGACGTCGAGAATTTCGCGGCTCGCTTCCCGGGGCCGAAAAACACGTCCGACGCTATCGCTTGGTCCTACCCGCTACTCGGTACCTACAACACTTCCGCGCTCGTATACGGTGATTACTATTACACGCTACTCGATCGCGGCTTTTTTCTCTGCCACGACGCGAAGACCGGCGAGGAGATATATGGCCGGAAGCGCCTCGAGATTGGAAACGGATTCACCGCGTCACCCTGGGCGTATAACGGAAAGATTTTCTTGCTGAGCGAGGACGGCGACACCTATGTCGTTCAGGCCGGGCCCGAGTTCAAGGTGCTCGGCAAGAACTCGCTCGATGAAATGTCACTGGCAACGCCTGCCGTGGTGCGCGGGAGCGTGATCCTCCGAACGCAATCGAAGCTCTACCGGATCGCGAAGCCCGAACAGGATGAACGGTCATGACGTCACGCGTCGTCACCATAGGAGCGTGTATCAGCCTCGTCGTGGCGGCCAGTGTCTCCGCTCAAACCATGAGTTTCGAGCCGATCGGCTCGATTCCCGGGCCCGCGGATCTAGTCAGGGTGAGGGGCGACCAGGCGTTCGTCGCCGCCGGCACGTCTTTCACGATTTACGATATCTCGAATCCCGAGACGCCGAAACGCCAGGGCACCTACACATTTCCCGAAGAAATCTGGGGCTTCCGCTTGTCCAGCTCCCGTGCCTATGTCGGCGCCAACTTCTTCGGTCTTGGCATCCTCGACATCGGAAACGCCGACGAGCCGACGCTCATCGGTTCCTTCAAGTCACTCGGCCAGACGAAGATTGGCGATGTCTTCGAGAACAAGGTCGTATTCATCGACCATATGGAAGGCCTCGTCATGCTCGACGTGTCGGACGAGTCGAAGCCCGTTGCCGCGGGCTCGTTCTTTCTCGACGGCTATGCGCGCGACGTGACCGTGTCCGGCTCGCTCGCCTATGCCGTCGACTCGCCTTCCGGACTCTATATTTTCGATCTATCTCAGCCGGGCCCGCTCGAGCCCGTGGGCGTTCTACATGCGCCCAATGCACCCCGTTCCATGGAGGTGTCCGACGGGTCCGGCGCCGGTGGTCCGAAGCTCCTATGTGGGGCCGGTCGCGGGGACCTTCAAGTCTACGACGTCTCCGATCCAACGACGCCGGTCAAAGTAGCGACGTTTGCCACGCCCGGTCGAGCCGAGCGCGTCGCGCTAGCCGGCAACTTGGCTTATGTCGCGGATGGCGAGGCGGGGATTCAAGTCGTGGATTTGTCCACGCCGTCGCAACCGAAGCTGGTGGGCACGTACAAGACGTCGGGACCGGCGCGCGATGTGGCGGTGGATTCTCTCGTCCTCGTCGTCGTCGGCGATGAAGAAGTGCTGGTACTCCGGCAAACCCCATGAAGGAGCCGAACTTGGCTTCTTAGGGGTACTGTCAAGTTGGGAGCGGCGGACCACAAGATATAGTCGTTGCTACACTACCTGACCACACAATATTGTGGTACCTCACCTCAATTGTCGCTCTGGCTGAACCGAAATAATGCAGCGGAGAGTGCCAAGTCGGACGGCGTCGTGAAGTGGCTGAACACCATTACGACGCGGCCTGCATGGGCTGCGACCCCTAGATAGTCGCCGAAGAAAACGTCGTCGCTCGTTTCGAACGGCTCGATGGCTACCGGGAAGGTCTCGAAGCTCTCGCCGCCGTTGGTGCTGCGCGCGAGCGTGACAGACGTCTCCGTTCCCTTAAGGTCGTGGCGATCGTAGAAGGCGACGTTGACCGAGCCGTCGATGGGGTCGACCGCCATCCAAGTGAAGAATTGCGCCGCGTTATTTCCGATCGGGTCGCCGTTCACGCGCACGGGTGGGGCCCAGCTGTTGCCTCCGTCCCGCGAGTAGGTGACGAACACGTCGGGATCGCCATGGCGGTGGTCGATCCAATTGACGTATAGGGTGCCTCGAAAGGCACCCTGTGATCGGTCGACGGCGGTGACGGGCATTCCGTTCGCGCGGCCAACGCCTTCGATGTCGATGTCCCAGCCTCCCGGATGCGGGCCGATGATGCGATCCTCGCCGAAGGTCCAGCCTCCGTCCGTTGACTTGTCGAAGACGAGTCCTTGCGGGCCCGACCAGACCAAATAGACTTCGCCTTCGATGCCCACGGCGGGCACGACGCCTTCGAGGGTGCCATCACTATCGATGGCGTCTCCAGGTGTGTCCGACACCCGGAAGGGTGCGGCGAAGGTCTGGCCGGCGTCTTCAGACAAGGAGAAGTAGATATGGCTCGTCTCTTGAGGGTCCGCGCTGCCGTATTTCGAGAAGCGGGTCCACGCGATGTAGACGCGGTCGTCGGGTCCTGCGACGAGCCAGGGCTTGTCCTCGAATGGCGCGACCGTGTTGTGGTGGTCCACGACGGTGACGGCGTCCGACCAGCTTCGGCCACCGTCTTCGGAACGGTTCACGAAGATTCCGGTCGCCGCGTCCGTGGGGCGCTCGGACCGCAAGCCGCTGAACGAAATATACGACCAGTACGCACGGCCCGCTTCGTCGAACACGATCGCGTCATCGCCTTGCGTGCGGGCGTTAGGGTTTTGTCCCTCGATGCTGACCCACGTCGTGCCGCCGTCGAAGCTCACATAAGCGTAGTCTGTTGTCGGACTTCGTCTCTGTACAGAGACGGCCACGACGTTCTCGGGCCGCGTCGGGTTGATGGCGACGGAAACTTCGCTCGGCGCGATCGCGGTGCTCGGGCTGACGCGCACCACACGGTGTTGGTGTCGAGCCTGCGGAGAAGCCATCGAGGCCGCTCCGAGCGCAGCCAGTAGCAAGAGCGTCATTCGCATGAGTGGCGGGATAGTACCAGAGAGCGCGGCTCGCTCTAGCCGATTCGGCTTCAGCCAGATAGACTCCCTCTTCGCTGAAAGGAGAGTCTTCATGGCATTCGTCGCAGACCTGCACGAAAAATACCGCGAGCATTGGGCCGAGATGCTCGCGGAACCGTTTCTCTCGGAGGTCGCCGCAGGGTCGATTTCCGATGAGCGCTTCGCCAATTGGCTGAAGCAGGATTATGTTTTCGTGCGTGAGGCCATTCCGAATGTCGCGCTCAAGATCACCAAGGCGCCTCTCGAGCACCGGCAAGCTCACAGCAACGCCATCGCAGCGCTCCAGCGTGAGCTCGTGCTCTTTGAAGAAATGGCCGCGGAGCACGGTGTCTCTATCGAAGACGTCGAGCCGGCGCCGACGAACCTCGGCTACATCAATTTTCTTCGCGTGACCAACTACACCGATCCCTACGAAGTCGCTTACGCGGCCACCTACGCTGCCGAGAAAGCTTATCTGGACTCGTGGCTCCACGTGAAAGAGCTCCAGGTAGGCCCGAGCAAATGGCAACGCTTCATCGACAACTGGACGAGCGACGGCTTCAAGGGTTGGGTGGACCTGCTCGCCACCAACTTGGACGAGTTGGCCGCGGCCGCCTCTGTGAGCCTGCGCGCGAAAATGGAGCGCAAGTTTTTCGAGACGATGCGGTATGAGCGACTTTTCTGGAAGCTCGCGTTTCATGGCGAGTCCTGGTGAGCGCGTTTTTTTCGGTACAATTAAAGAGCACAGAGCTCCAATGGACATCGTCACACATGGCATGATGGGCGTGGTCATCGCGGCGCCCTTCATGGCGGACTACCCGGAGGCCTCCATCGCCTTCATGATGGGATCGGTCGCCCCCGACCTGGATGCGATGAGCCGCATCGCGGGACGCCGTCGCTTTCTCAAATTCCACCAGACGTACTCGCACGCTTTTCCCGTCATCGCAGCCATAGCCGCGGCGGCTTATGTCGTGTCGGCCGCGCTCGGCTTTCCCGGCCTTCACGTCGCCCTCGGCCTCGCTCTAGGCATGTGCTTTCACAGCGTGCTCGACTTCAGCAACACGTACGGGATTACTCTTCTCGCGCCGTTCTCGAACAGGCGCTTTTGCCGAGAGTGGGTCTTTTTTATCGACCTGCCGGTCATCGCCGTCACGGTAGGAGCCCTGTACGTCCTCTATTCCGAGCTCGCTCGGGCCAAGATGCCGGGTCTCGAGTTGTCCTACGGTTACATGGCTTTTCTTGTCGCTTATTGGATGGTACGCATCGTTTTGAGGAGGCGGGCCGGGCGGCTGGCACCGGAAGGAACCGCGTCTCTTCTACCCACCACCTTCGTCCCGTGGAAGTTCATCGGGGCGCGGCCCCTCGACGGTGAGGTCCACCTCTTCGACTTGAGTGCGGTCCACGGCCGTCTTTCTCGCGAAAGTCTCCAGAAGATTCACGACGGGCCCTACGCGACGATTCTCGAAGCGATTCCAGAATATCAAGCGATGCGAGCGCTCTCTCCTCTCTACCAAGTGGTACGCGTGCAGAAAGACGAACAGAACGTGACGCTCACTTGTCGCGACCTCAGGACTAGAAACTTCGACACACGTTTCGGCGAGCTTCTAGTCACGCTCGGCTCAGGCGGTACCGTGCAAGCCGTCGAGCTAAACGTCTAGTGGGTCGCCGTGCTGGGTTTCGTTTCTGGTGGCAGGACGCAGTCGCGATCGTCTTGTGCGCGCTCGTCACTGGGCTCTCCTGGCAACTCCTCGGCTCCGTGGCGCTTCTTTTTCCCGTGACCCTCGGCCACTTCTTCCTCTTCTGTAATGTCTTTCGGCTCCGCCGGAGCTACGAGCTTTTCTGGAGCATTCTTTTTCTTGCGAATATCGGGTTCTGGCTCTCCCGTGATGAGCTGCGCTGGGCCGAAATTCTCGCCCTGCAAACACCCTTGACCATCGCTCTCATCCTGCTCGAGATAAGAAGCCCGAATTATCACGGCGTTTTCTGGGCTCGCTTGAATCCGGGCTACACCGGTAGCTCCAGGGTTTCCGAATCGGAGACGCGATGAAACACGGCGCCGCGCTCTTGTTGAAGCGCGGTGTGTGGAGAGGCGATCGCGACGGTACGGAAGGCCCGGCCGAGCGTCCGGTTAAACACGCAGCAAAGACCGCTCCTCGCGCGCATCGGCATTAACAAGGGGCGTTAGCTAATTTCGGTTTCGTCCGCGGGCCTACGAGAACCAGCCCTTCAGGCGCTCTTGGAGCGAGCCATCACCACCTTTGAGCTTTGCGAGCGCGGAACGGGTCTCAGAATGTTGGGGACTAATGGCGAGCGCCGCTTCGAATTCGGTGACGGCCCGACTCGACATATCAAAGGACTGGTAATAGCGCCCGAGAAGATAATGGGCCTCGGCGTCTTGCGAGTCGAGAGACAAGGCACGGCGGAAATGGCGCTCGGCCTTCTTCTTCAAGACGCGATGCTCGGCGAGGGCTTTGGCGAGCATCAGCTCGTGCTTCGCTTTGTTCGGCGCGACGCGCACGAGCTCGTATAGAAACGTGATCGCGCCTTCGGAGTCACCTGTCATCTGCTTCGCGTGAATGTCTCCGAGAAGGCGCGATTCATCGGATTTATCGGAGACGGCAACCTTCTGGGGCTCCGACAGAGGCGGCAGGCTCGGAGCTGACTCGTCAAGCAGTTTGTATTTCGCGGTTTCAAACCTTTGTTTGATTTCGTCTACTTTGGTCACGAGAGGATCATTCGGGTCGAGCTGCGCTCGCTTAGTATCCCATTCGGCAATCTTGGTCACGAAGGCGCGGCGAATCTCCACCTCGGCGGCATTCGGGGCGAGCTCGAGCAACTCCTCGGGGGATGCTCGCTCGGAGCTTTCGAAAGCAAGCAGCACTGCCTGAGGGACGTTTTCCGGAGCCTCCGTGTTATCCGCGCTCAGAGGTGACACTAGAAAGTTCCCGGTCTCCTCTTCGACGCGGAGCCGCCGGACGGAGCCGTCTCGGCTCACCCGCTCGAGTATCCCTGAGCAGAGGAGCCCGTAGATCGCGCGCTCGGTTTCTTCGAGACCTCGAGCCACGTGGTCGACTATCTCGCCGAGCTGCCGTTGGGAGCGGCTGGCCGCCATGACGTCGAGCTCGATCGTCTCGAACTCGACACCGTCGAAGCTGAAGGCCGGAGTTTTAGTGACGCGGATGAGCTCTGTACGCACGGGCAACGCTTCTCGCAGAAGCGCGTGATTCGGAATTTTTCGGATGCCTTCGAGCTGGAGCCGATAAATCGAAACACTGATGCGCAAGTCCATCGGAATGCGGCACGGCTTTTCTTCGAAACGAAAAAAACCCTCCTGGGCATACATCGCCGTCGCGACCGTGCGCGCCTGACGCACGAGCTCGCTGCCGAGCATTTCTTTCGTGATGAGGCCCATCTCGACCATGGCTTGACCGATGCGCTGCCGGCCCTGCATCGCGTTAAGCGCGATTTCGATACCTTCCTCGGTGATCCTTCCCGCTTCGAGCAAGCACTGCCCGAGACGCTCGTTGGGCGACGTGCTCGCGGCGAAAACGATGAAGCCGCGGTCGAAATGGATCGTGCGGACGATGCCGTCCGTGCTCACTTCGAACGCGCCGCTGAGCTCCTTCAGGTTCACACGCCCGAGAATTTCCGAGATAGCTACGCCCGCAAGCGAGCCGATCTCGGCCGTGGAAGTGACTGCGGTTCTTACGACGGGATTCATAGAACGTAACATCTCTATTCAATATTGATGCCAGTGGACCTCATCGAAGGAAGTGTTGAGAAGGGACGACTTAGCGTCTTGGTTCACTTCCGAGAACATGGGCGCCTACCCACATTCCCTCGAGAGATTGAGGGGATTTCCCGGCGTCGAAGGAGCTATTTCTCGGGCTCGGCTAAGACATCAGCGCAGAGCACCGAGGAAATCCATCGGCGACATCACGAAGACGTCGTTTTTCGTGGAGCCAACCCCGCTGACCATCGCTCTCATCCGGCTTGAGAACCTGCGCGGTCGAGGCGATGACCTCAGTACCAATTCTCCGTGCTCAAGTTTGGAACACGGCCGAACTCCTCGACGTTACGCGTTACGAGAGTGGCGCCCGCCTGCAATGTAGTTCCCGCAATGAGTGTGTCCAGTGGGCCGATGGGTGTCCCCAATCTTTCGAGCCGTGAACGAATCTCGGCCGCCGCGCGAGCCTGCTCCCGGGCAAACGGAAGGATCGAGATGGTTCGCAAGAACTGATCCAGCTGTGCTCGACGCCTTTTTGAAGAGCTCGACTTCGCTATGCCCACCTCGAGCTCGTACAGCACCACGGCTGGAAGGGACACCTCGGTTGGAGGCGTCGCAAGCAGCCGTTCCCCGACCCGCCCCATCCCTTTGAAGAAGTAAATGACCGTGTTGGTGTCGAGCACGTACACTAAATGGTCTCTCGAGGCAGGTCTTCTGGAACATCCCTCCGGAGCTCTTCGGTGGTCGGCAAGTCGGCCCAGGCTCCTGCCAGCTCGATCACCGAGACGGGCCACTCGGAACCAATTTTCTCCCGAATGAGATTCGCAACCCACCGACTGAGAGACACGCCAGCCGAGTTGGCCGTTTCTTTCAACCTAGCCTCCGTCTCATCGTCAAGATACAGCGTCAGTTGTGCCATTGCCTAATCCTTTTAACATATACTTTAAAGTATATGTGTTCCACGGTGGCAACGCCAAGTCCATTCAGGGCTCAGCGCAGAGCTCCGAGGAAATCCATCGGCGACATCACGAAGACGTCGTTTTTCGTGTAGCTTTCGTCCAGGTCCCACACAACTTGATAGAGGTAGGGGATGCGAAGCCTGTCGCCGAAATAGCGAAGGTGCGAGGATAGGCTCTCTTTCCGGGCTTTCACTTCGACGGCGAACCACGGTTTGCGATCTACCAGCACGAGGAAATCGACCTCGCGTTTTTCCTTGTCGCGCAGGAATCGGAGATCGATGCGATAGCCTTCGGTGTCCTCGAGAAAGTGACAGAACTTGAGCAGGTGCGAGGCGACGAGGTTCTCGATGCGCGCACTCCGTTCCGTAAGCGCCGAGTAGTCCCAGAGGTAGAGCTTTCGGTCTTTCTTGATCGAGCGCACTTTCTTCGTGACGAGTGGGGGCAGTCGAAATGTGAAATAGAGATGTTCGAGCACGTCGAGCCAGTGAGAGACGGCCTTGTGACTGACTTCGAGATCTTCTCTGAGTGAGTTGATGGATAGCAGGCTACCCACGCGATCGGGAAGCAAATCTGCAAGAATCTCTATGAGCGAGATGTCGCGCACGGCGCCGAGATCGCGAACGTCCTCGCGGAAGAAGCGATCGACATGTTCTTTCTGCCAGCGTCGATGCGCGCGGGCGCGCGCCGCGAGAGCGGGCTCGGGAAAGCCGCCGAAGTGAACAAGCCGCTCGAGCGTGTCTCGGTCCTTCGACTTCGAGATGCGAAGCTCAAAGAAAGGCTCTTGCTTATGTTCCTGCCCAATGAGCTCCGCATACGTAAAGGGATGGAGCCGGTAGTGATGGTATCGGCCCTGAAGCGAGTCTCCTCCTTTGCGATAAATGACGAGCCGCGCGCTTCCGGTCACCAGAAACCTGTGTCGTCGGCGGTGCTTGTCGAACTCACCCTTTAGCCACCGCTTCCAGAATCGGTATTTGTGGATCTCGTCGAGCACGATGAGGGACGGTGAGATAGGCCATTCCGCGGCCAGAATGGCTTTTCTATCGGCGCGATGCTCCCAGTTGTAGTAGCGGTCGTCCTCCCCCATGAGCTCCATTGCAAGTGTGGTCTTCCCGACCTGGCGCGGTCCAGCGAGGAGCACCATTTTGTGCTTCAGATCGGCCGCGATGAAAGGCTCGAGATATCGCGGCCGGATCTCCACACGGCCATTTTAGCCTATAGGCAAAACTGGATGTAACCATTTTCGCCTAGAGGTGAAAATGGACGTGTGTGCCCGGGGGCGCGATCAGACGTGAGCCGTAGGCGTCTTGTAAGCCTGAGGCTGTTCTTCGACCATGTTCAAGAGCACATCCGTCAATAGCGGTGTCCGCTTGAAGACGTCCTTTCCCATCGCGTCTTGTACCGCATACCCACGAGGTCCGGTAGCGAGTACGCTTTTCCGATCAGCTCTCGTTTAGCCATATCGGCCTCCTCGGCTGGCAGTCTGGTTCGGACGCGAGGTCCGTTCTCGCGAGGATAGGAGGTCGTAGCTTGAAAGGCAAGCGTCTCCTAGCGCGATCAATTATTTGTGGATGGTTGCGGGATTTAACCCACAACGGTCTCCATTTAGGCAGTGTGGGGGCCTCGCTACGGCTGGCATGGACCTTGCTTTACTGTGTGTGAAGGCCCACAAACATCAAGGGAGGGTCCATGAGCGATCAAAGCAACAAGACCGCGCTTCTCGAGCCTCACACACCCGAAGTCGAGGCCGACCCGGAGAAAGAACCCTCGAGTGAGAAACAACCCCAATCCACGGTCCACCGTGTTCCTAAACTCTGCTTACTGGACGGGTTCTCCGAAGAGCTGAACGAAGGTCGCGGTATCAATCTGACCACGCTCGAATCGTTGACGGTGCTGCAAGTGAAGACCGCGAGTGCTTTTTATCAGATCACGGTCCTCGAACCGTTCAAGTCGAAGGTGTTGATCCAAGGAGGCTCGCTCTTCGCCGACGCGGCGCAGGTGACGCTCTCAGGCGCCAGCCTGGGACGCAGCTTCCTGAAGATGAGCTGCATCTGGATCGGCTTATCGATGGAGCTCCATAGCGGCGACTGCACCGTGGTGACCTCTCCGGTGAGCTCGATCGGGATTTTAGAGGACAGTTTCCCGACGGGCTCGTTCGCAGCTTAAAAGGCGCCCGGCCTCAATTCGAGACATGTATCTTCGAGAGGTGTCTCAAAACGGCGCATATCCAAAGTCCGGGCCTTTGCGAATGCTCTAGCGCCGGCCCCAAAAAACCCTCTTCTCATTTGATTCCTGCGTCACGAGCAGCTAGATTTCCCCGGTGTCCCTCACCAGTGGAACGCGCTTAGGGCCCTACAAAATCCTCTCGCCGATTGGCGCAGGGGGTATGGAGAGGTTTACAAATCGAAGGACACCCGCCTCGACCGAACGGTAGCCATCAAGGTTCTTCCCGAACACCTTGCGGAGAGCGCGGAGCGCAAAGAGCGCTTCGAACGTGAAGCCAAGGCGATCTCGCAGCTCAATCACCCGCATATTTGCACCTTGTATGACGTCGAAGACGTTCGTGCCATCGAAGCTTTTCTCTGGCTGGATCGCGCTTATAGCGAGCGAGCCGCCATGGCGGTCGGCCTACCAACTCACTTGTGGGTGGACCCTCTGCGAGACGACCCCCGCTTCCAAAACCTGCTCCGCCGAATGAACTTCCCAGAGTGAGATTTCGGCGGTCAGCCGGCAATTCGAAGGCTTCGACGTTTGAGCTCGTCGAAGTCACTGGTGAGGAGATCTTCTGGGTCGCGGTCAAAAGAATTCCGGTGTTCTCGACCACGCTCGAAGGCGCGAATCGTACGCTTCGGGCAGAAGAGAAGACCGAGGCTCATGAACACCATCCGGTCGATCCAGTAAAGAAGGTACCAGCCGCAGCCGCCGCTGCTCAGCTCCCACGCCGCGATCTCGAGCTCCCCTCGCCAATCCGTGTCGTATCCGCTGACGACGTGGTGGATGTCATGGACCATTAGCGACTGCTTGAAGCTGTAGATGGGAAAGACCGGAACGAAGTATCCCTACATGGGCACCTTGACCCAATTGCTGCGGTAGAGCTCCTCGCGGGGAGTGCCCTTCTCGACGAACCCTCGCTCGACCAGGTAATCCCTCAAAGCTTCTTCGGTTGTCATCTGCCCTATCTCTACGATAGCAAAGGACTAGTCGATAAACACGGGGCTCGACCACGCGACGCCGCCGTCTTCTTGGACGACGCGGATGTAGACATATTCGCCCGACACGAGGTCGTCGAGCGTCAAACCTTCACCCCATTCACGGCGTCCGAAGCCGGGAAGGCTCGTGACAACGCTTCCGCTCCGGATCACGTCGACGCGCTCGATGGGCGCCGTGCCCGCCACGGCGAAGCGGGGGTTGTCGTCGAGCCAGAAGCGAAGCCAGATGCGCGGGCCGTTGGTCGCGTAGACACGACGCGAGGAGAGGGCTTCGAGCACGCTGTCGCGCGTCAGATGTTCCGAGAAGATCGCGGCGAGGCCGCCGCTGGGTTGTGCGAGATGTGCAAGCCCCGGATGACCGTCGTGGCTGTCGCCACTACCGATGAAGCCGAAGCGCGCGCCGCGATCGAGTACGTCGCGCACGAAGTTTCCCGGTACAGCGCTATAGATTGTGCCGGGCGAATCGGCCGCTTCGCTGCTTCCGTGCACCGAGACGATCTCCGTTACGGGTTCAATCGCGGGGTCCGGCATGAAATCCCAATTCGTAGAGATCGGTCCGCCCGCCGAATGGTGCGCGACGGTGATAGCCTTCCGGCCTTCGAGAGCTGCCCACAACTGAGCCGGCGTTTCATAGGCGGGATCGATGGAGCTCAAGACCTCGCCACCGCTTTCGAAATACAGTACGTGACGATGACCGTGAAGCCAGTTCGTCCATTCATAACCCTCGATGGCGAGGAACCGGCCGGGCTCTTCGAAGCGGCGGCCCGATTCGCGGATCGCCTCCCACATCGCTTCGTTCTGATCGAGAAAACGCCTACCCCAATGGTCGTGATCCGTGAGCGCGACGATGTCGAGCGCCGCCACGTCCCGCGCATACCAGAAGTAGTCGTCGGGTGTACCGGTGCCGTCAGAAAGCTGGGAATGACCATGAAGGTCGGCCCACAGGATGCGGGGGATGCCGTCGCGGACAACGAGCGGGTTGCTTTCCGCAATCATGTCGCCCGACGCGCCGCTAACGCGGTAGACACCCACATCACGTGCGACGACATCAACATAGCCGACCCCGCGCTCCGAAAGCACGAGAACGGTGGGAAGGTCCAGAGCGGACGGCCCGGAGAGTGCCACGCTTCCGTCGAGCGCCACGCCCGCGTTGCCGGCTCGGTCGAGAGCCGCCACCGTCAAGCGCACGCGGTCTCCCGGCCGCGCCGTGCTCGGTAGCGTCAACACGAGCTGCGCCGGCGGACCCGCGGCGACATCGACGCTCGGCACCTCGTCGAGAACGGAATATACGCCGTCCCCATCGCCGTCGACGGCGAGCCAGATCGGCGACCGCGACTCCGCGTAGTGATCGACCCGAGCCCCCGCCGGACCCGCTCCATAGACGAGCTCGATCCGCTCACCCTGCGCGAGGGCGCGTCCGCGGATTGTGATGGCAAGAAGGTTTCCGAGCGTCGACGTCTCGAGCTTTACGTCTGGCGCGTTCGTCGTGGCCTCGGTATATCCAGGAGCTTCCGGAACCTCCGTCTGTGGCACATCCCAGCCCCAAAACGGCGATGGTAGCAGGAACAACACGCCGCCCTCGGAGATACCCAACGGGCCGGCCTCGTAAACGATCTCGAAACGGTGGCGGCTCCCCACCAGGATGGGACCCTCGGGAGCCTCGGCGAGAAACGCGCGCCCGCCGCCGTCCGAGGGATGGCGCGGCGTTTCGAGATCCTCGAGGAGCGCTTCGTGCGTCGCTGTTTTTGCGTCCTTCGACAAGTTGGGCGTCTCGTCGCTCGAGCACGCGCCGAAAAAAAGCAAGAGAACCACGAGACGAAGGCCAGGCATATTCGCGCCATGCATCTGGCATATGATACGCGCATGCTTGCTCTCCTGCTTTCACTCGTGGTGGCTCAAACGGAGCCGATCGACGTTCTCGTCTTTAGCAAGACGGCCGAATATCGGCACGCGTCGATCGGAGACGGTGTCCGCGCCATCGAGGCGCTCGGCAAACAGCACGGATGGGACGTTGTCGCGACCGAAGACGCGAGCCGATTCACCGACAAAACACTTGCGAGCGTCGACGTCGTCGTTTTTCTCATGACCACGGGCGACGTTTTGAACGACGCACAGCAAGCCGCCTTCGAGCGTTTCATCCAGTCGGGAAAAGGCTATGTCGGCATCCATGCCGCCGCCGATACGGAATATGACTGGCCATGGTACGGCAAGCTCGTGGGCGCCTACTTCAAGACTCATCCCGAGACTCAGGAAGCCACCTATATCGTAGAAGATCGTTCGCACCCAGCTACTCAGCACCTTCCGGAGCGATGGACGCGCGTCGACGAGCACTACACGTTTCTTGAGAACCCACGCGCCAACGTCGAAGTGCTCATGTCACTTGACGAAACGAGCTTCGAGGCCGGTGAGGCGGCGATGGGCGACCATCCCGTGGTGTGGTTTCACGAGTTCGACGGTGGCCGCGCTTTCTACACGGCACTCGGCCATACCGAAGCGTCCTACGCGGACGAGACCTTCAAAGCTCACTTGGCGGGCGCCATCAACTGGGCCTCGGGCAGGCAGTAGCCGTTCCCGCCAAGCTCTGAAGCATGTGCAGCTTCGTCCTGCCGTTTCTCGCGCTCATGGGTCTCGTCGCGGCCGAACAGGTTCCGGACCGTGCCAAGATCATAGAAGACTCACTGGAGCACCTGAGCTCGGGACGCATCGACCGCGCGCTCATGGGACGCGACCAAATAGATTCGCTCCGAAGCGTGCACTATGCCGGTGCGCCGATCGCGATCTTGCCGGACGACGAAGAGACCGCGCGCTTCAAGAAGCTGCGCGCAAGTACCGAATCCGAAGCGCTCGATTATCTCGACGAGCTGTACGGAGACCGCGATCGGCTCAAAGCACTCGCGTTGCGCGATTCGGACGGCGACGGCGTTCCCGACTTTCGCGTCAGCGACTATTACGGGAAGCTCCTGGAAGGCGACGTGGACCTCGACGGTGACGGTGTACGCAATGTACTCGACAGCAATCCGTTCGAACGTGCGTTGGGCCGTGTCGACGCCAACAGTAATGGTATGCCCGACTCCGTCGACTGGTCCGTGCTGGGGCGCAAGGCGGAGCTCGCGGATATCCAGCTGGGCTTATATCGCGATCTCGGCATCGCCCTCGTCGAACGCGACGCGCGTTTCGACCTCGTGCTCGCCCAAGCCGTCGACGACGCGGTGCGGCGCGTCTTTCGCCATGTTTTTGAGACCGAGAACGGTCTAAAAACCCTGCGCACGGTCGCCACGGAGAAAACGGCCCTTCTGAATACCGCGTTGGCCGCTGTCCAAGAAGACGAGACCGCGGCCCAAGTGTTTCCGCGGACGCAGTCGCTCATCATTTATGACGTGGGCCGTCGGGTCGAGGACCGGCTTTTGCTTCTGGCTCTGCTCGTTCACGAGATGGGCCATAGCTTCCACATGTCGCTCGATTTCGACACCGAAGATCTCGTGGCCGAGAACGGGCGGACGCGTTTCCCCGCGCCGCGTTTCGTCGAGCTCGTTCGAGCCTTCCAGTGGGAAGCAACAGGTTTTTACGACGGCGAGCTTGGTGACGGGCTCACGATCGTGCCGCGCTTCGCCTACGCGGGGATGTCGGAGCCCACATTTTCCTTTCGCGGGAAGGACCCGGAGGATTGGGCAAGCTGGGCAGAAGAGGTCTACAAAGCGTTGGGCGAGCCGCCGACCTACCTGCTCGACGAAGAGTTTGCGTCGCGCGGCATCGTGAGCGACTACGCCTTGAGCAGCCCGCCGGAATGGTTCGCGGACAATCTCATTGCTTACGTCGTGACCGTCATAGAAGCAGAAGCACTCGAAGCGCATGGAACGGCCGCGCAGCTAGCCATCGACGAGGCCCTTCGTGCAGTCTGGCCAACCTTCTATCACCGCAATCTGGCGCCTGATATTCGCGCTTATTTCGAGACAGCGTTTCCAATCACTGAGTCGGATCGTCGCCTCCTCGCCGAGCGCTATATCGAGCCCATCGTTAAACAGCGCGTTGCACTCAGAGCTCATCCCAGTCCGCAGAGACGAGCTCGGGAGCGCTCCACGCCTCGCCTTTTTCGATCGTCGACTTCATCCAGATGATGTGCTTCAACCAACCGGTGCGGAAATCTTCGGTGTCGCGATCGTCACCGAACCCGCTATGCACGAGGTGGAGCCGTGTACCGCCGCCGGAATCTTCGAGCGTCCACGTCACGATGGATTCGGGTTCGTCTCCATGCTTCCAGTCGTGAGAGAGTTTCTCGTTTGGGACGAGCTCGAGGATCTTTACCGGCCCCTCACCTTCCCATCCGTAGTCGCGCTTGCCGCCGACTTCTAGATCGATGGAAGCACCTTTGCCGATCCAGCGATCGATCTGGCTCGGCTCCGTCAGCGCCGCGAAGACCCGCTCGCGCGGTGCGTCGATGTCGACCACGACCGAAGCGGTTCCGCGCGCGGGCGCGCCGTAGTCGCAGCGCACGATGCCACCGCTATCTTCGACATGACGCCGGAGATTCTCGAAGGACAGCAGCCAGAAGTCGCCAACGCTGCAATCCGACTTGGGACGCCGAGGAACATGTTGCTCGAGCTTCAATAGCGTTCCCAGAAGTCGTAGGTCTTTTTCTCGCACGAGACGGCGGCTCTTTCGGCGAACCATTGCTCGAGCTCGCTGGCGTCGGTAAACGCCCGAAAGACGGGCGCTGGTGGGGCCGCGATGGGGACGATCATTTCGAGTTTGTCGGTCATGACTTGTCCTCCGATTTTGGATAACAAACGAGGGAGAGTTGAAAGGATTCGGCGGAGCCTTTGGAGGCGCTACGTCCATACTTCTGCGCGAGCTTCTGAAAGGCCTTTTGAACGTCTTTGCGGAAAGCGGCGCGCTCGCGAGGATCGAGCTCGATGCGCGCGGAAAGCCCGAGGGACGGGACCTCACCGTCACGGGTACGCTCCCCTAGTCGAGCGACGTCGGCGTGGATGTCCGCGGCGAGGTCGAGAAGATAACCGAGGCTCGCTTCATCGCGTACCCGTCGCGCGCCTCCCACCCGGCCGACGAGACCGGCCGAAAGCCAATAGGAGCGCGCCCGCGCCTGGTAGAGACCCTCCATGATGCCGCGAACGCGACGCTCTTCGACTTTCGTCACCAAGCCCGCTTTTTCGAGAATCTTTACGTGGTAGTAGATCTTCTGGGTGGTCTCGGAGAGCTCGGCGGCGAGCTCGGGGCACGCGCGCGGCTCAGCGAGGCGCTTCAATACTTCCACCCGCAATGGATGAAAAAGCGCCCCCGCCTGCTCGGTTTTCTCAACAAATAGAACGTCTTGCATATGCGCCTACAATTCCCTTTGAATGTAAAAATATATTTGTACATTGTCAAGCCTTTCTTCTGGACTCCATCTCGGGGGCGCTCAGAGTTTAAGTAAACCAAATCGCGGTGAGCCATGCTTCAACTCTTTTTGTTCTAGACTCCATCTCGGGAGGCAAACGACTGAGCGCAGAGACGATCAGCATCAAAGAGGCGCGGCGGCTCGCGCTCGCGCGGGCGGGCCTCATGAAGCCCGAATGGACCGGCTTTCCGTCGAGTGCCGGCAAGCGACCACGAGCGGCGTGCTACGACGTAATCCGTCGCTTCGGGTACTTGCAACTCGACACGGTGCCGATTGCCGGAGCTCGTAGCCACGGCCTCGTGCTTCTATCTCGACTCCCCGGCCTCGACCCCGCACTGCCAGAGACGTTGCTCCGTCCGCGAGCCCCGCTCTTCGAATACTGGGGCCACGAAGCGAGCTGGCTTCCGATGGAGCTCTACCCCGTTTTCGAGTTTCGCCGTCGCGAAATGCGGAAGGAGAGCCTGTGGTGGGGTCCCGTGCTTCAAGAGAACCGGCGCAGAGCGAACGCGATCAAAAAGCGCATCGGCGACGAAGGGCCGCTGCGCTCTGCCGACTTCGAAGACAAGTCGGGACGGAGCGAGTGGGGCTTTTCTTTGACCAGGCGTATCCTGCGCTGCCTTTGGTGGGCCGGGGATATCGCCGTGCGCGAGCGAAAAAACTTCCAGCCGCTCTACGATTTAACGGAGCGCGTGATTCCCGATTCGGCGCGACAGAACAAGGTGGCCGAGCGTGACGCCTTCAAGACGCTCGTTCTGAAGGCGCTCGACGGACATGGCTGGGCGGGCATGGCCACACTCGCGGATACGTGGCGGCTCGCGAAGCGCCGCAAGCTTCTCGAGGCCTGTCTCGGCGAGCTGAAGGAGGAAGGAGCCGTGACGATGTGCTCGCTCGGACGCCACACGGGTTGGATTCGCCCCGAGGATTTGGAGCTGGCCGCCCGCCTCGCGAAAGCGCGGCCACGTCGAGATACGGGCGTTCTCCTCTCTCCTTTCGACCCTCTACTTTGGGACCGAAAACGCGTCCAAATGTTGTTCGACTTCGAGCAAATGCTCGAAATCTACAAGCCCGTCAAGGAAAGAAAATACGGCTACTACTGTATGCCGCTACTCGTGGGCGACGAGCTTGTCGGCCGCTGCGATCTCAAAGCAGACAAGGCGGCGGGGCTCCTGCACGTGCTATCCGTCCATCACGAGGGCGACGGGCGTCGCGACGCCGCGCACAAGAGCCTCACGCGCTACGCCGACACGCTCGCGCTGAAGCTCGACTTTGGAAGCGCTTCTCTTTGAGCGCGGAAGCAAGACCGGCTACAGTCAACGGCAAACTCGTTTTCGAACGGGAATAAGAAAGAGGAGATCACGACATGCTCGTCGCCGTCGCTTTGGCCGCACTATTGACCGCTGCCCCGTCCGCCGAAGAGAAAGCTGTTCTCGCGGCGGTCCAAGGATTCTTCGACTCCATGGTGACGAAGGACGCCGAGGCCGCCAAGAAGATTCTGATCCCCGAGGGGCGCTTGTTCTCCGTTCGTGTGCAAGACGGGAAGAAGATCGTGCGCAGCTCTTCGAACCAAGACTTCATCGACGGGCTGGCAAAGAGCGACGCCACCTGGCTCGAGCGGATGTGGGATCCGGAAGTCAGGATTCGCGGGGACATCGCCACCGTGTGGACGCCCTACGATTTTCACATCAACGGGAAATTCAGCCATTGCGGCATCGACGCGTTCGATCTTGTGAAGAAAGACGGCGCGTGGATGATCTCGGGCGGCACCTACACGGTGGAACGTACCGGCTGTACCGATAGTCCGTTGGGCCCGCCGCAATGATCGGCTAGTTATCGACGAGGACGAGCCGCTGTGCCGAAATTCGTCGAGTCCGACAGACCGGGAGTTTGCCGCCTTCTCGTGCAAGGTGAGCGAGTCGGACGGCAACTATTTGACAGGACCCAAATTAAGGTCTATATTTGGCTACAAACAAGGAGGGCTGTTTTTGAAGTACAGCGAAGCTATCGAGCCAGTCACAACGCTGAAAACAAAGAGCGCTGAGCTCATCAGGCGTGCCAGAGAGACCGGACAACCCATCGTGATCACACAGAATGGCAAAGCGACAGCCGTACTGGTGGACGTGGAGAGCTTCGAGCGCGAACGCGAGGCGCTTCTACTACTGCGCTACCTCGCCGTCGGTGAGGGTGAGATTGGCGAAGGCAAAGGTGTGACCCAGGCGAAGGCACATCGTCACTTCGAAAGGAAACTGAAAGAGCTTCGGGGTGAGTGAGCATTTCAAGCTCATTTGGGCCCCGAACGCGATCCGCGATCTCGATGACATTCTCGACTACGTCGCGATGTCACGGGGCGCTGACGCGGCCGAGCGCCTCTATCTCAAGCTCGTTCCCCGAATCAACAGCCTGTCTCTTTTCCCGAAGCGCGTCCGGCTCGTGCCCGAGCTCCGGCGGGTCGGCGTTCGGGAATATCGCGAGCTCGTCGCGTCGCCCTACCGGATACTCTTCCGAATCGTCGGCCAAACGGTCACGATTCTCGGCGTACTCGATGGGCGGCGAGATCTCAGCGAGCTCATCGTGAAGCGAGCGCTCGAACCCATGCCATTCGAGCTCGAGGAGTGAAAAGTCAAGCGCGCGCAGGCCTCAGTTGCGACAGGCCCTTCTCGACTTCGGCTCAAGACCCTTCCTCTAGCTCGCGTGTTTTCATGCGGCGTCTCAAATACTTGACCGGCATATAAAGCGCTCCTTGCGAACGATGGGCACTTGAACTCTCTCGTCGAACCAGTTGAGAACGACCTGAATCTCGGTGAGTGGCTCGTCGCGCGGCGTTTGAGACATCACAAAGCTTTGGCCATCAGGCGCGACGTCGTAGTAAGGGTGGCCCGTGTTTTCGACGACAAAGTCACCGTCGAAAAGCTCTCGAGGACGGCTCGCGGCAAAGTCGTCACCCAGGGCAACGTCCACCACCATCAACGCCGTGCGCTCGCGATAGAAGAGCTCGTCGCCGGTCCGAGACCACACTGGAGCCATGCCGCCCGCGCTCGAGATCTTGAAGCGGGCATCGCCTTCCGGGAACGGCCGCACGTAGATCTCATTCACTCCCGACTCATCGGACTGATACGCGATGTAGCGGCCGTCGGGCGAGAACTGCGCCGCGCTCTCTCCCGCGGGAGTCACCAAGAAAGGGAAGGCCTCGCCGCTGAGCGGCTGGATCCAGATATCGAGACCCGTCGTCTCGGTGTCGATCTGCGTGAACGCGATGTAGCCGCCGTCCGGAGACCAAGATTCCGGGAGATTCATCAGCTCGCTCGCTCGCAGCGGTTCCTCCGAGCGGCTTCCGTCCGCGGGTACGAGAAAGAGTCCGTTCAGCCCACCGTAGACCAGAAGATCGCCGCTCGGCTTCCATGCAACGAGGGTGGCGTCGTGCTCGACGGTGACGTGCGTGCTGCTGCCTCGGGCGATGTCGTAAACCCGAATGCCACGCGCAGTGGCCGTTTGTACGTTGTACGCCACCAGATTCCCGTCCGGCGAAATCCGCGGCCCGTGTGAGGAGTCATTGGCGAGCTGATCGGCATTCCCTTTACGATCCACACGAACGAGGTGCGCCTCTGGGCGCTCGCCCACGACATAGGCGAGCGTACCGGCTTCGGAAACGGCTAAAAAAGGAACGCTGCGGCCGCGAGCTCTCATCACGTCGTGCAGGATGGGAACGGGATTTCCACGAGACACTCTTCGGCGCGCGTCGAACGCTACCGCTTCCACGGCGGCTCCCCAGGGTGCCCGTAGCAAGTGTCCCGTAGGAACGTAGAGAGCCACACCGAGGCCGCCCGCGTCGAGCTCTCGGGCGCTCCCCCCCGCCAGGTCGTAAACCCACGTTCGAATGGACTCAACCGCGCCATGACCGAAAAGTACGGACACACCATCCGGCAAGATCCGCGGCTGCAAGACACCAGACACAGCGACAGCGCTGAAGAGTCGCTCGGCCTCTCCACCATTCTGAGACACTCTCATCAGATGAGCGCTGCGCCGGCCTACGCCCGTCGAATAAACGATCGTGCCGTCCCGGCCCCAACTAGCGCCTCCGACAAAAGATTCGACCGGGCTCAGCGACGAAGGAGCGCCGCCCGAAAGAGCCACTTTCTTGAGCTCCCTGCCCGTGAAAAAGCCGATCCACTCTCCGTCCGGCGAGAAGAACGGGAAGCTCCCACCCTCGGTTCCAGCAATCGCGGTGGACTCGAAAGAGTCGAGCGGTCGGAGGTAGAGCGAGCGAGCAGCGCCTTCTGCCTCCGTACTCTTCGCGACGTAGACCAGCGTGCGGCCGTCGGGGGAAAGAGCAAGCGGGACGCCGGCTATAGGGTCGTCCACGAGCTCTTGGCCGTGGGGAAGCGTTATCACAACGCGGGTCACGGAGGGCGAGACTTCATCGTTTCGCCGGCCCATCCACGCCGTGACGAGTACGCCGGCGACGAAGGCCGCCGGGACGAGCCAACGCGACCATGGCCGGCCTTTGGAAGCGACGGCGGTCTTGTTCTCGGGAGCCTCGCGATGCGTTCGTATCCACTCGAGCTCCGTGGTCACGTCGCGGGCAGTCTGCCAGCGGTCGTCGCGTGATTTCGCGAGACATTTTTGGACGAAGCGGTCGAGCACCATTGGCACGCGCGTCGCCACGGAGGATGGTGGCCTCGGCTCGTTTTTTAGAACCGCGGCAATGAGGCTCGCCTGGCTTTCGCCCTCGAAGGCCTTGACCCCGGTGAGCATCTCGTACAAGACGGCGCCGAAGGCGAAGACATCAGCACGCGCGTCCACCGATTTGCCTTCGAGCTGCTCCGGGGCCATGTATTGGAGTGTCCCCAGAATCGCGTGGTCCCCGGTGAGGCCCTTCTGCCGCGTCGGCGCATCGGAGCCTTCCGCGCTGCCATGCTCGTCGACGATCTTTGCAAGACCGAAATCAAGCAGCTTGATGCCGTCACGAATCATCACGTTCCCCGGCTTTAGATCCCGGTGTACGATTCCCGCTCGGTGCGCTTTGTCCAGCCCATCCGCAATCTGCGCTCCGTATTCGAGCGCCTGGTCGAGCGGGAGCGGACCTTTCTTCAGGCGCTCGGCCAACGTCTCGCCCTCGAGGAATTCCATGACGAGGTACTCGATCCCGTCCTCGCTGCCTACATCGAAGAGCGTGCAGACGCGCGGATGGTTGAGCTGCGAGATCGCCTTGGCCTCGCGCTCGAAGCGCTGCTTACGCTCGGGGCTCTCGGCGAGATGCTCGGGGAGGACTTTGATCGCCACGATGCGATCCAGTCGCGTGTCTTTGGCTTTGTAGACTTCGCCCATACCGCCGGCGCCAATAGCAGCGAGGATTTCGTAGGGGCCGAGCCGCTTGCCGGAGTCACGTGCCATCGAGGCGGAACTGTAGCGGCTTTAACCGCTTCAAATCAACTGCGTCCAGACGCAGGACGTGAGAAAAAATCAACTTCGCGAGGACGTCGCCAAAATTGCCCGCGCTCCGCTGTGCGAACGCCCAGAAAGAAGGCAGGATTTTCTCAGCCTCCCCCGATGTGCACAACTGCGCGAGTTAGGGTACGACCGATTGAGCAGGCGAGGCTGTGGGAAACGCCCCCGCCGCAGCTGAACGTCCAAGCGCTGCTCAACAAATCAGCGGTCTTCGAAGCGTGTGTGGGCGTTTACCATGAACGCGGCAGCGTCCATGGGCCACATTGAAGTAACAGCGCCGTGCGCATTGATTTGAAGGAGGGGCGGTGTCTCACACGGTTTCTACCCACAGGTTTTGGCTGAGGACCCCAAAAAAAAGTGCCGAAAACCCAAAAAACATTTGACAGGTTTTGCGCGACAAGATTTCTCGCGTCACAGCTCCTTCTATAAACACGACTCCCGGACGCGGTATGGCTTGTGGCTACGCTCATCTGGAGCATTTTGGCTTTCGTGTCGACCCTAGCCTTGTTCGACGCTTACGCACCATCTCAGGGCGCGTAAAAACACTAGAGTATACTTAATTACTGAGCAGAGAAGATGATCGATAAATTCACGCACTACTTTACAAAACTCGAGAAACTTTCTAGCAACGCACTCCTTCGTTCTGCCGAAAAGCTGGTCGTTTCCGAGAACACTAGCATCGCCAAGCTCATCGCGCACCTCGCGGAGATGTCGAGCCGGAAGACCGCGCTCAAGCTTGGCTACACCAGCCTGTACCAGTACTGCATCGAAGGCCTGAACTTGAGCGAAGGCGCTGTGCCCGCACGCATCCATGTGGCTAACGTGTCGCGCCGCTTCCCTCAGCTGTTGGTCGCACTTGCCGAGCGTCGTATCAGCCTTACGGTCGCGGCCCTTCTCGCGCCCCACCTCACTCAGGACAATGTCCAACAGGTCATCTCCGATTGCGCTGGGAAGACCCGCAAAAAGACGGAGGAGTACTTGGTGGCCATCAAGCCGAAGCCGGTCTTCGACCCGTCCATCCGCAAGCGCTCAGCCACCACGGCCCCGGCGCTGGAGCCGTCGCCTCGAGACACCACGGCGACGGCTCCGGCTCCGGCTCCCTTAGTGTCGCCGTCGTCGTCATCACCTGTACCCAATCATCCACCCGTCGAGACGAAGAG
>SMYC01000224.1 GCA_004356105.1 Acidobacteriota bacterium | reverse complement strand
CGCAACCGGGAAATCTCGTTCAGACGAGGTCACGGAGAAAGACGAGCCGGCCAAGTCTCGCTACGTTGCATCCGAGGTTAGAGAACGCGTTCACGCGCGGGATGGGTACCAATGCGTCTATGTGGGACTAGATTTCGGGCGTCGTGCCTTCCTCCGCGGACCAGGAGAGGTATTCCTCGACCGAGTTCTTGAACTCCTCGCGGAGCTCCTCCGGCGTCCGGCCATAAAAGTCGATGACGTCCTGCATCCCGATCACGCGGCCATGGAAGGCGTCGGCGGAAGGGTCGAACGCAATGCGAGCGTAATAGTCTTTGAACTTTAGTAGGTTCGTCAGCATTCGCAACCCTCCTTCTCGGGTGTGACGCCTGCGTTTGTCAAGACCACGCCCCTTCAACTCGGCACTATCTTGAAAAAGAATCTAGCGGGTCAACAACCACGATACAAGTACGCTTGCGTTCACTTCACGTTCACGATACGAAAGCCCGGCGCCCCGTATCGCGCCTCGCCCGTAATGGTGAGAAGATTCGCCGAGATTCGAGCCTCGCCGCTTCCATGCGTATGTCCACACAAAACCGTGACCTCCGTATCCGGAAAGTCCCGCGCACCCTCGCGCAACATCTCTCCCATCGCCTTGCACGTGAAACCCGGAAGCCACGCATCGTTCGAGATACGGCCCTCATGCCAGCAAGCTTCCCGAAACGGCGGGACATGTGTCAGGACAAGGACCTCGTCGAATCGCTCGAGAGCCTCTCGATAGAAGGGCAAGAGCGTCTGCGCCGCTTCGTCTCCGAGCTCCCCGAGCTTGCGCTGAAGCGCCGGCAGGTTATTCATGACGGCGAGAGGGTTGCCGCCACCCGTGGACTCATGCAGATCCCTGATCACGAAGTAGTCGTTCAAGAGCGCAGGCTCCTCGAAGTTCCCAAAGCGCGCGTCGCCCCACCCTCCATGCCCAACCAGAGCGGTGTGCTCGCTGAGCTCGACGACCCCGGCACGGGGAAGCCACATGGCGCACGACGTGTCGAGCGTCCGCATCCGCTCCCGCACACTCGCGATGTCACCGCCGTAGTAGTCGTGATTTCCTAGAACGAAATAGATCCGCCGGCGCACGCGCTCGGAAACGAAATGCAGCCACGTCTCGATGTTGTTGGCTTCGGCGATATCGCCCCCGAGCAACAACACTTCCGCTCCCGAATCGAGAATGTCGGCACAGAAGGCCTCGTCGACCGCCTCGCTCGCGTGGCTGAGGTGAACGTCGGTGGCCCAAGCGAGCTTCATAGGGAGCCCGCGCTTCGCCGGTCGGTCAGCGATGGCGTTACTTCGCGGCTTGTATCCGCTCGAGAAAAAGCCGCGCCTTCGCCGTTCGGAAGCGCAGCTCGACCTTTCCTGTCGTATTGTCGTCGAAGTCGGCGGCATCGTACGCGACTTTGAGCTTTGTCCCTTTTTCGATGGAGCAGTCGAGCAGACGCTAGTCGTGCGACGTCGAGCGGGACGTTGATGAGCGGTCGGCTGATCGAGAACGCGGCGAAGCGGAGTCCGGTCACGACGAGGGAGCCCGTGAACCAGCTGCAGCGATAGCCCGAGCGCCTCGTCGGCGAGCGGTAGTTCCGAAGCGTGATGGTTCCGCCGAGGCCCTCGTCGAAGAGCACGATCCCTTCGCTCTCGAGTATCGGGCGCATCGCTTTGGGGAGCTGTCCCCACCCGAAAAGCCGGTAGAAAAGCGTTTTCTTCACTCATTAACAGGTTACCAACCTGGCGCCGCTCGTGACAGCGACACTGCTATACGTTCGGGGGCTCAATACAAGACACGGAAGTGGATCGTGTGAGGCACTTTCTTGAGCTCTTCGATCACCCGCGCCTGGTACTTCTTGCTGACGTCAGTGATGACGTAGCCCATGCGCTCGTTGGTCTTCAAGTACTGTCCCAGAATGTTGATCTTGTGCTCCGCCATGACCTGGTTGATGGCGGCGAGGACGCCGGGCTCGTTTCGGTGAATGTGGATGAAGCGATGAGCGCGCCGCAAATCGGGTAGCTGCACGCCGGGAAAGTTGACGCTTCCGAAAGAGTTTCCCGAATTAATAAAAGAGATGAGCTCGCCGGAGACGAACGCGGCGATGTTCTCTTGGGCTTCGCGGGTGCTTCCGGCGATATGGGGTGTCAAGATCACGTTCTCGAGCCCTTGAAGCGGCGAGGAGAAGGGACGGTCGTTCCCGGCAGGCTCTTCCGGAAACACGTCCAAGCCGGCGCCGGCGAGGTGTCCGCTCCGAAGCGCCTTGGCGAGGGCGCTGACATCGACGACGAAGCCGCGGGACAGATTCAGAAAGAGAGCGCCTTTCTTCATCATGCGAAGCTCGCGCTCGCCGAAGAGCTCGTGGTTGTGTGCGCGGCCATCGACGTGGATAGTGACGATGTCGACCCGCTTCAAGAGATCCTTGAGCGAGCGGCATTTGGTCGCGTTTCCAAGAGGGAGCCGTTCGACGATGTCGTAGTAATAGACATCGAGGCCCATGGCTTCCGCGAGGACGGAGAGCTGAGAGCCGATATTGCCGTAGCCCACGATCCCGAGCTTCTTGCCGCGGATCTCGAACGCCCCCGCCGCGCTCTTGTTCCAAACACCGCGATGGGTGGCGGACGACTTCTCGAGAACTTTCCGCGCGAGCATGATGATCTCGCCGATCGCGAGCTCCACGACGCTCCGCGTGTTCGCGTAAGGCGCGTTGAACACGATAACGCCGTGCTCCGAGCAGGCGTCGAGGTCGATTTGATTCGTTCCGATGCAAAAAGCACCGATGGCTTTGAGCTTGCTGGCGGATTCGAGAAGGCACCGTGTGATGCGCGTTCCTGAGCGGATGCCAAGCAGGGTGACGCCGTCGAGCTCCCGAATGAGCTCGTCTTCGCTCAACCCAGCGGGTAACTTGCGCACCTCGTAGCCTTCTTTGTCGAAATGCTTCTGTGCGGTGGCGTGGATGTCCTCCACCAACAAGACGCGGATCCGCGTTTTGGGGTAAGAGATCGACATCGGGAAGTCATGGATGTAGAGAAACTCGTCGAGGCTCGGCAGCACGTGGTCGGCGATCTCGACGACGGGCTCGCGCCGCGCGCTCTCGGTAAAGGCGTAAAAGCGTGTGGCGAGCCCGGCCTCGCGCATCTTGACGTCGCTATAACCGTCTCCGATCACATAAATCTCGCCATCGAGCTGCAATTGACGGAGTACGCGTGCTTTGCCGTCTTGATGGATGAGCGGGCTCCGGGAGTCGAAGCCGACGATGTTGTCCTTGGCGTCGAAGAGAAACGTGTTCGCGAAGACGTGAGCCTCCGATATACCCAAGCTCTCGACGACCGGGATGATGAGCTCGCGAAATCCGTTCGAGAGCACGTAGATTTGATTCTTGTACTTCTTGAAGAAAGCTTTGTTGCGCTTCACCGAAGGAGAGATTGCGCGCTTCAATACGCGGACGAGCGCGTCGATATGCTTTCGTTGCGCGTCGAGAAGCTCGATGCGAAGCGCAATCCCCTCCGCCATCGACATGCCGCCCGTGGCGGTGAGCTCGGTGAGGCGCTCGACTTCGTGAAGACGCTCCGTGCGCTCGGGATGCGATTTGAGAGAAAGACGCGCGAGCTCAGGAAGAGACTCCACCGAGACGAGCGTGCTATCGAAATCGAAAACGTAATATCGCCGGTCGCGCGTCACAAGTAGATGTCCAGAAACTCCAGGATTTTTTCGACATAGGCCCAAGCCGCTTCCGGATGAAGATCGTGGCGATAGGTGCCTCGCACCTCGTCGCCCCGAAAGATGTACTCGAGCAGTGGATATTTTGGGCGCGCGCGGAGCGCATCGAAGAACGTTTGTTTCGTTTCGTAGGGCACGAGCGGGTAACGCTGTCCGTGGAACGAGAGAAGGGGCGTCTGGATGGCGGCGACGTCGCCGAGCGGGGACAGTTGACGATAGAGCTCGAGATTGCCCCGGAGCGGTCCGAGCTCGCGGTCGAGGTAGCTCTGGCCTTCGCTATTCGTCCGGCGGTACAGTGCTTCGAGGTCCGGCATCCCGACCGCTTCGACAGCGCAGGTAAAAAATTCCGGGTAGCGGGTGATGGCAGCGAGCGTCAGAAAGCCGCCATAGCTCACGCCCCAAATGCCGATGCGATCATTTCGAACTTCGGGCCGCGCGATCACCGCGCGCGTGCCCGCGATCAAGTCTTCCAGATCGCCTTGGCCCCAAGCGCGGTCGTTCAAATTCTCGAACAGGGCGCCGTAGCCTGTGCTTCCGCGGACATTGGGCGCGAAGACGGCGTAGCCGCGCTGCGTGAGAAGTTGCGCGAAAGGATGCCAGCGATTCGTCCACTGCGAGGTGGGGCCGCCATGGGGTCGCACGAGAACGGGCACGGGGCTCTCGGGCGTGGCACTCTCTGGAAGATAGAGAAAGCCCGTGATCTCGCGATCGTCGAAGCTCTTGAAACGAACGAGCTCCGGCCGTGCCATCCGCCGCACGTCGAGATCGGGAGGCAAGGTATCACTCAGGCGCTCGCGCCCGCCTTCGATGGGGTAGGCCCAGACGTCTCGCGGGTAGTTATAGGCTTCGAACAGACTGAGCACGGCCTTTCCGTCGGGGCGCCAAACCGGCTGCGAATGTACGCCGGCCCGTAGCGTGAGCGTTCTCTCCCTGTCCTTCTCGAAATCGTGCAGCTTGAGCCGAAGGTTCCCGTCGCGGTTCTCGATATAAGCGAGATAGTTTCCGTCCGGGCTAAACGCAGGCTCGGTGAGCTCGAATTCGGAATCGACGACGAGCTCGGGTGTACCTCCGTCCTGTTTATTCGAAGAAATGACGTAGATGGCTTTTCGTCCGGACGCGTCCGAAACGAACGCAATCCGAGCACCGTCGGGCGACCAACGCGGGCCGAAGCTATCGCCTTGCCAATCGTCGGGAAGCAGCTCGATGAGCTCGCCGTCTTCGAGAGCGACGACGCCGACGCTGCGCTCGACGTGGCGCCCCGCGCGCAGCGTGAGCGCGAGGCGCGCGCCGTCCGGAGACCATCGATGATCGGCCTCGTCGAAAGGATGCTGTGTCAGCTGGCGCGCACGGCCTTCAGCCACGGTCGTCACCCAGAGGTCCCATCCCGTTTCGCTCGCCACCCGTTCGGTCAAGAACGCGATGTGCGACCCGTCAGGAGACCACCGCGGCTTTCGGTCCTGTCCCCGATGCCGCGTGATTTGCCGTGCGTTCTCACCTTTGGTATCCGAGATGAAGATGTGCCATTGGTCCGCGCGGCTTCCAATGAACGCGATGCGCTTACCGTCTGGAGACCAATCGATGTCGCGCTCACCCATCCCCCGGCTCGTTGCGATGGGCGCTCCGGCCGTGTCGCCCTTTGGCATCATGAAGAGCGTTTGCTTGCCGATGCTGGACAAGCTGAGCGCCACGGTCTCGCCATCCGGCGCGACGGCGAAATCCGAGATCACCGGCGTCTTGAGGATATAGGGGATCGTGAGAAGCTCTTCGGGATAGGTAAGCTCGATGGGATCTTGAGCGAGCGCGGCTCGGCTCGCGAGCCAGAGCGTAAGCACTACGCGGTTCATACGCCGATTGTACTTCTTTCGAGTTTCTCGATGACTTTCTTCGTCACGCCTTCGGGTGAAAGCGCGCTCGTATCGACGGCGACATCCGCCTCCGCGTAGAGCGGCTCGCGCTCGAGCAGGAGTGTGCGAAGCTCGGCGAGCGGATCCGAGCGCCCGGCCATGGGTCGCTGGTCGCCTTGAGCCACGACGCGCTCGAGGTGTTGTTCCGGCCGCGCCTTCAGCCAAACGGTTCGAGCATGGGCTTTCAGAAGGTCGTAAGTGGCGCGGCCGTGGACGAGGCTACCGCCGGTCGCGAGCACTGTGTCGCTTTGGGTCGCGACGAATCGCGACAGCACCTCGTGCTCGAGACGTCGATAGTAGCTCTCGCCGTGGAGCGCGAAGATCTCGTCGAGCCCGAGGCCCGCCTCCTCCTCGATGAGCTGGTCGAGCTCGACGAAAGAGCTGCCGAGCGCGGCGGCGAGCTGGGTGCCGACCGTGCTCTTTCCAGCGCCCCGCAGGCCGACGAGAGCTATGATATGGCGGTGGTTTTCGAGTCGCACGAGCTCGTGGAGAGGGGCTCCGAGCGCCCGGCCGAGCTCGTATAGCCTGAGGATGGAGATGTTGCCTTGGCCGGATTCGATCTGTGAAAGGTATCGCGGCGAGAGCCCGGCGAGCTCTGCAAGTCGTTGTTGGCTAAGTCCTTTTCGAACGCGCCGCCCACGAATCTGTTTCCCTAGCTCTTGTAGGAGATGCACCGCGTCCATATCAGCAGTATATTGCACATCATTGACACGAAACAAGTAGTATAATGCGTATTCACGGAGGGATTGATGGAACCTATTCAGTTCGAGACGGATCCGGGCCGCTACCGGCACTTCAAGTTGTCCGTCGATGGTCCCATTGCGACTTTGACGCTCGACGTTCAGGAAGACGGTGGTTTGAAGCCGGGCTACAAGCTTAAGCTGAACAGCTACGACTTGGGCGTCGATATCGAGCTCGCGGACGCGATCGAGCGGCTTCGCTTCGAGCATCCGGAAGTGAAGTGCTGCGTCATCACTAGCGGCATGGATCGGGTCTTCTCTGCCGGCGCCAACATCTATATGCTCGCGAGCTCGGCGCATAGTTTCAAAGTCAACTTCTGCAAGTTCACCAACGAGACCCGCCTCGGAATGGAGGAGTCGAGCCGCGACGGCGGCCAGAAATTTCTTGCCGCGCTCAACGGCATGACTTCGGGGGGCGGCTATGAGCTCGCGCTCGCAGCGGATGAGATTCTGCTCGTTGACGACGGCAACGCGGCGGTCGCGCTTCCGGAAGCGCCGCTTCTCGCGGTTCTGCCGGGTACGGGTGGGCTCACGCGGCTCGTCGACAAGCGCATGGTGCGCCGCGATCGTGCGGACGTTTTCTCGACGCTCATCGAAGGCATCAAAGGCAAGCGTGCCGTGGAGTGGAAGCTGGTCGACGCTATTACCCCCCGCAGCAAGTTCCACGAAACCGTACGCGAGCGTGCGGAAGCGCTCGCGGCGACGTCCACGAGAAACGCGAGTGGTCCCGGCATCGAGCTGAAGCCGCTTAACGCCAAGCGCTCGGAGAGTGCTCTCGAATATCGCACCGTCAGTGTTATGATCGACCAGGCGTCGCGGCGCGTCGAGATCCTCCTCCGCGGCCCTGAAGGAGACCAGCCGCAGACGGTCGAAGCGATCCATGCGCTCGGTGTCGATTACTGGCCGCTCGCGATGGCGCGTGAGTTCGATGATGTGCTCTGCCATCTTCGCTTCAACTACGCGACCTGCGGTCTCTTGCTCTTGAAGACCCAGGGTGACGCGGAAGCGGTGCTCGCTATCGACAAGACGCTCTGCGACAACGCCGACGACTGGCTCGTGAAAGAAATTCTTCTGAAGATGCGTCGCACCTTCAAACGTCTCGACCAGACAGCGCGAAGTCTCTTCGCCCTCATCGAGCCTGGCTCGTGCTTCGTGGGAAGCCTTCTCGAAATCGCGCTTGCCGCCGATCGCAGCTACATGTTGGCCGATGCCAAAAAACCCGTGCATATCGGTCTCGGGCCTCTCAACAAAGAATGGTTTCCCAAGGCCAACGGGCTTTCCCGCCTCGAGACCCGATTTCTCGGCGAGCCGGAGACGCTCGAAAAGGCACTCGCGTATGACGGGCTCATCGATCCCACCGCGGCGATGGAGCTCGGTCTCGTGACTTTTGCGCCCGACGATCTCGATTGGGAAGACGAAGTGCGCATCGCGATCGAGGAGCGCTGCGGTTTCTCGCCGGACGCCATGACCGGCATGGAAGCCTCTTTGCGTTTCGCCGGTCCGGAGACGATGGAGACGAAAATTTTTGGTCGCCTGACGGCTTGGCAGAATTGGATTTTCCAGCGCCCCAATGCCGTAGGCGAAAAAGGGGCGCTCACGCTCTACGGCAAGCCGAGCATGCCCGAGTTCGACTGGAGGAGGACCTGAGATGGAGCTTCACGAGAAAATCCCGAACAACGTAAACCTGTCGAGCGATCCCAAGCTCAAGCGTGCGCTCGAGAATTGGCAGCCCAACTATGTTGACTGGTGGATGGAGATGGGCCCCGAAGGTTTCCAAAACGATGACGTTTATCTTCGGACGGCCATCTCGGTCGACCCGGCCGGTTGGGCGCATTACGACTACGTGAAGATGCCCGACTATCGTTGGGGGCTCTTCCTGACGCCTCCGGAAGAGGATCGCAAGATCGGCTTCGGGGATCACGAGGGCGAGCCCGTTTGGCAGGAAGTTCCTGGTGAGCTCCGCACCCAGCTGCGCCGACTCATCGTGACTCAAGGCGATACCGAGCCGGCGAGCGTTGAGCAGCAGCGCCTGCTCGGCAAGACAGCGCCGAGTCTCTACGACATGCGCAATCTCTTTCAAGTCAACGTCGAGGAAGGCCGCCACCTTTGGGCGATGGTCTACCTCCTCCACTCCTATTTCGGGCGGGATGGTCGCGAAGAGGCGGAGGGCCTGCTCGCGCGCCGGAGCGGCAACGAGGACAAACCTCGCATTCTCGGCGCCTTCAACCAGCCATGTGACGACTGGCTGAACTTTTTCATGTTCACCATGTTCACCGACCGCGACGGGAAATATCAGCTTCTCGCTCTCGCGGAGAGCGGCTTCGACCCGCTCTCTCGCACGACCAAGTTCATGCTGACGGAAGAGGCGTTCCATATGTCGGTGGGGGAGACAGGAGTCGGCCGCATCGTCGAGCGAACGGCGCAGCTCATGCGCGAGCACGGCGACGATGTGCGTGCCCATGGCGGCATCGATCTTCCGACCATCCAGAAATATTTGAACTTCTGGGTGAGCGCTTCGACCGATCTCTTCGGCGGTGAAGTCTCGACGAACGCGGCGCAGTACTTTGCCACGGGCGTCAAAGGCCGCCATCGTGAAGACCGCTATGACGAGCACAAATGTCTCGATAGCTTCTACCAGATGGAGCTCGTGAAAGACGGGAAGATCGTTCAGGAAGAGATCCCGATGCGCAACGCCATGAACGAAGTGCTGCGCGATGACTATGTCGAGGATTGCGAGCGCGGGGTCAAGCGCTGGAACAAGACTCTCGAAGATGCTGGCATCTCCGATCGACTGACCATGCCGCACCGGCGCTTCAACCGTCAAATCGGCGCCTATTCGGACCATTTCTTCAATCTGAAAGGCGAGCTCATCTCGGCGGAGGCTTTTAAGGACAGCAAAGAGCTGTGGCTTCCCGCAGATGACGATCGCGCCTATATCGAGACCCTGATGGTCGCGGTGGACGAGCCGGGGCAGATTGCCAATTGGATAGCGCCCCCGAAATCGGGCGTGAAGGGTCAACCGTTCGAGTTCGAATATGTGAGAAAAGCGTGATGGCGCTCGTGAACAAAAGTATCGTTATTGCGGGCGCTGCTAGAACCCCCATCGGAAAGTTCGGCGGTAGTATGAAGTCTCTCCAAGCTTCTGACCTCGGCGTCGCCGCGGTCAAGGGCGTGCTCGAAAAAAGCGGCGTCCCCAGAGATGCTGTCGACGAAGTGATTTTCGGAAACGGTCGTCAGGCAGGGGTCCGCCCAAACGTCGCGCGCCAAGTCGCTTACCGCGCGGGCCTCGGAGAGGGAACCCCCGCCTACACCATCAACAAAGCGTGCGGCTCGAGCCTCAAAGCTGTCATCAACGCTTATGGCGCCATAGCACTCGGCGACGCGGAGGTCGTGCTGGCGGGCGGCACCGAGAGCATGAGCAATACGCCCTACATGCTTCTCGACGCTCGTTGGGGCCATAAGCTCGGCCATTCGGAGATTACCGATGGGATGTACCGCGACGGCTTCCTCTGCCCTCTTTGTGAGGAGCTCATGGGCGAGACTGCGGAGAAATTGGTCGACAAGTACGGCATCACGCGTGAAGAGACGGACCGTTACGCGATGGAGACGCAGCGCCGCTGTCAGGCGGCGCGCGAAGCCGGTCGCTTCGCCGACGAGATCGTGCCCATCGAAGTGCCCGCGCGCAAAGGAGCGGTCCGAATGCTCGAAGCGGACGAGCACCCGAGAGACGGCGTTACGATGGAAAGCCTCGCAAAGCTGAAGCCGGTCTTCCGGAAGGATGGAACGGTGCATGCCGGTAATGCCTCCGGTATTACCGACGGCGCTGCCGCGATGATGGTCCTGAGCGAGGACAAAGCCGAGGCACTCGGTGTCGAGCCGATGGCGCGCATCGTTGCCTATAGCTCGGCCGGCGTCGACCCTGCCATCATGGGCATCGGTCCCGTTCCGGCGATCCGAAAGCTTCTAGAAAAGACAGAGCTCACGCTCGACGACATCGATCTCATCGAGCTCAACGAAGCCTTTGCCGCGCAAGTACTCGCGTGCCAGCGCGAGCTCGACCTCGACCTCGATCGGCTGAACGTGAACGGCGGCGCCATAGCACTAGGGCATCCTATCGGGGCCACGGGAGCGCGCGTCATCGTCACCCTCGTGCACGAGATGCGCCGGCGGAAGGCCAAGCGCGGGATCGCGACCCTGTGCATCAGCGGCGGTATGGGTCTAGCCTTGCTCGTCGAAGCGTTGTAGTCTCGGCAGACATGAGCTGGGAGCATATCGAGCTCGCGATTGAGGACACCGACACCGGCCGTATCGCCACCATCACGCTGAATCGACCCGAGGCGTTGAACGCTTTGTCTGGCTCGATGCGCGAGGATCTGCTCGCGGCCATCAACGAGGCCGCGGCGGGAGCGCGTGTCTTGCTCATCACCGGTCGTGGCACAGCTTTTTGTAGCGGCGGCGACGTGCGCTTCATGGCAAAGCTACGACGTCAGGGCCGATGGGAAGCGCTTGCGCCTCTCATCGAGCAAGGAAAGCGCGTCGTACAGCGGTTGCGCGATCTGCCGATCCCGAGCGTCGCCTGCGTGAACGGTGTGGCGGCCGGCGCGGGGTTTGGCCTCGCGCTCGCCTGCGACCTCCGCATCGCTTCGGCCAAGGCGCGTTTCGCGGCCAGTTTTTCACGGATAGGACTTCATCCCGACTGGGGAACGTCCTATTTCTTGACGCGGCTCGCCGGCGCTGCCGTCGCGCGTGAGCTCATCTTTACCGGCCGGCTCATCGATGCCGCGGAAGCGTCGCGTCTCGGTCTCGTGAACCGCGTCGTCGAACCGGAGGCCCTCGCGAAGGACAGCCGGGAGCTCGCGGAGGAGCTGGCCGCCGCGGCCCCTCTTTCCATCCAATACGCCAAGAAAGCCGTAGCACTCGCCGAAGGAGGATCTCTCGACGAGGTTCTCGACTTCGAGTCCGAGGCTCAGCTTGCTTGCTTTCGATCGGACGACGCCCTCGAGGGAATCCAGGCCTTCGAGGAGAAGAGGCGTCCGCGATTCAAGGGGAACGCGTCATGATTGATTTCGGTTTGAGTGAAGAGCAACAGCAATTTCGTGACCTCGCCCACGAGTTCGCCGAGAAAGAGATCGCGCCGCACGCCGCGCATCACGACGAGACCGGAGAATATCCGACAGAGATTTGCCGGAAGGCGTGGGAGCTCGGCCTCATGAACACCCATATTCCCGAAGAATATGGCGGCTTGGGGCTCGGCGTTCTCGAAGGCTGCCTCATCTCCGAGCAAGTGGCTTGGGGGTGCAGCGGGATCGGCACGGCGATGGAGGCCAATACGCTCGCGGAAGGACCCATTATCGTCGCGGGAACCGATGAGCAGAAAAAGAAATGGCTCACCCCGTTGACGAAAGAGTTCCTGCTCTCGGCCTATTGCGTGACCGAGCCGGATGCGGGGAGCGATGTCCAGGGCATCAAGACGACGGCGAAACGCCACGGCAACGACGACGTCTACATCCTCAATGGCAGCAAGATGTGGATCACGAATGGCGGTGTTGCGAGCTGGTACTTCGTCGTCGCCTATACGGATCCCGAGAAGCGCTATCGCGGCATGAGTGCTTTCATCGTACCCAGAGATTCGGAAGGTGTTTCTGTCGGAAAGAAAGAGAACAATTTAGGCCAGCGTGCCTCGGACACGCGCGCCGTGAGCTTTCAAGACGTGAAGGTCCCCGCCGCGAACCGCATCGGCGAGGAAGGGGACGGTTGGCGCGCCGCGATGGCGGCCTTCGACCACTCGCGCCCCGTCGTTGCCTCCGCCGCGGTCGGTCTCGCGCAATCCGCCTACGATCACGCCGTCGCCTACGCGAGAGAACGTAAGACTTTCGGCGTGCCGATCTACAAACATCAAGCGATCGGCTTCATGATTGCCGACATGGCCGTCGCCATCCAGGCGGCCCGCCTTCTCGTGTGGGAATCGGCCTGGACGATCGATCAGGGAAAGCGGAACACCAAGCAGGCTGCCTTTGCGAAGCTCTTCGCCGCCGATACGGCGGTAAAGGTGGCGACCGACGCCGTTCAAGTCTTTGGCGGCAACGGGTTCAGCAAGGAATATCCCGTCGAAAAACTCTATCGCGACGCGAAGATCTACCAAATCTACGAAGGGACGAGCCAAATCCAGCGCCTCATCGTCCAGAAAGAAATCTTCGACCGCTAGAGTTAGTCACGGATGAGGGCCGAGCGGTCTACCCCGTCGACGTCGTCGGGGAAGTCGATGCCGAGCAGGGAGGCGATCGTGACGGGTAGGTCGACCGTGTTGACGCGCTCGTCGACGGTGCCCTGCCGGGCTCCCGGCCAATGCACGAGTGCCATGACGTGGGTGTCGTAGCGATAGGGTGAGCCGTGTGTCGTGCCGCGGACACGGCCGATGATACCTTCCTTATATTGCACGTAGAGGTCCGGGCTGCGCTCGGGATGGAACGAATGGACGTAGAGCTCGAGCGTTTTGTCCAGCCATCCTCCCGCCGAGGCGCTCTCGATCTCGGTCCGTGTCCAGACCCGCTGGATGCTCGGACAGCGAGCGAGCTCTTTGACGATCATGGATTCGAGGCTCGACCGCTCGACATCCCGTCGCTTCAAAGTTTCATCATTGAAATAGAGACCCTCGTGAAACCAATCGTCTTTCCCGAATTTTTCCTGAAACGCGCGCCCCGCTGACTGGAAGCAAGCGTAGTCCGCAGCCGATAGGAATCCTCCGGGGAGGCTGTGCGAGCTCTGATATTCCGGAAGGGACGCGACCCCGTGATCGGCTGAGAGCGAGATCGCGACGTTCGCGAGGCCTATCCTCTCGTCGAGAAAATCGAAGAGCTCGCCGAGCTCGCGATCGAGGCGAAGCATGGTGTCGAGAACCTCGGGACTGTTGGGCCCATATGTGTGGCCGACGGTATCGACGCTGGCAAAGCTCAACGCGAGCACGTCGACACTCTCGTCCGCTCCGAGCTCGTGCGCGACAACGAGCTTCTTCGCGAAATCAAGCAAATAGGGTTCGATGAACGGCGAGTTATAGAGCGCGCTGTAGAAACGCCTTGTCGGGTAGAAATCAGCGCGCCCGAGCGTATGGGTGAAGTCCGGAGTCCCAACGATCTCCATCTCGCCGAGAAGCGCGTGGGGAACCGCAAGAGGCGTCCAGCTGTGCCCGAAATAGTCATCGGCGAAACGCTCTCGATGAAACTCGCGAACCCACGCGGAATATTCGGCAGCGTAATGCGTGCTCGTTACCCATTGGCCGCTCCGCGTGTCGAACCAGAACGCGCCGTGGGCGTTCTGGCCTCCCATGAGAACAGCCGAGCGATCTTTGGCCCCGATCGAAAAAACCTTGGAGTCCGGGTCGTTTGCTTGAATCCAGTCGCCAAGCCCGGTCGTGAGAAGCCGCGCCGGCGAGCGCCCGCCACCGGATCTCGGTTTGGCGCCGGCGGGCGTCAGGATTTGGGTCGTCCCGTCTTCGACACAATAGACGTGCTTGCCGTCGGTGCGGTCGTACCACTCGTTTCCGACCATCCCCGAATGTGCTGGATAGCGCCCGGTCGAAAGCGAGGCGTGGCCGGCAGCGGTCACCGTGCTGGCGTGAAAATGATGAGCGTCGGTAAAGAGAACGCCGCCGTCGAGCAGCATTTTGAAGCCGCCTTCGAAGCTTGGCTGGAACCTCTCGAGATAGTCTCCTCGGCCCTGATCGACTGTGAGGAGCAAGACGAGGCGAGGCGTCGCCTCCTGGGAACGAGCGTTTTGTCCGGTAAAAGACAAGGCGGTGAGAGCTAAGATTAGCCGGCGTAGGTGCATGATTCTTTGGAACTTACACCAGTCGCTGGCCAGGATGCAATCACGGCGCCCGGCAAAACCGGGGTTGCTTGTCCCGGTTCTATCCTTTAACCTGTTAGTACACACACAAAGTAGGAACTTTATCGTTCCGCTGCTCCTAGGGGCAGCGGAACGGTATTCTTGCGGGGGACCGCCGTTTAGATGCAGTACGGAGAGCTCGTTGATTTCCTTCAAAACGTAGGGAAGGATCCGTCTCGTCTGATCTTCGAAGACGAGCTCACCGGTCTCCATAACCGCCGATTTCTCCACAGCTATTTCGAGCATAAAGTCCGTTGGGAGACCGAGGAGAGCTTCCCTCTCTCCTTGATGGTCATGGATATCGACCTCTTCAAAAAGGTCAACGACACCTTCGGGCACGCCGGGGGAGACGAAGCTCTGAAGTTCGTCGCCGGGCTTCTCAAGGAAATCGCGGCGGAGACGGGCTACGCCGTTCGCTTCGGTGGCGACGAGTTCATGGTGATCCTGCCGAAAACCGGGCTCGATCACGCCGTACAGCACGCTCATCGATTGAACCAGCTCACCAAGGAGAGGACCCTTACTCTCGAGGGCCGGAATGAAGAGCTGAAGATCTCGCTGAGCATCGGAGTGGCTTCGGCGCGTGGCGATGCGCAGACGGGTAGCGATCTCGTTCGCATCGCGGACACCGCGCTCTATACATCCAAAGCGCTCGGACGCAATCGCGTCTCGACCGCCGCCGAGATCGACACCGAGAAGACATCACGGAAAACGGCACTTCATCGGCTACAAGGCGCCGAGATCGCGGGGAGAAGCCGTGAGCTAGCAGCGGTCTCGGAGGCTCTAGGGGCCTTGAGCTTGGGAAAGTCGTGCTTCGTTATTTTCGAAGGCGCTCCCGGCATGGGCAAGAGCACTCTCATCGACACCGTACGGCGCAGCCTAGCCTCGAACCATGCGCTCCACGTCGTCCGCATCGCTGGCCGGCCACAGGAGGGATTTCGCGCCTACTACGCGATAGGAGACGTGATCGTTGCTATCTTGAACACCCTAGAGGATCGAGGCGTTTCGGTTCTCGATGAGCTCGATGCGAAAGAGCATCGCTACCTTTCTTGGCTGCTTCCGCATCTCGAAGGCGGAGCGCCGGAAGCCGACGAGGCTCCTGAGCAGCACCGACAAGGACTCTTCAATGCGCTCGTCCGCTTACTGACCAAGCTCCTTGACGAGAAACCTCTCGTATTGCTCATAGACGAATTGCAATATGTCGACGAAGCGAGCCTGGTCTTGCTCCGTGTATTGAGTCGGCAGAAGAGCAGCCTTCTCGTCTGCGGGGCGGTCACTGAGGACGTCACTCCGGAGCAGAAGGAAGAAGACTTTCCGTTCAAGCGATTCGTCGAGAACAGTGAGGCCGGGTTCCCAGTCGAGCATCTGAAGCTTGGGCCGCTTCAGGCTGCCGACATCACCAGCCACCTCGAAGGCGTGTTTCCCGGCCTCGAGATTCCCGACGGTCTTCCGAACGAGCTCCTCGAGATTACACAAGGCAATCCGCTTTTTCTTTCCGAGATCATCCGCAAGCTCGTTCTCGATCAGAAACTGAGATTGGAGGGGCAGCGCTGGGTGCTCGAGGCTACCGAGCCAGGATATCTGCCGCGCTCGCTCGAAGAGATCGTGACGCAGAAGCTCGCCGCACTCGACGACGACGGACGCAAGCTCATCGAGCACGTCTCGACCCTCGGCGAGGATGTTCCTCTGAGTGTGGTCACCGGGGCGTCAGAGGTCTCAGAGAACAAGGTCTTGGAGTTTTTGGACCGCGCGGAAGATCTCGGACTCTTGCGCTCCAATTTCCACATCAATGACGAGACGATGCGCTTTCTCTCGAAACGCGTCCTCGACATTGTTTATGGCTCCATGAATGAGTCGCGCCGCGAAGAGCTGCACGAGCGCATTGGTACCTATCAGGAGGATCTCAACCAGGAGCACTTGGGGACATCGGCCTCCATCCTCGCCTATCACTACAAACTTTCCGCCGACCGCGAGAAAGCAACACGCTACGAGCAAATCCGCATCGACTTCGACGAGCAGACTTTCAGCCGAGTGGAGGCGGCACACTATACCGGTGAGCCGCTCACCGAAAACGACGATGAGGGACCTCGGGACGAAAAGCTCGAGCCCGAGGCCATCGCGCATCTGCCAAATTTGTTTCGGACGATGCTCACCACGATACGCAGCATCCAGCTCTACCCGCCTGACAGTAAACCGATTGTCAACGCTCTCGCGAGCTCTCTGAAATCTGTGAATGCGGTGCTCGAGGTCTCGGAGCACGTGAATCTCTCGCGCGCTCATGGCACACTTCTCGCGAACGGGCACAAGGTCGATCAAGGCGACTTTCGACTGCTCGCCAACTCATATCTCGAGTTCCTCGGTCGGACCGAGCTCGAGGGCATCGATTTCCGCCGCGGGCTGCGAACGGAGGAGCTCGAAAGCTTCCTGACGCGATGCGGCCAGCTAAAGGCCGAGAATATTGATAGCGACTATTGGAAGAGGTTCACGGCCGAAGCGCATCTCGAGCACGTCATTTTGCGACAAATGCGCTACTCCGAGATCCGGAAGCGTGCCGTCAGCGTCAGAGGCCCGACGTCCGACGTGGAGGCGGAGCTCGAGCCCGCGCAACTCGCCGAGATCCCCAAGCTGCTCCGCGCGATTCTTGGGGCCTCCAAGAACATAAAGCTCTATCCGCTGGGGAGCAAGCCGGTCACGACTTCCATCGATCAGCTTCACGAGGCACTCACAAAAATACAGTCCGACCGGTCCGCGCTAAGCCTTGCAAGCGGTGGCGATACCCTTCTCGTCAACGGACATAGAGTAAATAGCTCGGGCTATGAAACTCTCGCGGAGAGTTTCGTCGACTTCTTGGCAATGCATGAGCTAACGAGCCTAATGTTTCTGCAGCAGGTGACCAAAGCGGATTCCGAAGCGTTTATCGGTGCGCTCAAAGACCTTCCACCGGATCTGGAACCCTCTTTTTGGCAAGAGCTTGCTAAAGAGAAGTCGATCGAGGGCATCATCTTCAGCGATCGCCGCTACCAGGTATCGGTTCAAGCGGTGCTCGAGTCCGTCGCGGTGGACGCCGGCCTTTCGAGTGATCCGGACGATGCCACGACGACAGAGCTCGTGGCGACCGACGTGCTCATGGAGAATTTGCCGACGGTCGCTAAGGACCTTCTCACCAAGGGCGATCCCGACATGATGAGAAAAGTTCTTCACAAGCTCTTCCGCGCCTACACCAGTTATGAACATCCCGCGCGGGCGAAGCTCGTTCGTCGCTGTCGCGAGCTCATGGAGACGCTTATCTACGCTCTCCAACATCAGTTTGCGGTCCTCTCCATCGACTATTTGATTCTTGCCTTCAACGAGGAAGACGACCAACGACTTCTGGTCGAGATCGCCAATCTACTGCACCAGATGACGAGCGGTGCTCTCCAATTTGGGGACTATGGGCTCGCGAGCCGCATCTTCTCGGAGATCCGGGAGCGCCAGCGTCCTCTGCTCGAAGATCCCAACGCATCGGGTCGCGGCTTTGCGGTCCTGAATCGCAAAATGGACGCGGCGACGCAAGCGCTACTCATGAACGAGCTTCAGTCGAAAGAGCCCTCTCGCCAGCACAAAGCGGCGCAGGTCCTCGAGAGCATGGGCGAGCCGGCTATCCCTCTTCTTATCGAGGTGATCAAGCAGGAGAAAGACTTCCGGACACGCCATCTCGCCGCCAGTCTTCTCGCGAAGACGGGCCCCGAAGGCGCGGAGGGTCTCAAGCGCGATATGGTTCTCGAAGTGACCTCGGAGCAGCGCTTTCGTATTTTGGAAATCGTCGACATCGTGACGCACGATTTGAAAACCGAGCTCGCGTTCTGTTTGTCGGACGTCAACCCAAAAGTGCGCCGAGCCGCTTTTCGGCTGACCGAGCGCCTCAATGACAAACAGGTCCTCGAGCTGCTCGTCGATTTCGCCCGCCATGAGGACATCGGTGTTGCCAAAGGGGCGATTCGGAGCCTGGCCAATCTTCAGTCCGCTCATGCCGTGGGCGCTCTCGTGTCGACTCTCGAAGTGACCAAGGAGCATGAACGCGCCATCGCATGTGCCCAGGCGCTCGCCCAGCTTGGCGACGCCGTCGCCGTGCCAGCGCTCGAAGCCGTCCTCACGGCGCGCAAGTTTCCCATCCTCGGGGGGAAACGTTGGGACGATCAAGTTCGGGCCACGGCGGCGTTTGCGCTGTCTAAGATTGGCGGCGAGCGTGCCAGAGCCGCGCTTCGCACAGTTGCCGACGACCCTGACCCTCGTATTCGCCAGATCGCCATGGCCGCCCCCCGCCGAAGAACGGGCGCGCCGAGCGAAGCGCACAAGGATGTCGAGGCGCCGGAAGCTGAGGGTGAAGACGAGGGCACGGGGGTCGCGTAATCGCCTTACGCGGTGCCCGCCCACGTTTCGATCTGACGGCGGTGATGATCGTAGTCCTGGGTCAAGTCGTTCACGGTGCCGCGGACCGTGAGCGTTTCGTCTCCGTGCTGAACACCGAAGTCGCGCTCCCAATCCCCGTCATCGAGCTCTCGTAGAAAAGCCGCGAGCGCCTTTGCGGAGCTCTCGAGCGCGAGAAGGAGCGTGTCGCGATCGGTCGACCCGTGCTTCTCGATCAGCACGGCATTTACCTTTTCGTAGTTCTCGCCCGGATCCCGATCGTAGAACGGAAGCTCGCCTCGCTGGATCTGACGGCTTCCGTCAACGACGTAGGCGTTCCACCCGATGAGATGAGCGACGATGTCTCGAGGGGTCCAACCACCGAGCTTTTCGAGAAAAGCGTCCCGGTCGAGCTCCATGATGACGCGCTCGAACGCGCCAACGGCCCGGTTTAGCTCGTCGATCTGGTCGTCAATTTTGTACCGACTCGGTATCATCCGAGCCTGAGGACCACGACGCCCAAGGCAACGAGCCAAAGGATATTGAGGTGGAAGATGTAGCGATAGAGGTGGAGATCGTCAGGGAGGCCCATGGTGAGCGCCATGGCGGCGATACCTAATATCGCGGCGCTCGCCCCGACCCACATCGGCACGAGCCCGCCATGGAGCAGCCCGATGGCGAGCACGAGCTGTCCGAGCCCGAAGAAGACGCGGCCGAAGCGAACCAAACACGTCACGTATTCGGTGGTGACGCGCAACGACGCTACGAAATTGTCTACGGCGTCCGGCGAGCGTCCTTTCATATCGAGTGCGCCCCAAGCACCGAAGTGATAGTAGAACGCGCTGGCGAGAGCAGTGGTCAAGAGCCCAGCACCGCAGACGGCGACCGCGGGCCAAATCAAGATCCGGGCCGGCGTATCCGATAACAGCGTCGCGAGGGCGACGAAGGCCATCAGGGTGACGAGATAACCGAAGAGATGAACCCGGTACAACCAAATCCAAACCCGGAAGCGCTCCAACACGCGAGCGAAGTCATCGCGCTCGAAGAAGCTCGCGATAGGAACGGGCAGAAACGTGATGCCCACCCAAGTCATCGCCGCGGCGGCAACGAACAACCAGCCGGTCACCTGTGTTGCGAATGCGTCCATAGGATCTACTTAGCGCAGTAAGCCACGACAAACATGACCACGATCAGGGCGACTGGAGGCAGCCAGAGATAAGGAAGCCACTTCCTGAGGCGCTCCTGCTTCTCTGGGTTCTCGAGCTCTTCCATCGTCCTTGCCTCAGGCTCTACACAGTTTATAGTATCTCAATGACTACGTGGTACGGGAAACACATCCCTCGGGACACGCCCACCGACCAGTAGTTACCGCTCCGCGCGTTCACGCAGCTCTTCCACGAGCTTCTCGAAGCGCTCTCGCAGCTTTCGCGCTTGGTCGGAGCGGCCGAGCTCCTCGAGCTCTTTGGTGATCTCGTCGACGCGCTCGGCCAGCTTCTCCGAGCTTTTGCCGGTGAGCTCTTCTATCTCGCGGACCGCTTCCTCCCAGTGCTTGCGGATTTCCTTCTCTTCCTCGCTCCAATCGATGTCGTCGAAGTCCCGCTTCATCTCATCGACGAGCTCGGAGGCCTTCTTGAACCAATCGGAGCCTTGCACGTCCTCGGCGAGCTCGGAGGCGCTTCGTTCCGCCCGCCGATAAGCGAGCTCCCACCCTGAGTCGACTCCGTCGACGGTCGCCCCCTGCGTCAGCGCTGTCGCTTCGGGATCGATCACGTGAGCTTCGAGGTAGAGCCCGTCTTCCTCTTCTACGGAGAACGTGGAGTCCGTGGTCAGCTGTCCGAGGATGTCGGCCTCGAGGACGAGCTTGGCCCGGATGCCTGCCTCGGCGATGTCCACGCCTTCGACAAAGCCGATCTCGAACCCGTGCATGCGTACAGGCTCACCGCCTTCGAGACCGTGGCGCTCGTCGAAAAGAACATAGATGAAAGGCCCGTCCACCGGCGCGCGGCGCGGCGGGTCGCCGCCGCAAGCACCGATCAAGAGCGCGAGAACGAGCACGCCCTTCACGGGACCGCCTCGAGGACACGGCCGATGACTTCATTGATGTAGTCCGAGAAACCTTCCGGGCTCGGCCCCAGACGTACGACCACCATGTCGCGCGACGGGATGATCGTGGTGCGCTGCCCCATGAAGCCCGACGCCCAATAAGCATCCTCAGGTAAGCGGTCGAGAGCGCCACCGCGGTTGAGCCAGAACAGACCGCCATAACCTTTGCTCGGATCGCCGGGCGCGGGCTCGGTGATGAAGTCGATCCAATCTTCAGGCAGGAGCCGCTCGCCTTCCCAGACCCCGTCCCACAAATGGAGAAGCCCGAACCGCGTCCAGTCCATCGCGGAACCGTAGTCGTAGCCCGTCATGATGAAGTTGCCATAAGCGTCCGTCTCGAGCACATAGTCGCGCGCGCCGATCTTGTCGAAGAGCGCTTCGCGTGGAAAGGCGAGGTAGCTATCGCCGCGGGCTTCGACGATTTGGCGAATGATGCGCCCGAGCGTGAGCGGGTCGGAGTTACGGTAGCGAAACTGGCTGTCCGGAGGGATCTCGAGCGGTTGATCCACCGCGTGCTCGAAGACGTTGATGGCGTCGTGATAAATGCGAAAGTGCTCGTTCTCCTTGGTCCACGAATTCGGGTTGTCGATCCCGTAATTCTTGAAATCGAGCCCGCTCGACATGCGCAAGAGATGCTTCACTTGGATCGCGCGGCGCGGGTCGCCCTCGCCGTGCCATTCCGACACGGGCGCGCGGTCATCGACGCTCAGCTCTCCTTGGTGCACAAGGATGCCGATGAGCGCCGAAGTGATGCTCTTGCCTTGCGACCAGCTGATCTGCGGCGTGTTCTTCGAGAAGCCCTCAGCGTAGCGCTCTCCGATGATCTTCCCTTTGTGGACGACGACGAGCGCTCTCGTGTACTGCGTTTTCTGCGCCATCGCCCAATCGAGCGCGTCGTCGATCTCGGGTGCGAGAGCGTAAGCGCCGGCATCCCCGGTTGGCCAAGCTTGCTTCTCGGCGTCGGGAAGCTTCGACAGGAGCTTCATGGGCTCGAAGAAGACGTCGTTCGCGCCTTGAGGAAGGATAGTGCAGCCCTGGTCGTCGTTATATTGCGCCGTCCATGAGGGGCCAGAAGCCACCCAAACCCGCGCGGTCTTTTTGTCCATGTCGACGGCGTACTCGAAGTCGTCCCCCCACTGGAAAAAGTCGAAGCGCTTTATGTCGTGGTCGATGACCACTTCCGGGCTTCGGGCCAAGTCGCGTCCGACGACGAAAACCCCCGAGCAAAGGTGGTGCGCCGACATGGCGAGCTGATGGTTGGGGGCGGTGGCGAGGGCGAGGGCAGCGAGTATGAGGTGCATGGCGACAACTATAATCGCTGCTCCCTTTTTGAGCCACCGTCTGCGGTCGGGTATTTCTCAAAGATAAGCTTTGCGGTTGAGCGTGGCGTGGATTAACCTCGAAGTACGACGATCACTGAAGGTATGAGATGGTACTTTGGAGAAGGAACGCTTACGTTCAGGGAGTTCGCCGTGAAAGAGAAGCTGCCTCTTTCCGGCATACAGAACGCTGTATTGGAATTCCTTCAGGGCCGTGACGATGCTGTCGTCTATGGTGCGCAAGCCGTAAACGCCTATGTCGACGAGCCTCGAATGACTCAGGCGGTAGACATCCTCTCGGATCGTGCCTCCGCGCTAGCCGCGGAACTGCGCGGCCATCTTCATACGCTCTTCCGAATATCGATACGCGTTCGGACGATCAAAGACGGACTGGCATTTCGCCTCTATATCAGCAAGGAAAGCGACGCCGTTTGAAGAGAGAGTCTACGGCTCTAGATGAGGGAGGGCGTGCGGAGCTTCGAAAGCTCGAGCAACGGCCGATCGATCTAACGGACCCTGACGCGCCCGAGATTGAGCAATGGATGGTCAGAGAGCGCAGTGAGTTCTATCGGCCGCTCAAACAGCAAATTACTTTGCGATTGGATAAAGACATTATTGCTTGGTTCAAAGCGCGAGGAAACAAATACCAAACTCGTATCAACGATGCCCTACGTGGGTATATCCGCGCGCAGATGAATCGGGACTGACGTCGGCCGTGTAGCTAAGACTTGTCGTCGCTCATCCAATCGAGGACCACTTGAACGGGAGTGGTCGCGGCGTCCTCGACGGGAACGATCGCGATGAATTGCTCACCGTTTGCACTGACGTCATAGTGATAGCGCGACGAGCCTCCTCCGATGATGGGTGTTTCGAACAAAAGCTTCCGCAAGCCCGGCTCGGGAATACCGCCCATATCGATGGGTACGGCCATGAGACGCCTTCCGCCTTCCAGGTAAAAGAGCTCCGTGCCGTCGTTTCTCCAAATAGGCTGCCCGCCCCCGACGTTCGAGATCTGGACCTTTCTACCCGGTTCGGGGAATGACTGAACGTAGACTTCATGCCGACCGGACTCGTTCGAGGAGTAGGCTAGCCACTTTCCGTCGGGAGAAATCCGAGGATAGGATTCCACGAACGGCGTCTCGAGGTAGGGGCGCGGTTGTGCTCCGTCCACCATCGGGAGCACCCACAGATCCCCGTTGTTTTGACCCATTCCTTCTTTCCCGTCGCCAAAGAGAGGCGATAAGCGCCGCGAGCCGTGTCTAAGCTCAAGTTCCGTAGCGAATGAACCCACTGACAGTGTGAATCTCTAAGTGGATCGCCGCGTCATCTCGTGCCCAACTCACGCCGAACTCCCAGTCCGAATCATGTGTGATCCTCGTTGCGGTGTCTCGAGAGTCATCTAGAATCCAAACGTCGCCCATGCGGGTTTCGGGAGCGAGAACCTCGACGAGTATCCGTGTACCGTCGGCCGCGAGATCCAAGCTGTTATACTCCGCCGGATCGCCGATACTGCCGAGGCTATTGCCTTTGCGGTCGAACCAAACGAGCCGTGACAGGGACGTGGTTTGCGGCCGAAACACCACCACGCCGTTCTCGGAAACGGAGAACGTGGCGCCCCCGAACGTCCTCGCGCCGGCCACGGCTTCATCCACCACGAATGGGTCACCGGCGAGATCCAGGCGACCGAGATCGAAACGCTGCGCCATGAGCGCGGCTTCGCCTCGAAAGAGAATATGTTCGGGAGGCACGAATACCGCTCTCGACGGCATCGATCCAATTTTCTTTTTCACTTGGGTGTCGACCGAGCCCAAGAAGAGCCCGCTATTCTTCGGTCCCGCGGCCTGTACGACGAAGAGGAAGTGGCGCCCATCAGGGAGAAAAACCGGATATCGGTGGAGGAACTCGTCCCGGTCGGCATCGAGAACGCTCACCTGACGAAGACCGCCACCGGAATCAGAAATCACAAAGAGTGGGCCGAGCTGGGGAGAAAACACGATGGTCCCGTCGCGGTTCCAGGTCGCCCCTTTCCCGGACGGATTCGGCGTTAATGTCTTGGGAGCTGCGCCATCGATTTCGATCCTCTTCATGTAGCCGCCGGCGAAGAACCCGAGGCTACGGCTATCCGGCTTCCAAAAAGGTTGTTCAGCACCTTCCGTCCCGGGAAGCTCGCGCGCCTCCAAATCGTCCAAGGGTCGGATCCACAGATGCCGTATCCCCGCGGCGCTTTCCGCGACAAATGCAAGAAGACTTCCGTCCGGCGAAATTTCAGGAGAGTCCCGCCAGGTGAATGTTGCGGCCTCCGGCGGATGGATCGCGAATCGCTTCGTCGCACGCCGCGGGGACCTGTCTCCGCTCATGAGAGAAACGACGAGCGCCATAACGGCGACGGCGACGGCGGTGACGCTCCACGCGACAACGGAGCTTCCTCGCGAGGGCTGAGTGGCGTCGGGCTCATCGACATTCGAAAGTCGCTGAAGATGGAGCTTTACATCGTGCATCGAGCTCCATCGATCGTCCGGCTCTTTCGCGATCGAGGTTCGCACGATCCAGTCGAGGGCTTTCGATGTCGTGATCGAGTCCGGCTCGGATTCCATAATCGCGGCGATCAAGCTCGCCTCGCTGGCGCCATCGAAGGCCTTCTTCCCCGTCACCATTTCGTACAAAACGGCTCCGAACGCGAAGATATCCGTGCGCGCGTCGATCTCGCGTCCCTCGAGCTGTTCGGGCGACATATAGCGAAACGTGCCTAGAACAGCGCCTTGGCTCGTGAGGTCTTTCTGTTGTGTGGGCGTCTCCGAGTCAACGCCAGCGCCGCTCTCCTCCCGTTGGACTTTCGCCAACCCAAAATCGAGAAGCTTGATCCCGGACTTCGTGAGCATCACGTTCCCAGGCTTCAAGTCTCGATGGACAACGCCCGCGGCGTGTGCGCACGCGAGCGCGTCCGCGATCTGTATCGCATATTCCAGAGCCTCTTCGAACGAGAGCGGTTTTCTCGCGAGACGGCTCTGAAGCGTCTCACTCTCGATGAGCTCCATCACCATGTAGCGGATGCCGTCGTCGTTGCCGATGTCGTGGAGGGTACAGATGTGCGGGTGGTTCAACGAGGAGACCGCTTTTGCCTCGCGCTCGAATCGGCTCGAGCGTTCCGGATCGTTTGAAAAGGCATCGGGCAGGATCTTGATCGCGATGTCGCGCTCGAGGCTCGTGTCACGAGCACGGTAGACCTCACCCATGCCGCCGGCTCCGATGGCTTCGAGGATCTCGTAGCGGCCGAGACGATGTCCGGGTTGAAGTGTCATCAGCTCCTGGGCTCTTTGTGACACGCCTGGTCGAGCAACACGATCGAGTGTGCGGTGTTCGCGTTCATCATAGCTCTTCGAACTGGGAATTCTAGCGGGGGCGAACGGGAGTTTCAATCAACAGCATGATCGGGAGAGCGCTCGGGCTTCACACGCGGACTCTCGAACTCTTGGCGGAAAGTCGTACGAACGAGACCAACTTCGTCTGGGCGGAGTCCAACTTGGGACGTGAGAAACCGCGGAGGCGTGGGGACGACTTCATGGAAGCCGAGTAGCGTGTTGTCGGGTGACGGCGTTGGAATTTGGTTGATGAGCTCTCGGTCCGACGCGGCTCGCAAGGGGTGACTCAGCCGTTCAGATTCATCTATCGAGTTGACGAGACTGAGCGACTGAACTGTAGTCGCGGGAGTTCTTGATGCGTGCGAGCGTTTCCAACAAGTTCCCTGTCGACTCGAATGGCCAGTCGTGGCCCTGCCCCATTTCGCGTGCGCGCGCACCGAGAGCACCCATGAAGCGGTGGAACTTGCGAACGGCTGACAGTGTATCGAGTCCCGTGAAACGACATCGCCGCTCCTCGAAAAGGACGTCGATGGCATGGAGAAAGCCGATATCGTCTGGGGGGGAAAGGCCTGCGGGGTCGTTCAAGCGTTGTCGTTCGCCGACGGTGGGTGCATCCGTGCGCGCGCAGTTAATGAAGATCCGGACGACGTCACGACCCGGAGTTACGTTTCGGCGAGCCGCGTATCCAATAAATCCCAAACGTTCTACCTCGCAGGACTCTCTAAGACGACCCACGGCGCTCAATTCGCTTTCTCACGGTTCGGAATCCGCTCCTAGACGCGCCAGGAAAACCTTCATTTCTTTCACGGTTTGCAAATCTCCGGTCTCGACACCCAAGGCGATACCCTTTTCATAGGCACGTCGGGCCTCGTCCTTATGGTCCAACTTCTCCAAGGATTTGCCCAACTGACGGTATGCCGCCGTGTAGTTGGGCTTGACGCGGATGGCTTCTTCAAAGCTCTCGACGGCGTCCGCGAAGCGGCCGCTTTTTGAGAGCTCGTTTCCAAGCCCGTAATGAAGCATCGGGTCTCGTGGGTCCTTGGCAAGGAACTCCTGGAACTTTCGAATTCGGCTGTCGTCGGCCATGCTTTTTTCCCGGAAGGCATTTGGCGTCTCGCCCAAGGCGTACTGGGCGACCGCTTCTAAGGCTTCTACACGAGCTCATGGAAGCCGCGACTCAATATATAATTAAATACAAATTAGTCAAATCTAACGATACCGTGAACGCCTGAGTGCTCCGGAAAGCACGGCTAGAGCTAGAACGGCCGCCGACGTTGACGACGAGGTAAGAGGTGCAGCTGAGTCTGTCCACCAACGCATCCAGGATCTCGTCCCGCGCGTTTTGCGGAGGACGGACCCTGTCGAGCGGCAAAGCGGCAACCTGCGCTTTGAGTTATCTCGGCGGCGCCGTTACAATCATCGTTTCAGGGAGGACTTATCGCGATGGGAACCTTTCACAAGGTCGCAGAGACGAAGAACCTTGCCCCCGGGCAGGGTATGGCCGTCGAGGTCGCCGGAAACAAGATTGCTCTTTTCAACGTAGATGGGACCTGCTACGCGATCGCGGACACCTGCACGCACCGTGGAGGCCCTCTGTCCGAGGGATCACTCGAGGGCAGCACAGTGACCTGTCCGTGGCACGGAGCCAACTTCGATGTCTGCACTGGCAAGAACCTGACGCCGCCCGCGCCTGCGGAAGTGACATCCTACAACGTGCGCGTCGAGGGGGACGACGTCGAAGTCGAGATATCCTAAGGAATTCATGGGTAAGTTGATTCAGGAAAAGTGCGTCGCCTGCCGACGCGACGCGCCAAGGCTCAACGACTCAGAGATCGCGCACCTGAAGCCCGAAACCCCGGAGTGGCAGGTCCTGACTGAGGGGGACATCCCGCGTCTCAATCGCGTCTTCAGCTTCAAGAACTTTGCCGAAGCGCTGGCGTTTACGCAGAAGGTCGGCGAGCTGGCTGAAAGCGAGGGTCACCATCCAGCGATCCTCACCGAGTGGGGTCGCGTCACGGTCTCTTGGTGGACTCACAAGATTCGAGGCCTACACCGGAACGATTTCATCATGGCCCAAAAGACCAGCGTCTTTTACGGCGCACGCTCGCCGGCGTGACCATTCCGAAGAACGGCCTTGTCCGGACCCGTTCTCGCGTCGGCGAATCGGGTCGAGGCGAAAGCCGCCGGTTACAACTCCCCTTACCTACCGCACCAGCCCGCAACCTACCCGGACGGATCGGCGCTATTCGATGTGGATTCCCCGGCCTAACGCCGGGGAATCGACTAAAAAGCTCCGTGCAGCGTGGGCTTACGCGTCGCGATTCGGCTGCGGGGTAATGCGCAAGTAGGGTTTCACTTCTTTGAAACCCTTGGGAAACTTCTTTTCCGCCTCTTCGTTGCTCACCGAAGGTACGATGATGACGTCATCGCCGTCCTTCCAGTTCACGGGTGTCGCCACTTGATAATTCGCGGTCAGCTGTAGCGAGTCGATCACGCGCAGGATCTCGTCGAAATTGCGTCCAGTGCTCGCCGGGTACGTAATGGTGAGCTTTACTTTCTTGTCCGGACCTATCACGAAAACCGAGCGCACGGTCATCGTATCGTCGGCTTCCGGATGGATCATGTCGTAGAGATCCGACACCTTCCGACTGGCGTCGTCGATGAGGGGGAAGTTGACGGCCACCCCCTGGGTCTCTTCGATGTCTTTGGACCACTTTTCGTGATCCCCGACTTTGTCCACGCTGAGCCCCACGACTTTGACGTTCCTCTTGTCGAACTCGCTCTTGAGCTTCGCTACTTCACCCAGCTCGGTGGTGCAGACTGGCGTGAAGTCCTTGGGGTGCGAGAACAACACGGCCCAACCATCCCCGATCCAGTCGTGAAACTGAATGGGGCCCTCCGTCGTATCGGCTTTGAAATCGGGAGCCGTATCTCCCAAACGAATTGCCATGGCACCTCTCCTTTAAAAAGCGATCATAGTTTGATGAGTGAATCGGTGCATTCCGCTCCCACGGACGCACCTTATGAGCTTTAGACTACATCCAGACTGTGCGTTTCCCAACTATTTTTGCGAGTGCGCGGTCCCGCTACTGTCGGTCGCCCGGCCTGCCCCAATATCTCGTGGGCCGGGCTGTGTCAGCCACTAGATTACCGAACCGACCACGCCGTGGGGGATGCGCGACAGCTTCGAAACGGAAACATCCTGTATATGTCCGGGCGCAGCGGAAAGGCTTTCGAGATCGATATGCTGGGAAACGTTGTTCACCGATGGCACGCAAGGGTACACCCAAAGAAGCGCCAGAGGACAGCATTCCGGTGGACACCGATACTTTCCATAAGCTGGGCCATCGTCGCCAAGCGGCCGAAGTCTCACGTGGTAAGGACTTTGTGCAACTAAAAAATGGCCCCTTTGACTTGGACCTGATTTTCGCCCCAGACGGTATCGAGCGATTCGAAGATGCTTGGAAACGTCATGTCGAAATAGAGGGATTTCCCGTCTGTCACTTGGACGACGTTATCGCAAGCAAGGCAGCGGCGGGTCGAGTGAAAGACCTAGAATCAAAATTGGTTCCAGGAGCTGAAGCGGCTCGTGCCGACCGGCAATTAGGCCTCGGACCGTTTCCGATCACTTTGACAGCCACCGACCGGCTGTGATACCAAATCCAGTCGGGAGGGTACCCGTGGCTCTATCCCGACGACAATTCTTTCAAACAAGCGCGACCGCGCTAGGCGACGACCGCTTTGGGCTTCGACTTGAGCGAGGCGGCGTCCCGCGCGAAAGAGCTCAAGATCGCCCGCACCACCCAGACCCAGAGCGTCTGTCCGTACTGCGCCGTCGGCTGCGGTGTCGTCATCCACACGCTCGGCGACCGCGCGAGCAACGTGAAGCCGACCGTTGTTCACATCGAAGGCGACACTGACAGCCCCATCAACCAGGGTACGCTCTGCTCCAAAGGCATCTCGCTCAAACAATACGTCGTCAATGACCGCCGTTTGACGAAGCCTCTTTATCGCGCGCCCGGCGCCTCGGGGTGGACGGCCATTTCCTGGGACGACGTCATCGAGCGCATGGCGCGCAGGATCAAAGACAGCCGCGACGTGGGCTTCGAAGCCGAGGACAGCGACGGGCGAACCGTGAATCGCCTCGAGAACATAGCGCTCATCGGCGGCTGCACCGACACGAACGAGATCAACTACCTTCTCGGAAAATTCCGCTTCGGCCTGGGTATCGTCACCTACGAGAACCAGGCCCGGCTCTGACACGGCCCCACGGTGGCCAGTTTGGCCGCCACCTTCGGACGGGGCGCGATGACGAATGGCTGGACCGACGTTGCCAACACGGACGTCGTCCTCGTCATGGGCGGAAACCCAGCGGAGAACCATCCGGTTGGTTTCCGCTTCGCCATGGAGGCAAAAAGCGCCGAAAGGCGAAGATCGTGTGTGTCGATCCGCGCTTCACCCGCACCGGCGGCGGTCTCTGATGTCTACGTGCCGCTGCGCTCGGGTAGCGATATCGCTTTTCTCGCTGGGCTCATCCACTACACCCTCAGCAATGACCTCTATCACAGGGACTATGTCAAGGCGCACACGAACGCACCGTTTCTCGTGAGCGAAGGCTTCGGTTTCGAGAACGGCTACTTTACGGGATGGGATAGTGCGTCGAAGAAATACGACAAGTCGAGCTGGCAGTATGAGCTCGACAGCCAAGGCTATGCGCGCGTCGACGCCTCTCTCGATCATCCGCGCTCTGTGTTTCAGCTCTTGAAGCAGCATTATGCCCGCTACACGGCGGAGCGTGTCGCTGAGATCTGCGGTTGTACGGCGGAGGAGTTCAACCGTGTCGCGGAAGTCGTTTGCTCCACCGGCCGCGCGGGCCGCGCGGGGACGATCCTCTACGCGCTCGGTTGGACGCAGCACAGCCATTCGGTGCAGCTCATCCACGCGGCGGCGATGCTGCAGCTGCTTCTCGGCAATATCGGGATACCCGGCGGAGGTGTGAACGCGCAGCGCGGCCATTCGAACATCCAGGGCGCGACCGACATGGGGGCGTGGAACATGCTTCCGGGCTACCTCAAAGTGCCTCGGGCCGATTGGCAGTCCCTTTCAGACTACGTCGACGCCAATTCGCCGCGGCCGCTTCGCCCCAACTCGCTCAACTATTGGAGCAACACGTCGAAATTTATCGTGAGCCTCCTCAAGGCCTATTACGGCGACAAAGCGACGCCCGCGAACGATTTCGCCTACGCAAATCTTCCGAAGGTCGGCGAGAACGACAATTTCGGCTGGGGGTTCTTTTTCGATCGCATGCACAAGGGCGGGGTCGAAGGGCTGATTTCTTTCGGCATGAATCCGGTGGCGAACGGGCCGAACTCGCCGAAGATGCTCGCGGCGCTCCGCAAGCTAAAGTGGATGATCGTCGTCGAGAACTTCGAGACCGAGACCGCCGCGTTCTGGAACGCGAAGAAATTAGCAGAGGAATATTACGGCGATGCGCCGGACGCTTCCGAGGTCGACACCGAGGTGTTCTTGCTGCCGGCAGCGTGTTTCGCCGAGAAGGATGGCACATTCGTCAACTCCTCCCGGTGGCTTCAGTGGAAGCGTGCTGCGCTCCCGCCGCCGGGCGACGCCAAGCCGGACCAAGAGATCATCGCACGCCTATTCCTGAAGATAAGGGAGCTTTACGAGCAAGAAGGGGGCGCTTCGCCCGAGCCTCTGATGGACATCGCGTGGGACTACGGCAATGCCGTCTCGCCCGATCTTTCGGAAGTCGCGAAGGAAGTCAACGGCCAAGACGTCGCGAGCGGCCGGCAAATTCCGGGCTTCGACGCGCTTCGGGATGACGGCTCGACCCTTTGCGGCAACTGGCTCTACGCGGGCTCTTTTACCGAGGACGGCAACCAAATGGCGCGGCGCGGTCAGGAAGATCCGACCGGGCTCGGCCTCCACGCGAACTGGGCGTGGAGCTGGCCGGCCAATCGGCGCGTTCTCTACAACCGCGCCTCCGCGGATGCGAACGGGAAACCTTGGGATGAAACGCGCGCGGCGATTCGCTGGCAAGGGAATCGCTATGTTGGCGATGTTCCCGATTTCAAAGCCGATGCGCCGCCCGATGCGCTGGGCTCGTTCATCATGCTGCCCGAGGGGGTCGCGAAGCTCTTTGCGACGGATTTCGTCGAAGGTCCTTTCCCCGAGCATTACGAGCCAGTGGAGTCTCCCGTCGACAACGCCATGCACCCGGCGGTGGGGGCGAATCCGTTGGCGACGATCTCCATCTCTTCTGGCTTTCGAGTGTTCTCGGCGGCGGCGAGACCGTCCGCCGCTGGCATCCGTGGGGCGGGGTCCTTTTTGGTGTAGCGCTCGGGCTCATGTTCAGGAACTGGGCGCGGGAAATGAAGCTCGATGCCGACGACAAGGTGTGGCTGAAGGGCGCGCACAAATATGCCGTTCACGACGAGGAGGGGCTACCCGAGCCTGGGAGGTTCAACGCGGGGCAGAAGATGCTCTTTTGGTTGCAGTCCCTGGCTGTGATCGTTCTCGTCGCCACCGGTGTCGTTCTTTGGTTCCCCGACGTGATGCCGCGCACCCTCCGGCTCGCCGCGATCCTCGTCCATCCCGCGGTTGCCGTGCTTTCCATCGGCGCGGAATCATCATCCACATCTATATGGGGACGGCTGCCGTCCCCGGTGCGTTGCGTGGCATGATTCAAGGCTGGGTGCGGCCCGGTTGGGCGGCGTCGCACCATCCCAAGTGGTATCGAGACATCTCGAAATGATGGCTCTATGAAAGCCTCGCTCGTTTCAGGCGTTTCGACAACGCAAAAGATTACCGTCGACGAGCCTCGCACGATCGCATTTCTCGGGAAAGAGGGTCGCGTCTACTCGACGCCTTCGATGGTGCGCGACGTGGAATACACCGCCCTGCAACTCGTGGGCGAGTATCTCGACGAAGGCGAGAGCTCGGTTGGGACGCATGTCTCGATGGACCATCTCGGCGCGACACCTCTCGGCGCGTGGGTCGAAGTTCAGCTCACGGTGACCGATGTCGACCGCCGGAAGGTCACGCTCGAGGCCGAAGTGCGAGACGCCGTGGAAGTCGTTGGCCGTGGGCGGCACGTCCGCTTCGTGATCGACGTCTAGCGGCACAAAAAGAGGCTCGAATCCAAGCTCCAGGAGCTTTCGGGTCGGCGTTAGCGAAACGGAGACGACTGTTCTATGATACCGGCTTCTTAGCGATCTACCCCGCCAGATGGAGGATGACTACTTTGCGATTTCGAAAATATCTCATTTTCGCAGCAGCGAGCCTGCTCGTGCCTTGTTTAGCACTTGCCCAGGACGAGGATAGCGCCAGCTCCGAGGACGCGACCTACGCCCTCATTGATGCTGTCATCGACGCCGATACCAGTGAGGTCCAGAACCAGCTGGGCGAAGGCGCCGACGCCAGCGTGAAGACGGATGAGGGACTCCCGGTCGTGGGCTATGCCGCCATGAAGGGCGAGACCGACATCGTCGCCGCGCTCGTCGAGGCAGGAGCGGATCTCGAAGGTCAGGACAAGACTGGGGCGACAGCGCTGATGTATGCCGCGCAGTTCAATAATAACGAGATCGTCACCGCGCTCATCGAGGCTAGCGCCAGCGTGAACGCGACCGACAATCTTGGATGGACGCCGCTCATGCGTGCGGTCATCGGCGGGAACCTTGACGCCGTCACCGCACTCATGGAAGCGGGTGCGGACGTGAACGCGATCGACTTTTTCGGCCGTTCTGCCGTTCGCATCGCGGAAGGCCGCGATCTCGACGAGATCATCGGCGTGCTCAACGGCTCACCGGACTCCTGAGCGACGAAGACCTGTAGCTAGCTCGAAACCGGGCCGCCCGAGCCCACTCCGAGCGGGGACGGGAGGGTTTTGAAGTTTTGACGCCGGAAGCTTTCCAGCTTCTTTGTGATCGGCGGGCCCGACGTGCGTTGGTGCTCGCCGAGCGCTATCTCGAATCTCGCCAGGGTCTGACGTTCTACGGAGCCGTTGCCTCATTTCAGCGCGCGGCCGGCTCTTTCGAGGATCTTAGAACACTTGCCGTAGAGCAAGGTCCCGCCTTGCTCGCCCGCGCGCTGCACGGGAGCTCGACGAGAAGGCTTGCGAGGAGGCGATGGGCGCCTATCTATCCGGTGCCGACCGCACTTTCCCCCGTGCTTTCTTCGCCCGGGTGCTTCTGCAACGCGACCAGACGTGCCTGCAGGATTCTCACCTGGCTCAGCTGGGAGTCATCGTGCCACAAGGGGATGGCACGGCCCTCGAGCTGCAATGTGGGCTCTGTTTCGAAGTGTGGCGCCACGGAAAAGGGCTCTGCCACGCCTGTGGTGAAACAGAGCTTGGGCACTACGCTGCGCCGGAGCTCGCGCACCTGGAAGTGCGGGCGTGCGAATCCTGCGGGATCTATTTGAATCTCGTCCACTTGGAAAAGGACCCTGAAGCGGTCCCGGATGTCGACGAGATCGCCGCACTGCCGCTCGATGTCTGGGCGAGAGAAAAAGGTTTTCGTAAACCCATCCCGAATCTCGTCGGGATGTGAGCGCTAGCTTTTGGTTTGAAGCATGAAGTCGACTTCCACGTCCGCGAGGACGTTGATAGGAGCGCCGTCCACGCTCGCGGGCTTGAACTTCCACTTCCTCACGGCCGTGATCGCGGCGCGGTCGAGCCCGTTCTCGAGTCTCTGGTGAAGGCGTATGGCCCCGATCGAGCCGTCTTTGCGGATAATGATTCTCAAGATGACCCGTCCCTCGATGCCGCGCTTGAAGGCACTCTCTGTATAGAGAGGCGGCGTGTCTTTGACGAGCTCTGGCGGGATGAGAAGCTCCGTCTCGAGGGTAACGGGTTTCTCGGTGATAAAAATTCGAGCTCCACTCGGCCGGCTCGCAATGAGAATGATCTGCGCGAGATAGGTCCGCTTGCGTTCTTGCGCCCAGTCGAGAGCCGATCGCCCACGCCGGTCGAGCAGCGTCGTGTCCGCACCCGCCATCAACATCACCCGGGCCGCGTCCACGCGACCTCTTTTGACCGCAATGATGAGTGCTGTCTCGCCTCCGTTGTTCTGGAGGTCGAGGTTCGCTTGCGCCTTCGCGAGCAACGTTACGAGCTCAGGCGTGTTTCCACGAGCTGCATACATGAGCGCCGTGTATCCGTCGCGATCCGCCGCATCCGGGTCCACGGCCGGGTTCCCAAGCAGAAGCTGAGCCTCGTCATAGTCACCGTCGCGAACTTCTTTCCGAAGAGCTTCGTTGAGGTCCTGCCCCTGTCCAAGCCCCGCAAACCCCACCAAAAGTAGCCCGATCCAAATCCGGTGAACCATACTTCCGAGTCTAGCACGAAGCCCAAACCGCTCCGCAGCGGTAGAAAAGAAGCTGTGGGAATAGCAGCTTTCTTCTTGCTCTTCTTGTCTTTTCTCTTCTTTGCGCCTTTGCGCCTTTGCGCCTTTGCGTTACGCTTTTCTTAATATCGATCTCTTTTTTCTTGTTTTTCCAAGCAAGCTCGGCACTTCAATCGAAGCGGATAGCTCGTATCCGCGCCGCGAGACGGCGCGGATCGCGCTCGGACGCTCGTCCGAGCGCGGACCACCGAAGGCTCAGTCGCTCTACACCGACGCTCTCCGGAAAGAGGTCGATGCGGAGCTCCTGCCAGCCGGGCGCGAGCTTGCGAGGGGCGAGCGCTTTCCCGTCGAGCTCCAGCGAGACCGTTTGAGCTGTCCCTTGAAGAGGGGCTATCGAGAGCACCAGGGTTCGCGTCGACGGCGGGCGGCGGAACAACAGTGTGGAGCGCGTGCGGTGCGCCCACCGGAAGTCGTATGAGCCTTCCCGTTCGGGGCGTAGCCAGCCGCTCTCGAAGTGCTGGCGTGAGCTCGGGGCGCCAGCCTCGATGTGCACGGGGTCGGGCGGGAGCGCCTCGCGCCGGGTCTTTAGGACGATGATCCCGGAATCCTCGTAGAAGGTATCGACAGGAAGCACGTCTTCGACGAAAGACACGACGCCGCGTTTCGCGTAGGCCTTGTCGATCACGAAATAGCCCAGACCCAAAAAGCGAGCGACATGAGGCGCCGCGACACGCTCCCGCTCGAGGAGCTCCTTGGTGAGCGCGATACGTCCTTTCCGTAGATCGATGAGCGGGCGCACGAGCGGAAGACCGAGATAGTACTCGCTCTTCTCCCGCGGCACGCGCGCCGCCGTGCCGACAAAGATAGGCTTTCCGTGCGTGCGCTGGTGGTCCATGATCTCGGCCGGGGACTGCTCGATGCCGGGAATCTCCACGACGGTGACGTCGCTCGGGTCGCGCGCGATCTCGGCGTACACGTTGTGGGCCTCGGCGCGAAAAAGAGGCGTTGGGATCGCCAAATATTCCGCCACGAAAACGACGGCGGCGAGCGCGGTCGGCCAGCGTTTCTTGGGTGACCAGCGAAGCGCCATCATCATCGCGAGCGAAAGCATCGTCATGATGGTGAAGCGCGAAGGTGCACGCAGATTCTCGAGGAGCGGTGTTTTGCTGATGAGCCAAAACGGCATCGGGATGCCGGTGTCGGCCCCGGCGATGTGTAGCGAGCTTCCGAGGCTCAGAACGAAGAAGACGAGCGCCGCCAAAGCCCAGAAGCGGTGTCTCCACCCGAGCGCGGCGAGGACGAGCAACAAGAAGCCCGGAAAGACGGTCGTCTCCGTCAAATTATCGGCAAAAGCCCGCGCGCCGAAAATCGTCTGCTGCGGTGGCGGGACAAGGAAAGCGGCGATGTCGGTGACGTAGCGATCCGCGCCGGGATAGGGCGCGTAGCTCCATTGGGACAAGTCGCGCCAAGCTTGCAGGAGAAGAGGCGACATGAGTGCTATGACGACGAGACCGACGACGAGAAAGCGGGCTACGAGCACGCGTTCGCGACGATAGCCGAGCCATAGCAGTGTAAATAGGCCGAGGAAGACGAGATAGGAGAGCGCCGTATAACCGCACAGAGCCGCCACCAATCCCGTGAGCGCGGCGAGCGGCCAGTATTGGCGCGGTCTTTCGGATAGCTGGAGTAGCAGCAAGACATAGAGCGGGATCCACTCTGTTCCAAGGAGGTCGTAATGTCCCGCGAGGCGCGCGAGCCGATACGGACAAAACGCGAACACGATGCCGGCGAGAAACGCACCTCCCCGTGTGGCTCCGACCCGACGCGCCAGTGCGTAGGTCGCAAGCGCGGAAGCGACGAACGTCCAGAGGATGAGGAGGTTCGGGGCTCTGACCGGTCCCACAAGCTTCGCGAGCGGCGCCACGAGCAGACCTTGCAACGACGCAAGCGTGTGGAGCGAGAGGCCGATACCCACAGGATAAAAGATCTGCTCCGTCTCGAAAGGACTCGTGCCGAGCTCGAAGAGGGCTTTTTCGATCCACCAATAGTTCCAGAGATAGGCTTTGGCGTCCCCGCCCGCTTCGCCGACGTGATGGGTTCCGAAATGAGAGGCGAGCGGATAGGTGAAGACGAGGGCCAGAGCGAGGTAGGCGAGAGCCAGAAGACAAGCCCGGAGGGCTCGCCTCGACGTCACGAAGAACCGTCTCCGTTTTTCTGGCGCCGCCTTCGTCGAAAATACTCGACTTGATATTTGCGCACGGCATTGGAATGTTCGCGAAAGCTCTTCGAAAAATAATGGGTCCCGTCGTTTTTCGAAACGAAGTAGAGATAGGAGGAGTCTGCGGGCTCGAGCACGGCATCGATGGCCGCTTCGCCCGGCGAGGCGATGGGTCCGGGCGGGATGCCAGGAACGCGATAGGTGTTGTAGGGGCTCTCGAGCTCGAGGTCGACGCGGCGAATATTGCCGTCATACGTACCTTGGAGCTTCAGCGCGTAAATGATCGTGGAATCCATGGCGAGCGTCATCCCCCGCTCGAGGCGATTCCACACGACAGAGCCAATGAGCGGCCTCTCGTCGGCGCTCCCCGTTTCTTTTTCGATGATGGAGGCCAGGGCCACGACTTCACGCACCGTCAATCCCAGCTCTTTGGCCTTGCTCCTCTTGCCGTCGTCGAAAACCGCTTTGAATTGTCCCACCATCGCGAGGGCCACTTCGGCGGCCGTCGGGTTGCGCGTGAAATGGTACCGGGTGGGGAACAAGTAACCTTCGAGATTCGGCGCGTCTTGGTCGAGCTTTGCAATCAGAGCCCCGTTCCGGAATGCGTCTTCGAGCTTTTCCGCGTCTCCGACATCGTGGCTCGCCAGGTGCTCGGCGATCTCGACGAGGGTCAAGCCTTCGGGAACGGTGACGCCAAACGTATAGATGTCGCCCGCGACGAGCCGATCCAACACCTCCACCGTGGAAAGCGGCTCAGAAAAGCGATACTCGCCCGCCTGAATGCGTGTGGTGTCGCCTCGTAGCCTGAGCGCCGCCTTGAAGATCCTCTCATCCTCGACGATACCCGCTTGGTCGAGAGCGCGTGCGATGGATGCTCCGGCGGCCCCGCGCTCGACCGTGAAGAAAATCTCGTCGCCGAAACCCTTGTACGGCGTTTGCGCTGCCTCGTAAGCGCGGTAAGCGACGTAGCCGGAGGCAGCCGCGCCGATGAGCAGAAGAAGAACGAGGGTCTTGAGGGCGCGTACGCGCATATCGGAGTCCTACGTGCTCCTGGAATCCAGGTAGCCCTGGAGGATGAGCGCCGCGGCGACTTTGTCGATCGTCTGTTTGCGTTTCGCGCGCGACATGTCGGCCTCGAGAAGGGCGCGCTCTGCGCCGACGGTGGTGAACCGCTCGTCCCAGGTCGTCACCGTGAGCTCGGTCGCCTCGCGGAGCGCCTCGATGAAGCGACCGATTTTCTTTGCTTGAGGTCCCTCGGAGCCGTCGAGCGACAAGGGCATCCCGACAAGAATCTCGGCGACGTCCTCGATGCGCGCGAGCTCCAAGAGGTGTGCGATGTCTTTGCGGTTCCCGCGGCGCTCGAGCGTTTCCTTGGGCGTCGCGATGATCGCACCTTCATCAGAAAGAGCGACACCTATACGCTTGTCGCCGACGTCGAGTCCCATTAAACGCATCGTTATATTTAAGGTTAAAGAGAGTATAGACTTCGCTTGGAAAAGCGGTCAAACCAGATGATTCTACTCGGCGCGTCCGGACTTGCGCTCGAAAGCAACGATCGTACCCTTCTCTCCGCGCTAGCACTTTCCGCGGCCACCGGGCGCCCCTTCCGATGGGAAGGTTTCCGCAACGAGACGAGCGGGCTCAGCGCGAGCGAGGCGCAGTGGGTCCAGTTCTTCGCCTCATTGTGCGATGCCAGAGCTTTTGCTGGCGAGGCCGGGGGCAGCGTTGTGGAGCTCGATCCCGCCGTGCCCGCCGTTATCGTCCCGGGCGAGCGCGAGATAGCCATCCCAGGCGACGAGCCTGCCCTCCCGTTTCTGCGTGCAGCGCTTCTCTCACTCGCGCGGGCCAAAGGTACATCGCGCTTTCTGGTGAAAGGGAGCACCCACGCGGCGGGGAACGAGACGTTCGAAGTGACGAGCTCGACCTGGACAGACCTCCTGAAGCCCCTCGGCGTCGAGCTCACGGTGCAGCTGCACTCTGCTGGATTTCTGCCGCGAGGCGGCGGCGAGATGACGGCGCACGTGACCGGCGGTGCGTGCTGGAGGGGCGCTGATTGGTCGAAGCGGGAGGAGCTCCACGCTATTCAAATCGTTTCCGCCGGGGCGTCGCTTCCCGCTCACGTGCAGCAGCGTCAGGCTGCTCGCGCTCGCTCGGGCGTCGCGATCTTGGGCATCGAGCCGGCCGTACAGCTTTTGAAGCTCCGTACCGGAAGCTCAGGCAGTGTCGTGGCTCTCACGGGCTCCTTCGGAGGGCTCCGCGTCACGATGGCTTCGGTGAGTGAGCGGGGGAAATCGGCCGAGACTGCCGGCGAAGAGGTCTCGGCCGCCTTTCGGCGCTACGCGCAACAGCCCTACGTCGTGCCCGAGCGCCTCGTGGACTCGCTCCTGCCTTTTCTCGCTTTCGCCGAAGGGCCGTCCAAGCTCACCACGCCGCGTCTTCTGCCCCGCGCACTCGCCTGCGCGCAACTCGTCGAGGCGTTCACAGGGCGGACAGTCGAAATCGACGGCAGGCCGAACGGCCCCGCCATGATTACGATCGGGTCCCCGCGGAGCGAGCTCTGAGCACTAGCCTCGATTTCACCGCCGCCGCCCCTTGTTTGGTTGCGGCTCCGCCAACCCTGGAAACCTGGCGCAGCGGGTCGCCGATCACTATCTGGCTGACCAGCTACGGGGATGAGAGTTTTCATCCCCGAGCTCGCAACTGGAGGACCATCCGCATGGCCGATACGGTCACCATCTCTTTTCTGCTTCTGTGTCGTTTGAACGAGAAGGAGAAAGGCCTCTGGTCTGCTGGATGCCCACGTCTTGATGTATCG
>SMYC01000223.1 GCA_004356105.1 Acidobacteriota bacterium | reverse complement strand
CAGTCCGCCTTTGTCGGTGCCCGCGTGGTCAAGAAACTCATCCAGCTTCCCGATGGTAAAAACGGAGCAGTCCGCCGAGTCGCTCGCGAGAGCGAACCGCGCCTCCAGCGCTATTTTTGTGCTCGCTGGTCGGGAGCGACTATAAATTACCCGGCCTAGTCCGCTGACTAGACTAGATTATTCCTTTCGTGGTGGCGGTGGGCGAGGTACTCCTTCAGAGCGAGAGGAAGCGACTTCTCTCCGAAGACTATGAGCTTCGACAGGCACTCGTCTTTCGCGGATCTCACCCAGCGTTCCGGAACGAATTTTGATTCGGGCTTCTCACGACCTCCTCAAGCTCGACGCTCCAACGTGGGTCGTCGACTTCGCACTCGAAGCTACGGCCTGCAAAGTCTATTGCTCGGAGAAATTTCGCGCATCGTGAACGACGCCCTCCGGGTTAATGGCGGCAACGGCTTCACGCGCGACTTGCCTTATGAGAGGGCGCTCCGGGACGCCGCATCAATCTCATCTTCGGGGGCACGAACGAGATCCTCAAGATCTTCACGGCACTCACCGCTGCAACAGTCGAGCAAATATCTGCAAGGACGCCTTTTTGCGAAAGCATGAGCTCGACGTCGTTCAAAACGCCCATCTGATGTGCGAGAGATTCGTCGAGAAGACTTGGCGTTCATGAGAACGGGAACCGTCACCCGAGGATAGAAGTGGACGGGGTTTGCTTCCGGGAGGTAATGCACTGAGGCCAGCCCACCCGCAACGAAAACCGCCGCGCGAATCGGGGCTCGAGGCAACCATGGTGGGACCGACGCTCGCGCCGCGGCTGAGACCGTAATAAGCGAGCTTGTCCAGATCGATGTCTTCGCGCGTCTCCAGATAGTCAACGCGGTAGCCTTTGATGAACACCGCAGCACCCGGGGGGCTACTCGTCACCGTCCCGGGGAGCGACGCCAGATCGACGAGCCGCTCAACCTCTGGGTCGTCGGCTAGTACTCCAATGACGTCTTGCAAGAGGCGATGGGCTTCGAAAAATTGCTCGTCCTGGGTCAGCCGTTCGATTTCCGGCATCCCTACGTCGCGCGCCCAAGTTTCTGACTGGTTAGGGCTAATCGCCTGCCGGAAGATCGATCTCGATGAAAGCGCGGCGGTTCAGCCGCCCGCTCAGCTTCGACATCACATCGGTGAGCCACATCTGAAAGCCGTATTTCTTGCGCAGCAGAGCATGAGCACGCTCGATGGTCGCGCGGTCCTCGACGAGGCGCGCTTCGACGTCCTGCCACTCGCCTTTGAGACCCCCGCGCGCATCGCAAGGAGCGATGCGGGCTTTGGACGAGTTTCGCAGTCTCTTGACCTTGCCGGAATCGCCCCCGGTGAAGACATAGAGCTTTTGTTCCATCTCGACGAACCACACCGGAGTCTCGACACTCACCCCGCTACGGCGATAGGTCGAGAGACTGATGTACTTGCCGTTGAGACTGCTCACTTGGCGCCTTCACTCGTGGGCACCGTCGGATATTCGAAGGACATGTCCGGGTACGGCGGCGCGTTGGGCACCGGCCGCGGGTCTTTTTCAATCTGCTCGAGCAAGTAGGCGATCGCAGCGTCGAGCTGCGCGTCCTCGCCTTCAAAGGTCGCATGGGGCAAGTTGTCGACGACGATGTCGGGCTCGACGCCGTGGCCTTCGATGAGCCACTCGCCTTCCGGTCCATAGACGCCGGACATCGGCGCCCGCGCGATCCCGCCGTCGCTCAATCGGTTCACCGACGACAGCCAGATTTCTCCTCCCCATGTACGCGTTCCGATGAGCTTACCCAAGCCGAGACGGCGAAAGCCTTCCGCGATCGCTTCGCCATCCGAAGCGGTGTTCTCGTCCACGAGCATCACCATGTGGCCTCGGAAAGCGTATTGCATGTTCCAAGTGGGCTCGCCGACGCGGCTCTTCCAATAGAACCATGCCGGCCGCATCAACTTCTCCAGGATGAGACTGTCGATATTGCCGCCGCGGTTGCGCCGCATGTCGAGAATGAGACCTTGGCGATTGAACACGGGATAGAACTGCCGATACCACGCGTTGAGATCGCGGGGCGTCATCGCGCGCAAATGGACGTAGCCGAGCGCCCCCGCTCCTTTTTCCTCGACCTCGAGGCGGCGCGTTACTTCCCAATCGCTATAGCGAAGCGCGGACTCGCCATCGGTCGGCACGACGATAATGTTTCTCTCGGCGCCCCCGGGTGACTTTACGCCGACGAGCACTTGCTTGCCGGCGTGATTACGAAGAAGCGCGCCGATGTCGCGGACCGACAAAACGTCGACGCCGTTTACCGCCACGATCACATCGCCCGCCGCGACGTCGATATCCGGGTCGGCAAGCGGGGCAAGCTCGTCCGGGTAGTCCGGGTCGCCTTGATAGATGTAGTCATGCGGTAGCCGCCCTCGGCCGGGCTTCGCACGAGACGGGCTCCGAGGCCGGCGAGCTCGACGTCGTCCTGCCCTTCGCGTTGATCGCCGCCGCGGAGCGGACGCTCGTGTGGAGCGCGGAAAGCTCGCCGACGAGCCGCCCAATGAGGTCCGACAGCTCCTCGCGGGTCGTCACGCGGTCCACGAGACCCGAATATTTCTTCCAGCACATTCTCCCAATCGACGCTGTGCATGCCCGGGTCGTAGAAATAGTCGCGCTCGAGGCGCCAAGCGTCGACAAAGATTTGTCGCCAGTCTTCGCGTGGGTCGATCGTGAAGCTCCACGTACTCAAATCGATTTTGGACGCATTCAAATTGTCGATGGGCTTGGTGGGGTTCGGAAGCGTCGCATAATGGGTGGTCGTATAGACGAGCTTGCCGCCGGGTGTCCACGTCGTCACGAGCGATGATTCGGCTTCGTAAGAGCGTCGAACGGGAAGCCCGCCGTCGACCGGCATCGTGTAGAGCTCGACCGGGCCTTCGTAGCGCGCCGTGAAGGCGAGCACTGATCCGTCCGGAGAGATCCTCGGATGGGACTCCTCTCCGGGATGCGTCGTCAAACGCCGAGCGACGCCGCCGGCGGTCCCAACACTCCAGAGGTCGCCTTCCGCCGCGAACACGACGGTGTCACCGTGAAGGGCGGGGTAGCGATAGAAGCCTTTCTGTGGCTCGGCGGCTACGAGACCGCACACAAGAAGAGCAAAATTGGCGATGAAGAAGGGTCGACGCATGTTTCATCCCCCCTGGCAAAAATACTCTGCCATACTATCCGACTCCGGGATGGCACCATCGCCGGACTGTCCGAAACGACATCATTCGAATAGGATCTTGGGTATGGGTCGACGACGCGCGTTGTGAACCTCCATATGGATGCAGCGCACAATCTCACAGTTTCCTCGGGCGCCGTGAAGATGTATCGTGAGGGCGCTCATGGATGACGCGACAAGGCGCGCCCGCGACAAGTGGCATTACCGTGGGCAAGTGCGTCCCGAGTTCGCCGAGACACCTGAGGACGGACAGGAGTCGGTGTGGGACTACCCACGGCCGCCGCGAGTGGAGGCGGATCCGCGTGAAGTGCGGGTTCTCTTCCGCGACACGGTGATCGCGTCGAGCACTAATTCGGTGCGCGTGATGGAGACCGCGAGCCCACCCACGTTTTACATCCCGCCAGGCGATATTCAGATGGCCTATGTCGAGAAAGGCGTCGGGGGCTCGGTGTGCGAGTGGAAAGGCCAGACGCAGTACTGGTCCGTCCGCATCGGTGAGGATGTGTTCTTGGAGAACGTCGGCTGGAGCTACCCCGAGCCTCTTGCTGGGTTCGAGACCATGCGAGGCTTTCTCTCGTTTTATCCCGGGCGGCTCACTTGCATCGTGGGCAGCGAGCAAGTGCACGCGCAGCCTGGTGGATTCTATGGTGGCTGGGCCACGTCGGACGTTCTTGGTCCCTTCAAAGGTGCCCCGGGAACAGAGTGGTGGTGACGTGGCTCACTGCTGCGCGTCCAGTCGGTTGTACTTGCGTAGAATCTCCTGAAGCCGACCATGAGGGAGAGCATGGACCTTGTTTCCGTTGATACCAATCATTGTCTCCGCCGCCACCATCGCGTTGACGATCGACTCCTCCGTGGCTTCCACTGTTGCTTTGAAAAGCGAAGACATCGCGTCGTTCGGCATCATTTCGAGACGGACCGTTTCCTTCCGGCTCCACGCGTCTGGGTTGGCGGTTGAGAACGCGATGAAAATATCTCCGGAGCCGTTCGTACCTAGCCCTCCTAAACGACCAATGCCCAATGGAACACGGCGGGCCAATCGCTTTAATTGATGCGGCAATAGCGGGGCATCCGTCGCGACGACGACGATGATGGAGCCGTTCTCACCTTGATTATTGAAATGGTACTCGGGCATCAAATCCGTGATCTCGCTGCCAACCGGGACACCAGCGATCGTGAGCCCCTCACGTCCACCGTAATTGCACTGCACCAGGACCCCAACCGTATATGGACCGACGCGGCGTGAGGACGTACCAATTCCCCCTTTGAACTGATTGCAGACCATTCCGGTGCCGCCGCCAACGCCACCCTCCTGTACTGGCCCTGAAGCGGCACCGTTCAACGCTTGGAAGGCATGCTCCTTCCGAACATGAAATCCGTTGATGTCGTTGAGGCCACCGTCATAGGTCTCGGCAACGACAGGAAGCCCCCACCAGATTCCGGGAGCCAGCGGACCATTCAAGTCTTCGTCGCGCATCCACTCGATCACCGCGTCCCTCACCACACCAACGCTATGTGTGTTTGTTATCATCACGGGCCCTTCGAGAAATCCGGACTCTTCGACCCACGTCGTGCCCGTCATCTCTCCGTTACCGTTCAGCGAGTACCAAGCAGCAAAGACGGGTGAGAAGGTCTTGCCGCGAGGCAAGATTGCAGTAACACCGGTGCGGATAGGTCCCTGACCTACCCGCAAGGGACCGTCGCCTTCGACGAGCGTGACATGCGCGACCGCCACGCCGGCTACATCGGTGATGGCGTTTAGCGGACCCGTCTCTCCGGCAAAGGGCACACCGAGCTCTCTTGCTCTGGGCTTAGATTGGGCTTGCACCGTCCCAACGCCTGATAGCGCGAGATGGAGACCAACAATTACAGAGATGGAAATGTAATTTCGCATTCTTAATCACTCCTCCTGGGACTGCCTTCGCTCATGCCTCAACGGTTACTATATGCGAACAATTTCGCAAAATGTTGCTGGTGGCCACCATCATGTCGATGGCAAGGAGAGAAGAAAAAGTGTTCGGCGTCGAAGCGCTCCCAGCTCCCGTTCGCTTTGCGCATGAGGAAGCGGCCGAGCGCGACGATGCGGCCGTCATCGGCCACGGGCTGTGGCAACGTCGTTTCGGCGGCGACCTTGCGGTGCTCGGACAATCGATCCGGCTCGACGGTGAACGCTATCGCATCGCCGGAATCATGCCCGCGGGCTTCGACTATCCGCGCGAGACCGACCTTTGGATCGCCCGTCAGTTCACGCCGAGCCAACTCTCCGATAGTTTCCGCGGCGGCGAATTTCTCACCATCGTTGGCCGCATGGCCGATGGGGTCACGCTCGAGCAAGCTGGAGCCGAGATGGAGCTCATCGCCGCGCGGGTCCTCGAGCGCGTTCCCGACCGAGCTCCTTTTCTCGAGCGCAACGGATGGGGTGCGAGTGTCGTACCCTTGCGGGAAGAGCTCGTCGGAGCCTTCGAGCCGGCGCTCTTCGTGCTCTGGGGTGCGGTTGGCCTCGTGCTTCTCATCGCCTGCGCCAACGTAGCGAACCTGCTCCTTGCGAGGGCCGAGGCGCGGGCGGGCGAGCTCAATGTGCGTATGTCTCTCGGCGCGAGCCGGGGCCGCCTCATCCAACAGCTCCTGACAGAAAGCGTCGTCCTCGCACTCGCGGGGGCCGCGCTCGGGCTCGCGCTCGCGTCGGCCGTTCTCAGGATTCTTCCCAACTGGGTGCCGCACGAGCTTCCAAGACTCGAGCAGGTGTCTCTCGACCCTCGCGTCGTTCTGTTCACATTGTTTCTCGCTCTCACCACCGCGTTCATCTTTGGTCTCGCTCCCGCGTGGCGCGCCACGACGACACGGCGAAGCGGCCGCCGCCTCACACATATGCTCATCGTCAACGAAGTCGCGATTGCGGTCGTCCTGTTGATCGGCGCCGGGCTTCTCTTCAAGAGCTATCGAGCCTTGACCGCAATCGACCCGGGCTTCGCTGCCGAGCAAAGGCTGAGCTTTCGGGTGACGTTGCCGATCGCAACCTACGGCGATGCGGCCGCGCGCCAACGGTTCACGAGTGCCTATTTGGAGCGCGTGCGCGCGCTTCCCGGTGTCCGAGCGGCGGGGGCCTCTTTTCGCGTGCCTCTCGATGGAGAGATGTGGACGGCGACGTTCTACCCGGAACATTACGAGCTCGCCCCTGGCGAGGCCAGTCCCGGCGCGGAGTTCAATATCGTAAGTCCCAGCTATCTGGACACGCTCGAGATCCCGCTTGTTCGTGGCCGCGATTTCGCCTCGAGCGACCATGCTGAAGCCCCGAAGGTCGCGCTCATCGACGAGGCCACTGCCGAACGTTACTGGCCTGAAGGCAACGCGGTCGGCTCCCGGATAAATCTCGGCCGCCCGGATCGGGACCCTGACTTTCGCGAAATTGTCGGCATCGTTGGCCGGGTCAAGAACACGTCGCTCGACGAGACCGGGCGCGCCCAGCTCTATCTCTCCTCCGACCAGTCCAGCACGCGCAACGTGAGCTTCACGCTCGAGACAGCTTCGGACCCTTGGCTCCTCCTCGAGCCCGCGCGGCGTGAGCTTTCGGCGCTCGACCCAAATCTGCCGCCCTTCGCGATTCGGAGCCTCGACGAGCTCGTCCGCGGCGCCACCGCGCTCCCGGAGTTCAACCTTGCCGTGCTCGGTGGGTTTGCCATGCTGGCACTCGGGCTGGCCGCGCTCGGCGTTTACGGCGTGCTCTCTTATTCCGTCAGCACGCGCACGGGCGAGATTGGGTTGCGGATGGCGCTCGGCGCTCGCTCGGGCAACATCGTAAAGCTCGTGCTGCGCCAGGCAGCCGGGCTCGTCGGCCTGGGACTCGCCATTGGATGGGGAGCGGCCATAGCACTCACTCGCTTCATGACGACGCTGCTGTACGAAGTCGCGCCGACCGACATCGCTACGTTCGGAACGATTTCCGGCGTGCTGCTCGTCACCGGCTTCATCGCAGCACTTCTCCCGGCCCGGCGTGCGGCAAGCCTCGACCCGATAAAAGCGCTGCGAACCGAGTGAGGTCTCACTCCGTCCGGAGAACCTCGATTCCGTAGAGCCCCGTATACCCTCATGACCCTTGGGGTTTCGTGTACGTTTCGAGAGCCAGCTCGGCCTGATTCGTCGTAGCTTCCGCGTGCTGCCTGTTCGATCTATCCCAAGCGGCGACGTGTTATTCACAATCGGCAGCGACAGTGGTCACCGTACGGCTCTTCTTTCGATGGATACCGGGTCATCAAGGGACGTGGTCGGTCTAGACAACGCCACGGGAGCGCGGTACCTCGGCGCGGGCATCATTGTGTTCGGGCGGGCCGGAACGCTCATGGCCGCAGCGTTCGATCCGGACCGGGGTGAAATGCGGGGCAACCCGTTGCCGGTCTTGGATGGCCTGTTGACGTCGACTCTCGGGCTCGCGGTGTTCACGACATCTGCGGACGGCTCCCTCGCCTATGTTCCCGGTGACATCGCTGAAAACCAGCTCGTGCTCGTCGATAGGAAAGGCAAAGCATTTCCTCTAACGAAGGAACCGGGCCTGTACCAACACCCGAGATTCTCTCCCGACGGTCGACGCATCGCAGCCGAAGTCAGGAAAGGCGCGGAGACCGACATCTGGGCTTTCGACCTCACACGGGGGACAACGACTCGCTTGACGTTTGACCAGGGTCTAGCGCCGACGTGGTCTCCGGATAGCTCACGTTTGGCGTTAATCCGCGTTGCTCGCGATGGCTCGTATCGGCCATTTTGGGTCGAGGCCGACGGTAGCGGCACTCTTGCCCCGCTCGGCCAGGACTTGAGCTTTCCTTCTTTCATTCCATGGTCCATCTCGCCGGACGGTGAGCTCGTCGCGTTTCAGGTGATGAGAGGCAAAGACCGCGCAAATTTCGTCCTTGCTTCGCCCGACGGAAGCGATTTCTTTGTGCTCCGCGACGAATTTGGGGAAAGCTACTGGCCGCAGTTCTCTCCCGACGGGCGTTACGTGGCCTATGTCTCCGTGGAGTCGGGTCGACCCGAAGTCTATGTTCGCGCGGTCGATGGCCCGGGTAAGTGGCTTGTGTCACGGGATGGTGGAGGTGAACCTTTATGGTCCGGTGACGGGAGCGAGCTCTTCTACCGACGCGGCGACGAAGTGCTCTCCGTCCCGACTAGACTGGCTCCAGATTTCTCCGCTGGAACCCCTGTAGTATTGTTCGAGGGCCGATATGACAGTGGCGGTACAGACCAACATTGGGGCGTCGCACCGGACGGTCAGACCTTCGTGATGGTTACCGTGGGGCAGGTCTCCGCCACGCCTATCCGCCTGGTCCTCAACTGGACCGAAGAGCTCAGACGTTTGCTACCCATGGACAACTAGCGATGCCGCTCCCAACTGGCACTGAGCTCGCTCGCTAGGTGAACGTTCGGAATCGTCGGAATCGTTCGAGGGTTGGCTCCTTGGTCAACATCTACTACGATGCGCGGCGGGAGTCTAACGCCATGAAAAAGCTCTGCCTTCGGTTCTCGTTTCTACTTCTGGTCAGTCTGTTCTGGCCGGTCTGGACGGCCCCTGCCACACCCGACAAAGCGACAGCAATCGAGTGGGTGGAAGAGCATGCCGCGGATCTCGGCGAGCTCAATCACGACATTTGGTCCTTTGCGGAGATTGGCCTCGAAGAGACCCGTTCGGCGGCAGCGCTTCAAGACGTTTTGCGCGCGAACGGGTTCACGATCGAATCCGGGGTCGCCAACATGCCAACGGCCTTCGTGGCAAGCTACGGCTCCGGGCGTCCCATCATCGGCATTCTGGCCGAGTATGACGCGCTTCCCGGTCTCTCTCAGCAGGCCGCGACCGAGCGGGTCGCTCGTGATGAAGTGAAGGCCGGCCACGGTTGCGGGCACAGTGTTTTCGCGACCGCTTCTACGGGTGCCGCCATCGCGGCCAAGCAATTCCTCGCCGAAGGCGGGAGCGGGACCATCCGCCTCTATGGCACACCGGCTGAAGAAACGGGTATCGGCAAAACGTTCATGCTTCGCGACGGGCTCTTCGACGATGTCGACGTCATCTTCTCATGGCATGCCAACGACAAGACTCAGGTGAGCTTCGCCTATACCAAGGCGCTCACGAGCATGAAGTTTCGCTTTCATGGCCTTCCCGCGCACTCCTCCACTTCGCCGCATCAAGGGCGGAGCGCTCTCGACGCCGTTGAGCTCATGAATATCGGCGCAAACTATTTGCGCGAGCACGTGAAACCGGACACGCGCATCCACTACGTCATTACCCATGGCGGCGACCAGCCAAACGTCGTGCCCCCCGAGGCGGAGGTCTGGTACTACTTGCGCGCCAACAAACACTACGACGTCGAGGATTATTTCGAGCGGCTGAAGAAGATCGCTGAAGGCGCCGCGCTCATGACGGGAACGAGTTGGGAGCTTCAGGTCGATAGCGATAATCACGAAGTGCTGCCCAACCGGCCGCTCTCAGAGCTCATCTACAAGAACCTCGAGCACATCGGCCCGCCCAAGTTCACCGACGAGGAAAAAGCCTTTGCGCGCGCGGTGCAGGAGAGCGGGGGAATGGAGCACGAGGTAGCGCTCTCCGAAACACTCGAGCCGTTGACCGATGAACCTGGGCAAGGCCTCGCTTCGACCGATGTCGGTGACGTTTCGTGGCGGGTTCCAGTGGGACGGCTGACGGTCGCGACCTATGCCTATGGCTCGCCCGGGCATTCCTGGCAAATCGTCGCGTGTACAGGCACGTCGATCGGCGAAAAGGGCCTGCTCGTGGCCGCGAAAGCCATGGCGGCATCCGCCGTCGATGTTTTTCTCGACCCTTCCATTGCTGAAGCGGCGCGCGAGGACTTCGATCGCCGGCGCCAGGCTTATCCGTTCGTGAGCCTTCTTCCGCCGGACCGCGAGGCGCCCAAGACAATTCGTTGACCGGGACTCGAGAAGGGGGCGCCGTCCCGTTTCACCAAAGGCGGGCCGCACGATCGAATCAAGAGTGTGGGCTCCTACGTTTGTGGACCCAAGCCGGTTGAATTATTCTGCCTTAGGAAGCGGCCCGATCACCGAACCGTTGCCATTGGCAGCTTGCCCTCCGGGCTAGGTGGCGGGCCAGTTTCTATTAGGGCCAGATTCGAATCCTTTCGAGCGCCTTCTCCTCAACGATTGCTCTGTAGACGTGTTGATCCTTCTTTCCTGTCAACATCGAACGGTAAACGCTTCCGCAGACCATATCCGCTAGCTGGACCAGGTTCTCGATTACGAGCTCGAGGTCGCAGCACCTCGGGCGGGTCTTTCGAAAGAGCACGTGCAGCGGGCTCAGCGAAACACGGTCGAGGTCGCTTTTTTGACGCCGCAAGAAAAAGAGGGGCTCATCGATGCCGCTGAAGCTGATACTCGGCGCGATGCCGTCGGAAATCATCTCGACCGAGAGCGAGCTGACCGGCGTTGAGCGCGGCGCCCACGCTTCTTACCCTTACCTCCGCGGACGTCTCGGCAAACGCCGAGTGTTGGTCGCGGTGACCGGAGTCGGCATCAGATGACCAAGCGACTAGCCCACCCGGGCCACGATTGGCGGAGCGCCACCCAGAACGCGCGGTCCGCGTCGTCGAGGGGAGGCCGGGGTCGCTCCTTCTTGAGCGCAGCAACAACCTGTTGCCGTAAAGCAAGGTTTTCAAT
>SMYC01000222.1 GCA_004356105.1 Acidobacteriota bacterium | reverse complement strand
TGAGTGCCACGCTAGAAGTCCGATCTTCGTCCGGTACTCGGCTATTTCTTCGAGCCGAAGAGCAACCGGAAGATCTCCGCTCGAACACGTGATGAGAGGATTCCGGGCAAGAGGTCCACAATGCGTGTTTATACGACGCGATTGCGTGGTTTGGCAACGCATTTGGGTGGTCGCGATCGTTCCTCGCTAGCCGAAACGCGTCCTCGAGACGCGGATATCGAGGCATCCATGTCGCGGCAGTCGAGCCCTTCGAAGCCCCGCCGGGGGGGGCATCCGGGTTGTCCTGGTCTCCGATGGGACCTCCTACACGGGCATGTACCGAAGTTGTACGGATGTGTTGTGTGAGTTTCTACCGGTCTAGCAGACGACTACTTCTTGTAGGCGATGGCGTCGATTTCCACGCGCAGACCCTTCATCGGAAGCGCACCGGCCTGGACGGTCGTACGTGCCGGTTTGTGCCCATCCATCATGCGCTCGTAGACGGCGTTCATTCTCGAAAACTCATCGATATCGGCGAGGAACACGCCGCAGCGCAGAATGTGCTTCAAGTCGGAGCCGGCCGCCTTCAAGATGGTCTCGATGTTCTTGAACACTTGCTCCGTCTGGGACGCCACGTCGGGTCCCGCAAGCTCGCCGGTCTTGGGGTCGACAGCGCCCTGGCCGGAAACGAAGATGAGATCGCCGAGGGTAACGCCCGCGGAGTAAGGTCCGAGAGGGCTCGGAAGGTCCTCGCTCGTCACGAGCGTGTGTTTCGAATCACTCTCACTCACTTGAATCTCTCTTTCTGCGGCGATAGACGCGGCGCTTCAATTGATGGTTCTCGGGATCGGGCTCGAGCCGCCCCGCTTCCCAGATCGCCTCATCGATCTCGGGAAAGTAGACCGCGCCCGGCGCCTCGACGCGGTCGGGCACATAGGTCAAGTCGATGAAGTCGGCAAAACGCATCGCGTCTTCGTAGATGCGTGCACCTCCGATGAACCAGACATCGCCCTCGCAAGTCGCGAGAGCCGAAGCGATATCGGGAAAGCACTCGACACCGTCGATTTGGCGTCGCGTGATCACGACATTACGGCGGTCCACGAGCGGTTTCTTTGGGAGCGACTCCCACGTGAGGCGACCCATAATGATCGTGCTTCCGAGCGTGAGCCGTTTGAACCTTTTGAAGTCCTCCGAATAACGCCACGGAATGCGACCATCCACGCCGATGACGCCTTCGGAGGAAACGGCGGCGATGATTCCGCGGCCGTGGACCTGGCTCAAACAGCCACCTTGAATCTGATGGCGGGATGCGGGTCGTAGCCGTCCAGCTCGAAATGGCGCATCACGGTATCGGTGTCTTCGTGAAGCAGCGCCTCGATGTCGGCGAGCGAGCGTAAGTCCGGTGAGATCCGTAGTCTTGGCAAAGAGCGCGGCTCGCGCGTCAGTTGCTCTTGCAGGCCGGGAACGTGGTCGTACTCAGCCATCGAGCCGTCCACTTTCGCGGTGTAGATGTGGGCGTCGACGAGCGAGTGGCCGAAAAGGCCGGGGCGAATTCCGGTGAAGTGCGAGAAGAGCTCGAGGAGAAAGCTGTAGCCGGCGATGTTGTAGGGGATGCCGAGCCCGATATCGCAGCTTCGCTGCGTGAGGTGAAGATTGAGCCGGGGCTCGCCGTCCGTGTGATTCTGCACGTTGAACATGAAGAGGCAGTGGCAGGGCGGGAGTTGGCTCGTCTGAGCGTTTTCAGGCGCCCAGGCGGAGACGACGAGGCGGCGCGACATCGGGTTTCGCTCGAGCTCTGCGAGGACCCACGCGATTTGGTCGTTGAAGCGGGCCTCCCCCGATTCGTGCACGGGAAAATGACGCCAGAAATTGCCGTAGGCGCTCGGCACGCGGCCTTCTTCATCCGCCCAAGGATCCCAGAACTTGCAGCCATGTTTCTTCAAAAGCCCGATATGGCGGTCGCCCGATAGAAACCACAAGTTCTCGACGACAATGTTCTTCCACGAGATCTTCTTCGTCGTCAGGAGCGGGAAACCTTCGGCGAGATCGATCGCATAATTAATGTTGAACGTCGCGAGCGTATCGACCCCGGTACGATTTTCCTTGCGCGTGCCAGTCTCGAGCACTTTACGGACCGCGTCGAGATAGACCTTCATCGGATGAACGATATCTTACAAGACCTCTTCGAGCGCGGCCAACAAACGATCCGCGTCGCGTGCGTCATTGAAGACATTCGGCGTCACCCGAATCGAAGCGCCGCGCACGCTCACATAAACGCGGCGCGCGGCAAGCTTGGCCAACAGATCCGCCGGGAGGCCTCCGTCCATCTTCAAGCCGAGATAGTGGCTCGCGCGTTTATCCGCCGGCACGGAGTCGAGCCCCAGGGCACGCGCCCGCTCGGCGATCGTTTCCGTCAAGCCAGAAAGCGTCTCGGCGACGTTCTCGACACCCCATTCGAGGATCTGCCGAATTCCCGCCTCGGCCGCGGGAACGAGCGCGAAATTCGACCGCTCGCCGACGTCGAAGCGCACGGCGCCGGACTCGTACTCATCCTCGTAGTCGACGAGCCGTGCGAAGTTCTCCGAGTTCTTGCGGTGGATCCAATTGTGCTCGATGGGCCGACCTTCTTCTTGCCAACGCTTCGAGACATAGAGCAGGCCGAGCGAGTACGGACCCATGAGCCATTTGTAGGTTGCGGCGGTCATGAAGTCAGGCTTTATGGTTCGAACGTCGATGGGATAGGCCCCGGCGGACTGCGTCACGTCGAGAGCGAGCCCGATGCCCTTCTCGCGGCAAACGGAAGACAGACGTTCGAGGTCGAACAAGCCGCCATCCGTCCAGTGACATTGAGGGATCGCCAGAACAGCTGTCGTGCTGTCGATGGCCGCGAGCACGGTCTCGTTCCAATCGTCGTCCATCGGCCGCTTTAGCGTGCGGACCTCGGCGCCGACTTCCTTGGCGCGCTCCCGCCAAGGATAGACGTGCGATGGGAACTGGTCCTCGACAACGATGACACTCTGCCCTTTCGAGAGTGGGAGATTCTTGGCGGCCGTGGACATCCCGTAGCTCGCGGACGGCTCGATGGCGATGTCTTCAGGCTCGGCGTGCACGAGCGACGCGAACGCGTCCCTGAGAGCGTCCGACCCGGTGTAGAAATCGCGGGGCGAGATCATCCACGGATGGCATTTGCGCGTCAGCCCGACGACGCCCGCATCCCGCACAGCATGCATCAGGGGCGACATATAGCCGCAGTTCAAGTAAGTGATGTCATCGGGGATGTCAAAGAGGTGGCGCTGGCTGTCGAGCTTCATAGGTCTTCTATTCTACGCTTCGATGAGTCGCAGCAGATCGTCTTTGGTCAGAGACGCAGCCTGAGAGCCCGCGGCCATTTCCGCGAGCGAGCGCTTCTCTTTTTGAAGCTCGAGGATGCGCTCTTCCACGGTATTCGAAGCCACGAGACGATGGACGAAAACGGGTTTGTCCTGCCCTATCCGGTGCGCGCGGTCGAACGCTTGCTGCTCGACGGCCGGATTCCACCACGGGTCGAAGAGAAACACGTGATCGGCAGCGGTCAGGTTCAGTCCGACGCCTCCCGCCTTGAGAGAAATGAGAAAAACCGAGACGGCGTCCTCGTTCTGAAACCGGTCCACGACGGCTCCACGATCCCGCGTCGAGCCGTCGAGCCGCACATAGGAAAAACCATGCGCTCTCATATGCGGCTCGAGCAAATCGAGCATCGAAGTCCACTGAGAGAACACGAGCGCCTTGTGCCCTTCAGCCGCCGCCGTCTCGAGCGTTTCGACGAGGAGCTCGGTTTTGGCAGAAGTCGTCGCTTCTTGTCCCGGAACGAGCGCGGGATGGCACGCAGCCTGTCGCAGCCGTAGAAGCGCTTCGAGAGCCGCGAGCACGTTCCCCTTCTTTCCGAGCGCAGAGAGAACATCACGGCGCGCCGCGAGGCGAACGGCCTCATAGACTTTGCGTTCGCCTTCGCTGAGCTCCGCGTGCAGCGTGATCTCGGTGCGTGGCGGAAGCTCGGGCGCGACTTCGCTCTTGAGACGGCGCAAGAAGAAAGGGCGAATGCGCTCGCGCAGCCGTGCGAGAGGCTCGGCCTCGCCGCGTTCGACCGGGCGCACATACCGTTCTTCGAAGTCGGATAGCCCTCCGAGAAGCCCAGGATTGAGAAAGTGGAGCTGGCTCCACAAATCGACGAGCCGGTTCTCAATAGGCGTTCCCGTCAAGCTGACGCGGAAGCGCGCGTCGAGGCCATAAGCAGCGCGGGCGAGCTCCGTATCCGGGTTACGGATCGCTTGGCCTTCATCGATGATGACCGTGTCCCATTTGACGGAGCTGAGACGCTCGCGATCGAGGCGCAAGAGCGCGTGGCTCGTAACGGTGAGGCCCGCGCTCGCGTCTAGCTCTCGGGACGGGCCATGGAAGAGACACACGGAGAGGTCGGAGCGGAAACGCGCCGCCTCGTCGACCCAGTTGCGTAGCACGCTCGTCGGCGCCACCACCAGGCATCGACCGGTGAGAACGCTCAAAGCCTGGACGGTCTTGCCGAGCCCCATGTCGTCCGCGAGGAGCGCACCGAAGCCTCTCTCCCGCAAGAAAGCGAGCCAGTTTGCCCCGCCCCTCTGGTAGTCACGAAGCTGCTCTCGCAGCGCTTCCGGCATGGACGCTTCGGGAAGCCCGTCGAAATCCTCGACGACTTTCCGAAGCGCATCGAAGCCCGGAGGCGGCGGTGCGCCTAGGTCGTCGCAGAGGCGCGCGAGGTCCGGCAGCGCGGCGCGCGGAAGCTCACCCCTCGCTTCTTTCGCCGCGAGCAAGTCCGCGACCGCGTCCCCATATTGCTCGAGCCAATCGACCGGAAGAGGCGCGAACCCTCCGTCGCGGAGCGGGACCAGTGAAGCACCGTCGCGCCAAGCGCGCAGAACAGCCTTTGGATCGGCGTTTCCAAAACGGATGTCGAAGCGGTCGTTCTCCGCCGAGAGCTCGGCGGTAAGCGCTGGGTGCAAACGAAAGGCGGCGAGCCCGTTGCCTTCGATGTGACCGTCGAACCGTTCGAGGGTTTGCGCCATTTCGATGGCGGTCTCGGTATCGAGCTCCTCGGCGCGCCCTACTTTCAGACCGAGCTCGTGGTGAAATCTCTCCGCGAGCGCACGTTCGGCCTCGAGGTCGCGAATGGGGACGTCACCGCCAAGCGCCACGAGCCGCTCGCCATCGACGCGCCCCGTCGGCGGATCGCCGTAGACGATGCCGGGAAGCAAGTAGAGATGGTCTCCATCGCGTTTGCAGACGAGTGACATCCGCGGACGTGCGCGCACCGCCGTCGGGAGCTTCTTCGTGCGGATGTCGAGCGTCACGCGGTTCTTCAACGAGGGCAGTACCACGCCGACGAGCTCACCAAGCTCGTCCGCCCGAAAGACACGTCCCTCTTCGAGCTCACGGCGCTCACGACCCGAGAGCGACGGCTCCGCCGCCGGATGAAGCACACCGTCCGCAAGAACGACAGGTTCCCCGAGAATGCCACGCGACCCGAGACGCAGCTTGAAGCCACCGGGCACATCCTCGACGACAACGGAAGGGGCGATCGCCTCCCCCGAAATCCGCACAGGGGCGCCATCGAGTTGAACCCCATCCACGCGAGCAAGAGCGCGAAGTACGCGCGCCACCGCGCCACGAGGAAGAACACCATGCCTTTGACCGTGAAGTGTCTTTTCGACCTCCAAGTCCGCGGGGGTCGCGTCGACGCTCGGGCCATGAAATCGGCCGGACGCGAGCGCGTCCAAAGGCACCTCGATGACGTGAAACCCGG